>JAEUPD010000041.1 GCA_016788525.1 Rubrivivax sp.
GGCATCTGGCGGTAGAAGAAGGTCAGCAGCAGCGTGCGGATATGGGCGCCGTCGACGTCGGCGTCGGTCATGATGATGATGCGGTGGTAACGCAGCTTGTCGATGTTGAAGTCGTCGCTGCCGATGCCGGTGCCCAGCGCCGTGATCAGCGTGACGATGGCGTCGCTGGACAGGAGCTTTTCGTAGCGCGCCTTCTCGACGTTGAGGATCTTGCCGCGCAGCGGCAGGATCGCCTGGAACTTGCGGTCGCGGCCCTGCTTGGCGCTGCCGCCGGCGCTGTCGCCCTCGACGATGTAGATCTCCGAGAGCGCCGGGTCCTTCTCCTGGCAGTCGGCCAGCTTGCCGGGCAGCCCGAGGCCATCGAGCACGCCCTTGCGGCGGGTCATCTCGCGCGCCTTGCGCGCGGCTTCGCGCGCGCGTGCGGCCTCGACGATCTTGCCGCAGACGATCTTGGCGTCGGCGGGGTTCTCCAGCAGCCACTCGGCCAGCTTGGCGGCGACGATCTCCTCGACCGGGCCGCGCACCTCGCTGCTGACGAGCTTGTCTTTCGTCTGGCTGCTGAACTTGGGCTCGGGCACCTTGACGCTGATGACGCACGCCAGACCTTCGCGCATGTCGTCGCCGGCAATCTCAACCTTGGCCTTCTCCGCGAGCTTGGTCTCCTCGATGTACTTGTTGATGACGCGGGTCATCGCCGCGCGCAGGCCGGTGAGGTGGGTGCCGCCGTCGCGCTGCGGGATGTTGTTGGTGAAGCACAGCACCGATTCGCTGTAGCCGTCGTTCCACTGCATCGACACCTCGACGCCGATGGCGGTGTTCTGCTCGCTTTGCTTTTCGCCGATGGCGTGGAAGATGTTCGGGTGCAGGACTTTCTTGCCCTGGTTGATGAACTCGACGAAACCCTTCACGCCGCCGGCGAACGCGAAGTTGTCTTCCTTGGCGTTGCGCTCGTCGACGAGGCGGATCTTGACGCCGTTGTTGAGGAACGAGAGCTCGCGCAGGCGCTTGGCCAGCACGTCGTAGTGGAAGTCGATGTTGTTGAAGATCGCGTCGTCGGGCAGGAAGTGCACCTCGGTGCCGCGCTTCTCGGTCTCGCCGGTGATCCGCATCGGGCTGGTGTCGAACCCGTCGCGCACCTCGATCACGCGGTCCTGCGTGACGCCGCGCTTGAACTCGACGTAGTGCACCTGGCCATCGCGGCGCACCGTGAGACGCAGCCACTTGCTCAGCGCATTGACGCAGCTGACGCCCACGCCGTGCAGGCCGCCCGAGACCTTGTCGCTGTTCGGGTTGAATTTTCCGCCGGCGTGCCGTTCGGTCAGCGCAATCTCGGCGGCACTGCGCTTGGGCTCGTGCTTGTCGTCCATCTTCACGCCGGTGGGGATGCCGCGGCCGTTGTCGATGACGCTGATGCTGTTGTCGCTGTGGATGGTGACGACGATGTCGTCGCAGAAGCCGGCCAGCGCCTCGTCGATGGAGTTGTCGACGACCTCGAACACGAGGTGGTGCAGGCCGGTGCCGTCGGAGGTGTCGCCGATGTACATGCCCGGGCGCTTGCGCACCGCCTCCAGGCCTTCGAGGATCTGGATGGAGCCTTCGCCGTAGCTGCTGTCGGCCGGCAGGGGCTCTCGCGGACCCTCCGCGGCCGCGGGAGCCGGCGTGGGTGCAGGGGTCGGGGGGATGTTCGGATCGGTCATTCGCTTCAATCAACGGGCCGCGCGCCAGGGGCTGCGGCCGTCCACAAAACGCGGCAAGCGGGCCGTGGCCCGCTCGCTCGTGGGGTGTGCACCAGCGGCGCGGCGCTAGATGCGCATCGGCATCACCACGTACTTGAAGCCCGGCTTGTCGGGCAGCGTGATCAGCGCGCTGGCGGCGCTGTCCTGCAACTCGATGCGCAGCGTCTCCTGGCTGATGTTGGCCAGCGCATCGATCAGGTAGGTGACGTTGAAGCCGATCTCGATGGCGTCGCCGTTGTAGTCGACCTCGAGTTCCTCCTTGGCCTCTTCCTGCTCGGCGTTGTTGCTGCTGATGCGCAGCACGCCCGGCTCGACGTTCAGCCGCACGCCCTTGAACTTCTCGCTGGTCAGGATGGCCGCACGCTGCAGCGCTGCCAGCAGCGGCACTCGGCCGAGCGCAACGATGTTCTTGTGGTTCTTCGGGATGACGCGGTTGAAGTCGGGGAACTTGCCTTCCACAAGCTTGGTGACGAACTCCATGCCACTGAAGCCGAACTTGGCCTGGTTGCTGGCAAAGCGCATCTCGATGGGCGTGTCGGCGTCGTGCAGCAGCCGCTGCAGCTCGAGCACCGTCTTGCGCGGCAGGATCACCTCCTGGCGGCTGGGCACGGCGGCTTCGAGAGTCGACTGCGCCAGAGCCAGCCGATGGCCGTCGGTGGCCACCAGCGTGAGGGTGTTGCCCTCGGCGATGAACAGGATGCCGTTGAGGTAGTAGCGGATGTCGTGCACCGCCATCGCGAAGTGCACCTGGTTCACGAGGTCGCGCAGCGTCTTCTGCGGCACCGCGAAGGCGGGCCCGAAGTCGACGCTTTCGTTGACCAGCGGGAAGTCATCGGCCGGCAGGGTCTGCAACGTGAAGCGGCTCTTGCCGCCTTGCAGCGTGAGCTTGTTGCCGGTGCTGCCGAGGCTGACCACCTGGTCGGAGGGCAGCGCACGCAGGATGTCGATGAGCTTGCGCGCACCGACGGTAGTGCGAAGCTCGCCGGCGTCGCCGCCGAGGCTGGCGGTGGTGCGCACCTGGATCTCCAGGTCGCTGGTGGTGAACTCCACCGATTCGCCGTTCTTGCGCAGCAGCACGTTGGCCAGGATGGGCAGCGTATGTCGTCGCTCGACGATCCCGGCCACCGACTGCAGGGCTTCGAGCAGCTGGGATTGCGCAGCTTTGAGAACGATCATGTCACTGTCTCTTCTTATAGAAGGTGGTAGCCGTAGTAGTAGGCGGCGGCAATCTGGGGACAACCGCTATTTTGGCCTCAACTTTCAACGGCTTAGCCTGGGGGCAGGGCTGTGGCCGAAAGCGGTGGGGCGGGAGGCGGCGATGGGGACAAGTGGGCCGCGGTGGCGCGCGGTGTGCACAAGGCCGGGCTTGTTCCAGCGTTGCCCACAGGGTTGGTCAACCGGGCCAGCCTTGCTCGGCGGGGCGGGCACGGGTCAGGACTTCAGCGACTGCTCGAGCACGTGAAGCTGCTGGTTGAGGTCGGGGTTGCGCTGCCGCTCCTCGGTGATCTTGCGTACCGCGTGCAGCACGGTGGTGTGGTCCCGGCCACCGAAGAGCTCGCCGATTTCGGGCAGGCTCTTCTTGGTCATGTCCTTGGCCAGGTACATGGCGATCTGGCGCGGCTTGGCAATCGACGCGGGGCGCTTCTTGCTGTACATGTCGGCGACCTTGATCTTGTAGAAGTCGGCCACGGTCTTCTGGATGTTCTCCACCGAGATCTGGCGGTTCTGGATCGACAGCAGGTCCTTCAGCGCCTCGCGCGCCAGGCCGATGGTGATGTCCTTGTGGCTGAAGCGGCTGTAGGCCAGCACCTTGCGCAGCGCGCCTTCGAGTTCGCGCACGTTGGCACGCACGTTCTTGGCCACGAAGAAGGCCACGTCCTCGGGGATCTCGGTCTGCTCGGCGCGCGCCTTGGCGATGAGGATGGCCACCCGCATCTCGAGCTCGGGCGGCTCGATGGCCACGGTGAGCCCGCTGTCGAAGCGGCTGGTGAGCCGCTCGTCGATGTCTGCGAGCCCCTTGGGGTAGGTGTCGCAGGTCATGATGATGTGCGCGCGCTTGGCCAGCAGGGCTTCGAAGGTGTTGAAGAACTCCTCCTGCGTGCGGTCCTTGCCGGCGAAGAACTGCACGTCGTCGATCAGCAGCAGATCGAGGCTGTGGTACTTCGCCTTGAGTTCGTCGAAGGTCTTGCGCTGGTAGTTCTTGACCACGTCGCTGATGAACTGCTCGGCGTTGAGGTACAGCACGCGGGCGGTGGGGCGGTCCTTCAGCAGCGCGTTGCCCACGGCGTGCACGAGATGGGTCTTGCCCAGGCCGACGCCGCCGTAGATGAACAGCGGGTTGTATGTCTCGCCGGGTGCGCCGGCCACGTGCAGGGCGGCGGTGCGTGCCATCTGGTTGGCGCGCCCGGCCACCAGGGTGTCGAACGTCAGCGCCGTGTTCAAGCGGTGCGACGTGGCCGCAGGGGGCACCGGCCGGCCGGTTCGTGCGCCCGTCGCCAAGCCACCCGGCTCGGCCGCCGCGGGTTCGTTCGGGGCAGCGCGCCACGGTGCCCCGTTTCGCCCCCCGTCGGCCGACGCCGCCCCGGGAACGGGAAGCGACGCCAGGAATTGCCCGATCGGCACACCGCCCGCAGCCACCGGGCTGGTTGGGGTCAGGCGGCTCACTGCTGCCGGCCCCTCGGGGGCGGCTTCGGAGCGCGGGGCCAGCACGAGGTCGAGCCGGATCGAGCGCCCGGCCAGCTCTGACAGCACGGTTTCGATGCGACTGCCGAACTGGGCTCTGATCCAGTCGAGCTTGAAGCGATTGGCCACCTGGACCGCGACGGCGGCCAGCGGCCGGCCAGCATGTCCGTCGGCCGTGCCGGGCCCGCCCGGCTCGGGCGCCAGCGCCAGCGGCCGGATCCAGGTCGCGAACTGCTGCTCGGGGAGTTCGGCCGCCAGCCGGGTGCAGGCGCGGTGCCACAGCCGCGGAGCGTCGGCGTCCTCGGCGCGGCGAGCGGCTTCGCCATCCGCTTCGTGTGGTGTTCCCGCCGGCGCTTGCGCGCCACCCAACGCGTGTAGTTCTTGAATCAGTTCCGAGTTCATGGCGACCGGTCTCTGTTGTGGAAATCTTCTTCAGCCGCCGTCATCGAAACCACTCCTCCGGGACCGGCGGACCGTGGTTATCCACAGTCGGGGGGGCGCCGTCAAGAGCACCGGAAAGCCGCGAGTTCTGGTGCAAGTGTTTGACGCGTATGGGTCTTCTTGGTCTAATCCATGGTTTCCCGCATGGCTCTTCTTTGCCTTTGCAGGGCCATCGACAACGGGGCCAGGCTGCGGCACGGCTTGACTGTCGGGTCCGCGCGACACTCAGCGCTTCGGCACCTGCGTCTTGCAGGAACGGGCAGGTGCTGAGTCTGGTCGCCCTTCCGCATGTTGCGATGCCTGCGTACACATGATCCATGTGGCGCAGGCGAGGCATGTGCGGCAGCGCGCCGGGTGCACGGACAACGAGGAAAGGCCACGCCCCGGCCCGATCCGCGAGTCGGGCGGGCCGATGTTGTAATCGGCTGCGCCGACTCCCTGGCCCATCGTCGCTGTTTCCTTCTCCCACGCTACTTCGTTGATCGGCCGGCGCGCGCCGGCTCCGCCTGAATCATGAAACGCACCTACCAACCCTCCAAGACTCGGCGCGCCCGTACCCACGGCTTTCTCGTGCGCATGAAGACGCGCGGCGGCCGGGCCGTCATCAATGCCCGGCGCGCCAAGGGCCGCAAGCGCCTGGCCGTCTGAGCCTTTCGGGCCGCGTCGACGGCTGGCGGATGTTCTGCGCGGCCAGGTCTGCGTCGTCCGGGTGGCCGCCGACCCCACTGTGTGATGCTTCGCGCCCTCGTCCACAGGGTCGACTTCGAGCGCCTGTTGGCGATCAGGCCGACCACCCGGAGTGCTCACTTCGCGTTGCACCACGCGCCCGGGCGCCCGCAGGGGCGGCGGCAGGCCGCCCCGGCCGTCGGCGGGAGCCACTTATCCACAAGCACCGATGAACATCTTCCAGAGGCTGTGGACAAGGTTGCTGCGGAACGGCAGGGAAGGCTGCCGGTCGAGCAGTGGATCGGCGCCGTGGTGCCCAAGCGCCAGGTGCGCCGCGCCGTGATGCGCAACCTGCTCAAGCGGCAGGTCCGAAGCGCCTTCCTTCGCCACGAGGACCGGCTGGCCGCCGGGCTCTGGCTGGTTCGGGTGAAACAGGGCTTCAGCACGGCCGACTTTCCTTCGGCCGCGTCGGCGTCGCTGCGCCGGGCGGTGTGCCAGGAACTGGATGCCCTGCTTTCGCCGGTGGCTGGAGTTCGCCCCGGCGGCGGGGAACAAGGCGGCGGCAGCGAAGGCGCGGTTTCACCGCGTGCTCGCCCGTTCCGACAACGCGCATGACCGCGCCGATGCAACCCTGGCTTTGGCCACGCCGCTTGCTGCTCGGGCTCGTGCGGGGGTATCGCCTGCTCCTGAAGCCATGGCTGGGCAGCGCGTGCCGGTTCGAACCCACCTGCTCGGCCTACGCGCTGCAGGCGCTGGAGCGCCACGGCGCAGTCGGCGGGACAGCACTCACCGGGTGGAGGCTGCTGCGCTGCCACCCTTGGTGCGACGGCGGCGCAGATCCGGTGCCGGCACGGATGGGCGAGGCCTTCTCGCCCCGATGCACCGGCTGGCTGACCCGGCTCGTGCCCGTGCCGCCGGCGACGGTCGCCCGAGCTGATCCACCCTCCATCGAGTCCCCGGGGCACTTGCCCCATCGGCCGGGCCAGCGTGCCGGCGAACCGACATGACCGATATCCGCCGGACCCTGCTGTGGGTCGTCTTCACCATGTCCCTCGTCCTGCTGTGGGACGCGTGGAATCGCCACACCGGCCAGCCGACGCTGTTCGGCTCGCCGCCGCGGGCCACCGCCCCGGCCGCCGGTACCGCCTCGGGGGCGGGTGGCCCCGGCCCGGCCGGCACGCCGGCGGTGGGCGTGCCGCAGCCGGCGGCGCAAGCGGGGGCCGCGGTGGCCGCCGCGCCCGTGGCGCCGCCGTCGGGCGCAGCGCCGGTCCCGGCCCCCGAGCTGGTGGTCATCAGCACCGATGTCGTCAAGGCCACCTTCGACAGCCAGGGCGGCACGCTCGTGCGCCTGGAGATGCTGAACTACCGCGATGCGGTCGACCCGCAGCGCAATGCCCTGCTGTTCGACCGCACCGCCAAGCGGGCCTACTGGGCGCAGACGGGCTTGATCACCAGCCAGGCGGGCGTTCAGCTGCCCAACCACCTGACAGCGATGACCGTGGCGCCCGGCGAGCGCACGCTGGCCACCGGCAGCAACACGCTGAGCCTGCGCTTCGAGTCGCCGGCCATCGATGGCCGCAAGCTCGCCAAGACCTACACCTTCTCCCGCGGCAGCTACACCGTGGCGGTGAGGCACGAGTTCACCAACCAGGGCGAGGCCCCCGTGCAGCCGCAGCTGTACCTGCAGCTGGCGCGCGACGCCGCGCCGCCGGAGGGTGAATCGAGCTTCTACTTCACCTTCACCGGCCCGGCGCTGTACACCGAGGCGAACAAGTTCGTGAAGCTCGACTTCAAGGACATCGCCAAGGGCAGCGCCAGCCACGACAAGAGCGCCAACGACGGCTGGGTGGCGATGGTGCAGCACTACTTCGCCAGTGCCTGGCTGGTGCCGGCGGGCGGCGCGCGCGAGTTCCGTACCGCCCGGGTGCCCGGCAACGGCGCCCTCGAGCACTAC
>JAEUPD010000092.1 GCA_016788525.1 Rubrivivax sp.
GCTGCCGCAGAGCCCGCAGCTGTTCAAGCAGCTGCTGATGGTGGCCGGCTTCGACCGCTACTACCAGATCACCAAGTGCTTCCGCGACGAGGACCTGCGCGCCGACCGCCAGCCCGAGTTCACGCAGATCGACATCGAGACCAGCTTCCTCACCGAGCAGGAGATCCGCGCCATCACCGAGGCGATGGTGCGCACCGTCTTCCGCAACACGATGGGCGTCGAGCTGCCGGTCTACGCCGAGCTCACCTACGGCGAAGCGATGCACCGCTACGGCAGCGACAAACCCGATCTGCGCGTCAGGCTCGAGTTCACCGAAATGACCGACGTGATGAAGGACGTCGAGTTCAAGGTCTTCTCGGGCCCGGCGACGATGAAGGGCGGCCGCGTCGCTGCGCTGCGCGTGCCCGGCGGCGGCGAGATGAGCCGCGGCGAGATCGACGGCTATGGCGAATTCGTCAAGATCTACGGCGCCAAGGGCCTGGCGTGGATCAAGGTCAACGACGCCGGCAAGGGCCGCGAGGGGCTGCAAAGCCCGATCGTCAAGAACCTGCACGACGCCGCGCTGGCCGAGCTCATCGCCCGCACCGGGGCGCGCAACGGCGACCTCATCTTCTTCGGCGCGGACAAGGCCAAGGTCGTCAACGACGCGCTGGGTGCGCTGCGCGTGAAGATCGGCCACAGCGAGTTCGGCCGCGGCAAGGGCCTGTTCGAGGACAAATGGGCCCCGGCCTGGGTCGTCGACTTCCCGATGTTCGAGCTCGACGAGGAAGCCGGCCGCTGGAACGCCGTGCACCACCCGTTCACCGCACCCAAGGACGGCCATGAAGACCTGATGGCCACCGACCCCGGCGCCTGTGTGGCCAAGGCCTACGACATGGTGCTCAATGGCTGGGAGATCGGCGGTGGCTCGGTGCGCATCCACCGCGCCGACGTACAGGCCAAGGTGTTCGAGGCGCTGCAGATCTCGCCCGAGCAGCAGCGCATCAAGTTCGGCTTCCTGCTCGATGCGCTGCAGTACGGCGCGCCGCCGCACGGTGGCCTGGCCTTCGGCCTGGACCGCATCGCCACGCTGATGACCGGCGCCGAGAGCATCCGCGACGTCATCGCCTTCCCGAAGACGCAGCGTGCGCAGTGCCTGCTGACCGGGGCGCCCAGCGCGGTGGACGAGGGGCAGCTGCGCGAACTGCACATCCGGCTGCGCAACCCGGTGGCAGCGAAGTAGTCCGCGCGCGGCGGCGCCCGCCGCCGCGCGCGACATGCTCGCAGCCCCCGAGCCGCCGCGACAATTCCGCCGGTGTCCGACAGCAAGCGCCCGTTCAAGATTCCCGAGTCGGTGCTGGTGGTGATCCACACCCCGGCACTCGATGTGCTGCTGATCGAACGTGCCGACAGGCCCGGCTACTGGCAGAGCGTGACCGGCTCGCTCGATCACGCCGGCGAGCCGCTCGCGGCCACCTGCGCGCGCGAGGTGAGCGAGGAAACCGGCATCGATGTCGCCGAAGTCTTGCGCGCGGGCGGCCGGCTGACCGATTGGCGCATGGCAAACCTGTACGAGATCTACCCCGTCTGGCGCCATCGCTACGCCCCGGGCGTCACGCACAACACCGAGCATGTGTTCGGCCTCACCGTGCCGCGCGTCGCGCCCGTCACGCTCGATCCGCGCGAACATCTGGCCTGGCGCTGGCTGCCTTGGCGCGAGGCGGCCGACGCCTGCTTCTCGCCGAGCAATGCCGAGGCCATCCTGCAGCTGCCGCAGCGCCTGCCGTCGCCCGCCCCGGTGTCGCCAATCGCGGCGGTCGTCACGGCCGGCCAAGGTTCGCCCTCGGGCACGGTCGGCAGCCCCCCCAACCGCCCCCGGAAGAGGAAGCCCGGCGCATGAACCGCGTCAATCCGATGCAAAGCACGTTGATGCCGCCGTACACCGGCATCGGCGCGCTGCGCGTGGCCACCTACAACATCCACAAGGGCGTGCGCGGCATGGGGCCGCGCAAGCGCCTGGAGATCCACAACCTGGGCCTGGCCATCGAGGCCTTCGACGCCGACCTCGTGTTCCTGCAGGAGGTGCGCCTGTTCCACACGCGCGAGGCGCGCCGCTTCGACCGCACCTGGTTCGGCTGGCCCGACCAGGGCCAGGCCGAGTTCCTGGCGCCCGACGGCTACGAGGCCGCCTACCGGACCAACGCCATCACCCGCTACGGCGAGCACGGCAACGCGCTCTTGTCGCGCTGGCCGTTGGGCGACATCGGCCACCAGGACGTGAGCGACCACCCCTTCGAGCAGCGCGGGCTGCTGCACGTGCCAGTGGTCTGGAACGGCGCTGCCGTGCACGCGGTGGTGGTGCATTTCGGCCTCGTACATGCCAGCCGCGTGCGCCAGGTGCAGCGGCTGGCCGAGTTCATCACCGCACACGTGCCGCGGCACGCGATGCTGGTGGTGGCCGGCGACTTCAACGACTGGGGCGAGCGGCTCGACGGCCCGATGGCCGAGTTCGGCCTGGCGCGCGCCGCCAAGCCCGGCGGCAGCCGCCGCGAGCGCGTGACCTTCCCGTCGCTCGCCCCGGTGTTCGCGCTCGACCGCTTCTACCTGCGCGGCCTGGAATGCCGCTCGACGATGGTGCCGCGTGGCATCAGCTGGGCGCGCATGTCCGACCACCTGCCGCTGGTGGCCGAGCTGGAGCCCTGCTGAGGCAGGCCGCACCGGGCAGGCTGAGCCGATGGCCCCGATCGAACTTGCACGCCTGCGCGCCTGGACCGCGGTGCCGGCACCGCGCTATGTCGGCGGCAACCGGCTGGTACTGCTGGAGGGCGGCCACCAGCTCTTCCCGCGCATGCATGCGGCGATCGCCGCGGCGCGGCGCGAGATCTGGCTGGCCACCTACATCTTCCACGACGACGTGACGGCCACCGCCTTGCTCGACGCGCTGTGCGGCGCAGCGCAGCGCGGCGTCGCCGTGCACCTGGTGATCGACGGCTTCGGCAGCAACGCCGCGCTGCCGGCAATCCGCCGGCGCCTGGCCGGCACCGCCGTGCGGCTGGAGGTGTTCCGGCCGCTGGAGCGCTGGTGGGCCTGGCTGCAGCCGGGTCAGCTGCGCCGGCTGCACCAGAAGCTGTTCGCGTGCGACGCGCCAGCCGGCAACATGGCCTCGGCCGGAGCCGATCGCGACGCACCCTCGGGTGCGGTGGCCTTCGTCGGTGGCATCAACGTCATCGACGACCGGTTCGATCTGCGCCACGGCTGGAGCGAACAGCCGCGGCTGGACTTCGCGGTGGAGGTGGACGGACCGCTGGCCACCGCGGTGCACGCCACGGCCCGCGCGATGTGGGCTCGTGCGCACCTGGCCAGCAGCTGGCGCGAGGAGGTGCGCACGCTGGCGCGCAGCGCCGCGCGCATCGACCGGGCGCGCGCGTTGATGCAGCAGCTTCGGGGTGCCGCCGAGCTGGCCGCCGTGTCCGACACCAGCCCGGTCAGTGCCGCTTTCCTGGTGCGCGACAACCTGCGCCAGCGCCGCGCCATCGAGCGCAGCTACGTGGAGGCGATCCGCCGCGCCCGCGAGCGGGTGGACATCGCCGTGCCTTACTTCTACCCCGGCCGCGTGTTCCGCCGCGCGCTGCGCCGCGCGGCGCAGCGCGGCGTGCGCGTGCGCCTGCTGTTGCAGGGCAAGATCGACTACCGCATCGCCGCCATCGCCGCGCATGCGCTGTACGACGAGCTGCGCGCCAACGGCGTGTGCATCTTCGAGTACACACCGGCCTTCCTGCACGCCAAGGTGGCGGTGGTCGACGAGGAGTGGGCCACCGTGGGCAGCAGCAACATCGACCCGCTGTCACTGCTGCTGAACCTGGAAGCCAACGTGGTGGTGCGTGACGCCGGCTTCGCGCGCGCGCTGGCAGCGCGGTTCGAGGCGGCGTTCGCCGACTCGCGCGAGGTCGGCGGCGCCCCCGCGCGGGCCGGCTGGCGCGGCTGGCTGCGGCGCGCCGGCGTGGCGTGGGCCGCCAACCTCTACCTGCGCATCGCGGGCATCACCGGGCGGTACTGATTCGGCTGACTACCGACCGCGATCCGCCCGAATCCGGCCTCTGCCGGTTCGTGGTAGGGGCGCGCCAAGGCCGCCGGGTGGTCGGCTCCGCGAATGTCCTCTTCGGGGGGCCGAGCTGCGCTCGGCCCCCCGATGCCCCCTTGATTTCGCTGCGCCGACCACCGGGCGGCCTTGGCGAAGCACAGGGGTTCGTTCGGCGAGCGCTTGTGCTCCGCAGCGCGTGCCGGACCGGGCCGCCGGGGTGCCCTGCGCAGCGAAATCAAGGGGGCATCCGAGGGCCTTGCGAAGCCAGGCCCTCGGAAGAGGACATTCGCGGAGCAGGGCACCCCGGTGGCCCGGTCCCGCCGCCACGCCAGCAACCCGCCCCGATCAACCTCAACCAACGGCGGCTCAGTCGCAAGCTCTCACTTCACTCGAGTGGCGCCGGGCCGAAGCGGTTCGGCCCCGGCGTGCCGCGCAGCGCACCATTGGCCAGCAGCAGCCCGAGCCAGCCGACCACCGGCACCAGCGCCACCAGCACCCAGGTGCCGGGGCGGCCGGTGTCGTGCCAGCGCTTGATCGAGATCACCACCGCCGGCCAGGCCAGCACCACGTTCACCACGTGCTCGGCCATGCTGCTGCGAACGCCGGCCACGGCCAGCAGGCCGTGCAGCACGAGGCCCAGGCCGAGCAGCGCGCCCACGCCCCAGGTCCAGAAACGCCGCCGCGAGATGCGGCCGCGGGCGCTGAGCAGCATGCGCCAGGGGTCGTCGGGGTCGCCGTCGGGCCAGCGAAGCATGGGTTCAACCAGGGCTTCGCGCGGCGGCGGGGGTGCATTCCCTGGCAGCATGTTCATCGACGTCGCATTCATCGTCGTCGTGTGCATCCTGGCGCGTTCACCGGGCGAGTATCACCGCGGGGGCAACCCGGTCGCACGCCGCGGCCGCACTGCGTCGCGGTGTTGGCTACGCCGCGCAACTGCGGAACCCGCTGCGCTGCGCGTCTTCGTGCGGCCACGCGAAGCGCCGCGCCTTGGCGTGGCGCCAGCGTGCCGGGGTCGCCCCGGTGCAGCCGCGCAGCACCCCAAGCTGCACGGTGTGCCCGGCCACGCGGACCGACTCGCCGATGGCGTCCAGTGCCCCAGGTGACGCGGCGGCCTCGGCACCCGGGTAGGTGCGTGCGGTGCCGGCCACCCACTCCAGCACATCGCCCCACAGGAAACCGCGCCGCACCGCGACATGGGCCGCGAGTTCCCACTCCGGCTCGGTGGGCAGGCGGCGGCCGGCCCAGCGGCACCAGGCCTCGGCCTCGTGGCGCGTGACCTGCATGGCCGGCTGCAGCAGCGGCGCGCGCTGCAACTGGCCGCTGCGCGTGACAAGCACGCTGCCGGCCAACTGCTCCACGTCGCGCGGCGCACGGCGCCCATCGCCCTGCAACCAGTCCCAGCCGGCGACGCTCCAGCACTCGCGGCGGTCGTAGCCGCCGTCTTCGGCGAACTCGGCGAACTGCGCCCAGTTGACGCACTGCGCATCGATCTCGAACTCGGGCACCACGACCTCGTGCGCCCAGCGTTCGCCCGGCGGCACGTAGCTGCCATCGCGTTCGCTGCCGAGCTGCCAGCGGGACGCCGGCACGCCCAGCGCCTCGCGCTGCGGGCGCGGCGGCGGCAGAAGCGCCTTGAGGTCGTGGCCCAGGTCCTCGGCGACGCGGTCCTCGTGCTGCAGCGCCAGGCGGAAGAAGTGCAGGCCCCCGGCGTTGTCGGCCGCGTGTCCGAGCAGCTCGAGCGTCTGCTCCAGCGTGCGCGCCAGGTAGCCCCGGATCTCCACGGCGTCCGCGGCCACGGCCTCGCCGAGCCAGCCTTCGGCCCGGGGCTCGATGCCCGGCAGCCGCGGTGAGCCCGCATCGGCCGCTTCACCGCGCGAACGCTGCACGTGGCGCGCGATCCACCACTCCTGGAACCAGCCCGCGCGCGCGGCCAGCCGCCAGGCGCGCACGCTGCCGGCCAGCGCCGACAGGCGCGCCAGCAGTTCGTTGCGCGCCTCGAGCAAGGCCAGCGACAGCCCCTCGCGCCCGCCGCGGCGCGCCTGCTGCGCCGGGTCTTCGGCGGCCGGCCTCACGGCGCCACCTCGGCGCAGGCGCAGGCGCAGGCGCTCGCGCCGGCGCGTGCGCACTCGGGTGGGCACTCGGGTGGGCACTCGGGTGCGCACTCGGGTGCGCATGCGGATGTGCACGCGGGTGCGCGCGCGGGCGCGCACGCTGCGCCGCGGCAGCGTGGCGCCGTCACTGCCCCACCAGCCCGTGCCGGATGGCGTAGACCGTCAGCTCGGCGTTGTTCGACAGCTGGAGCTTCTCCAGCACCCGCGCGCGGTACACCGACACCGTCTTGGCGCTCAAGTTCAGCTTGTCGGCGATGTCGGCCAGGCGCTTGCCGCTGGCAATGAGCACCAGCGTCTCCATCTCGCGGTTGGAAAGGGTCTGGTGCCGGTTCTCCACCTCCGGGGCGTTGAGGTTCTCCACCAGCATCTGCGCGATCTCGGGCGTGACGAACTTCTTGCCTGCCGCCACCTGGCGCACGGCCTGCACGATGGTCTGCGGGTCGCCGCCCTTGTTCAAGTAGCCGTAGGCCCCGGCGCGCAGCGCGCGCAACGCGTACTGGTCTTCGGGGTACATGCTGACCACCACCACCTTCACCGGCGAGCCCTCGTCCTTCAGCGCCGCCAGCGCGTCCAGGCCGCTGCGGCCGGGCAGGTTGATGTCCAGCACGAGCACGTCGCACGGCGCGGCGCGCCCCTGGCCCAGGTTGCGCATCAGCGAGCGCAGCTCGCCATAGTCGGAGGCCTCGCCGACGACGCGGATGTCGCTGGCGTCCAGCAGCGTGTCGCGGATGCCGCGCCGGATGAGCGCG
>JAEUPD010000169.1 GCA_016788525.1 Rubrivivax sp.
GGCGCCGGTGCCCCTGGTGGTGATGGCGGTGGAGGAAGCCGCCGCGAAGGAGGGCGTTGCACCCAAGGCGGTGTGGCGCAACTTCGCGAAGCTCGCCAGGTCACTGGCCGTGCACCGGCAGGGCCTGTGGGCGTGATGACAGCGTGATGAAGTCGCTGCCGTCCGGCCCCAGACCGGCCAGCCAGTGGTACGAGCAGGTGGTAAGGCACAATCGCCTTACTTGCCATTCCTGCGGACCAGCCCATGCCTAACCTCACCGTCACCGCCAAGGGCCAGATCACACTGCGGCGCGAACTGCTGCAGTACCTGGGCATCCAGCCCGGGCAGCAGGTGACCGTGGACAAGCTGGCGGGTGGCGTGCTGGCCCTGCATGCCAAGGTGCCACATGGGCTGGAGGCCTTCGCCGGCTGCCTACCGCCGCCGGCCAGGGCCCTGAGCCTCGATGAGATGAACGCGCTGGTGTCCGAAGCCTGGGCCGGCCAGCGCAAGTGAAAGTCACGCTGGATACCAACGTCCTGGTGCGCCTGGCCACGCAGGACGACGCAGCCCAAGCTGCAAGGGCGCTGCAGGTGCTGCAGAACGCAACGCTGATCGCCGTGCCCACACCTGCACTTTGCGAGCTGGTGTGGGTGCTGCTGCGGGGCTATCGGTACACACCCGCGCAGGTGGCTCAGGCGGTGCGCACATTGATGCATGTGCGCCAAGTGGTGTGCCACACGCCGGCGGTGCTGGCCGGTCTGGCCGTGCTGGAGGCGGGGGGCGACTTTGCCGACGGCGCCATTGCCTACGAGGGCGAACTGCTCGGTGGGCCCGAGTTCGTCACCTTCGACCAGCAGGCGGCCAAGCTCCTGAAGGCGCAGAAGCGAAAAGTGCGCCGGCTTCGCTGAAGTGCCCGGCTGGGCGTGGGTGGCATCGCCGCGCCCGGGGCCCCGGCGGCAGCACGGCCAGCGTAGCTGCGTAGGCCTTCGGTGCCCGACGACGGACTCCGATGGAGCGTTGCCGATCGTCTGCGGTGTGGCCACAATCGACCTGCTGCAGAGCTCAGGACATCCCGGTCAGGGTAGGGGAACAGGTGGGGGAACAGCTCGATCGCTTCCGCCGAGTTTCCGGATGAAATCAGCAGCTTAGGTCGCCGTTTTGGTTCCCATCAGCCACCCCAGGTAACGCCGGGCGAAAGCCCACCCAACGGCCCCTCATCCCAAGGTGAGGGGCCGTTGTCGTTGGTGTTGCGCTCGTCGTGGTGCCAGCGGGCGGGGCACGCCGTCGAACAGGCGCGCGGGCGGCAGGTTGACATGCGGGTCGAACACGCGGCGGAACTTCGCGGGCTGGGGTCGAGCGCCTGGCCGGTTGTGGCCGCCAACCCGTGCGCGGCGACCACACGCCTGCGGTGGGGGTGCCAGTTCGCAAGACCCTTGCCGTGAGCTTCCGACTGGGGGTTGGTCTCTTCGCGATCGCCCGGACGAACGCGATCGATGTGCATGTGCGGAGACAATGGCAGACAGATGCGGTCTGGCGGGTCGGGGTGTGCCCGTCTGTCATTCGCTTCAGCCTGAAGCGCCAACCCGGTTCTCCAACAGGCGCCCGGGCAACGAGCCACACAGAGACCGAGGCCCATCCGGAAAGCAAGCGCATGAAGTCGGATATCGAGATCGCCCAGGCCGCCACGCCACAGCCGATATTGGCCATTGCCGCCAAGCTCGGCATTCCTGAAAGTGCCGTCGAGACCTTTGGTCGCACCAAGGCCAAGGTGTCGCTGGACTACGTGAACTCGCTGGCCGATCGACCCGACGGCAAGCTCATCCTCGTCACCGCCATCAGCCCCACGCCCGCTGGCGAAGGCAAGACCACCACCACGGTGGGCCTGGGCGACGCGCTGAACCACATCGGCAAGAAGGCGGTGATCTGTCTGCGCGAGCCCTCGCTCGGGCCGGTGTTCGGCATGAAGGGCGGCGCCGCGGGGGGCGGCTACGCGCAGGTGATCCCGATGGAGGACATCAACCTGCACTTCACCGGCGACTTCAGTGCCATCGCGCTGGCCAACAACCTGCTGGCGGCGATGATCGACAACCATGTGCACCATGGCAACGAGCTGAACTTCGACATCCGCCGCATCGCCTGGCGGCGCGTGGTGGACATGAACGATCGCGCGCTGCGCGACATCATCGTCGGCCTGGGTGGCACCGCCAACGGCTTCCTGCGCGAAGACGGCTTCGATATCGTCGTTGCTTCCGAGGTGATGGCCATCTTCTGCCTCGCGACCACCTTGCACGACCTGAAGGAGCGGCTGGGCCGCATCGTCTGCGGCTACACCAAGTTCGAAGGCAAGCCCATCCTGGCCAGCCAGCTGGGCTGCCACGGCGCAATGGCCGCGCTGCTGAAGGACGCGCTCGCCCCCAATCTCGTGCAGACGCTCGAGCACTCGCCGGCCCTCATTCACGGCGGGCCGTTCGCCAACATCGCGCATGGCTGCAACTCGGTGCTGGCGACGAAGACGGCGCTCAAGCTGGCGGACTACGTCGTCACCGAGGCCGGCTTCGGCGCCGATCTCGGCGCCGAGAAGTTCATCGACATCAAGTGCCGCAAGGCCGGCCTGAAGCCGGCGGCGGTGGTGCTGGTGGCCACCGTGCGGGCCCTGAAGTACCACGGCGGCGTGGAGGTGAAGGACACCGGCCGGCCCGACCTCGCGGCACTCGAGAAGGGCATCTCGAACATCGAGCGGCACGTCAACAACATCCGCAACCACTACGGCCTGCCCTGCGTGGTGTCGATCAACCACCGCACCGAAGACAGCGACCAGGAGATCCAGCTGCTGAAGGACAAGCTCGCGCATCACGGCGTGCCCGTCATCCTCGCGCGCCACTGGGCCGAGGGCGGCAAGGGGGCGGCTGAAGTGGCGCGCGAGGTGGTGCGGCAGTGCGAGGGGCCTTCCAACTTCAAGTTCGTCTACGAAGACTCGGCCCCGTTGTGGGACAAGATGAAGGCCATTGCCACCAAGGTGTACGGGGCCTCGGACATCACTGCCGATGCCAAGGTGCGCGGCCAGATCAAGAAGCTGCAGGAGTCGGGTTACGGCCACTACCCGGTGTGCGTCGCCAAGACGCAGTACTCGTTTTCCACCGACGCCGCGCTGCGCGGCGCGCCGTCGGGCCACGTGGTCAACATCCGCGAGGTCAGGCTGGCTGCCGGTGCGGAGTTCGTCGTCATGATCTGCGGCGACATCATGACCATGCCGGGTCTGCCGAAGGTGCCATCGGCGTGCAACATCGACGTTGGGCCCGACGGGAAGATCACCGGGCTCTTCTAGCACGATGTGGCACCTGTGGCCGAGCGCGCCCTGGATCGGCTCGGCCCGCACGGCAGTGGCTTGGCGAGGCGGGTGTGATGCGCGCGTGCCGCGAGGCACTACTCGCGGCGGCCGACCTGCCCGATGCGTGGTTGCCGCCGCCCGGCTGCCGGGGCGCGAGGAGCCGTTCGTGGTCCAGTCACCGCTGCCGCGCGGGGCTGGCGCTGCACCGGGCCTCGTCGATCGACACGCTGTGCGGCGCGCTGGGCTGGATCGATCAGGTGCTGATGGTGTTGACCCCGCCCGACAAGCCACCGCAGCCCGGCTGGCTGGAGCGCGCCCTGCTGCGCATCGAATTCGTGCGCCAGCTCATCATGGAGCGCCGCCCGCACCCTGAACCCGGTGGCCGGGCAGGGTCGTGCCAGCCGGTGCGAGCCCTCAGGCCGCCACGGCCTGGCCGGCGCGTGCCTTGCGCAGCGCGAAGCCCAGCAGCGTGCCGACCTGACGCAGGTACTCCACATGCTGGGGCGTCCACTGCAGGATGTCGGTGGTGTTCTCGCAGCAGAACAGGCCGTACGGTTCGCCCGACACGACGATGCCCATGTCCAGCAACGAGCAGATGCCCAGCGGCCCGAAGTACACCTCGTTGAAGCACGAGGTGACCGGGTGTGCGCGGGCGTCGCTGGCCACGATCAGGTTGTCTTGCCGCATGGCCTCGAAGTAGGGGCCGAAGTCCTCTTCGCTGAGCACGGCGCCGGCGCTCCAGGTCGCGTCGGTGCGGTCGTACAGGCTCAGGCACTGGATGCTGTCGCGGAACATCGGGTCGGGGTAGACCCAGATGCTGGCGCGCGTGGCGCCGGTCTCGTCGACCAGGGTCCGGGTCAGCTCCTTGAAGAAGCCTTCGGTGTCGGTTTGACCGTCCATGTAGCGCTTGGCCAGGGCCAGGATTCTGGGTTTGTCGAACATGCAAAGCTCCAGCGGGGAAAGGGCGGGTCCGGGCGGCACACACCGCCCGACAGGCTATCGGCCAATCGGCGCCGCACTTGATGCGGCGCCGGCGGCTTGCGCCTGGCCGGTCCCGGCAACGACGTCAAGGCGGCGGGCGTGCTGGTTCGCGCGCGGGTTCGTCCGGGAGGTCCAACGAGGGGCGGTCGGGCCGCTGCGATCCGGCGGTTCGCAGGTCCGGACGCCGCCGCCGGATGACGGCGTGTGCTCCCCGCTCGTGCCGCGGCGGGCGAACGCCGCGCCGCCTCAGCCCCCTGCGCAGCACGCTTGCAGCACACCCGGCTCGAAATGCTGCTGCACCAGATCGGCCAGGCCCTCGAGGCTTTCCTCCAGAGCAGGCGCGTCCTGGCCGAAGAGCGCCCGCATCACCGCGCCGCTTTCGAAGAGGCCATGCGCGCAGAGCCCGAGCACCGGCCCGCGTTGCCAGCCGATGGCGTGGCCATGGCCATCGTCGAGCGCCACCCGGCCCGTGCCGTCGCGGCCGCCTGGCGCTGAAGCCACCAGCGCGGTGACGCCGGTGCGGATTTCGTAGACCCCCGCTTCCATGCCCGACAGGCCTTGCCAGGGTGGCGCCAACTCGGCGAAGCGGGCACGTACCGGCAGCACCCGCTTGGGTGCCGCGTAGTGGGTGTGCAATGGCAGCAGGCCCAGGCCGGCGTCGCTGCCGGCTTCGCCGTCCAGCCCATGGGGATCGTCCAGCTGCTGCCCCAGCATCTGCAGGCCGCCGCAGATGCCCAGCAGCGGCTTGCCATTCGCGGCATGCTGCGCGATCACCGGCGCCATGCCGCGCTCGCGCAGCCATTGCAGGTCGGCGCGCGTCTGCTTGGAGCCGGGCAGGATGATCCAGTCGGCCTCGGCCAGCGCCGCCGCATCGCGCGCCCACACCAGGCGCGGGCCGGGGGCCTGGCGCAGCGGCTGGAATTCGTCCAGGTTGCTGATGTGCGGGTAGGTCACCACCGCCACGCGCAGCGTGCCGCCCGGCGCCGCTGCGCCGCCGCCGAAGTCGTAGACCCCGTCCTCGTCGGGCAGGCCGTGGTCGCGCTGCATCGGCAGCACGCCCACCACCGGCACGCCGGTCAACGCGTGCAGCTGCGCCGGCCCGGGGGCGAGCAGGGCAGCGTCGCCGCGGAACTTGTTGAGCACGAAGCCGGCGGTGGCGTCGCGCAGGTCGTCGGGCAGCAGCCGCCAGGTGCCGTACAGGTGCGCGAAGGCGCCGCCGCGGTCGATGTCGGCCACGATCAGCGCGGCGAGCGTGCCGCCGTCGCTGCATGCCCAGCGTGCGGTATCGAGGTTGACGTAGTCGCTCGGCGCGAGGTTGATCTCGGCCGGCGAGCCCGCGCCTTCGATCACCAGCAGATCGTGGCGGCGGCGCAGGCGCTCGAAGCTCTCGCGGGCGGCGCGGGCCAGATGGCTGCTGCGCTCGTGCCAGGGCAGCGGCGAGAGTTCGGCGGCGACGCGGCCGCGCAGCACCACCTGGCTGGCGGTGTCGCGTTCGGGCTTGAGCAGCACCGGGTTCATGTCCACGGTGGGCGTGATGCGCGCGGCCAGGGCCTGGAAGTACTGCGCCGCGCCGATTTCGCCGAAGCCGCTGTGGGCCCCGGCAGCGTCATCCGCGATGGGCACGACGCGCGCGTTGTTGCTCATGTTCTGCGCCTTGAAAGGCGCCACATCGACGCCTTGGCGGGCGGCCCAGCGGCACAGCGCCGTGGCCAGCAGGCTCTTGCCGGCGCCGCTGCTGGTGCCCCACACCATCAGGCAGCGGGCCGGGGCGCGGGTCGAGCTTGCGGTGGCCATGGTTGCGCGGGCTGCCGGCGCTCAGGCTTCGCCCAGCGCCAAGGCCACGCGAGGGCGGCCGGCGGCATCGGCATCGATGCGGATGGCGCCGCCGAAGGTGCGGATCAAGGCCGCCTGCACGGCGGCATCGGTGGGCGGGCCGTCGGCGCGCAGCGTGCCGGCTTCCAGCACCAGCAGGCGATCGGCCTGCAGCGCGATCGGCAGGTCGTGCAGCACCGTCAGCACCGCGCGCGGCGCGGTGCGGTCGTGCGCGAGGCGGCGAAACAGCCGCGCCAGCGCCACCTGGTGTGGCGCATCCAGGTGCGTGGTCGGCTCGTCCAGCAGCAGCAGCGGCGCCTCGGTGGCCAGCACGCGGGCCAGCAACACACGCTGGCGCTCGCCGCCCGAGAGCTCGTGCAGCCGCCGGCATTGCCAGGGTGCACATTCGGTCAGCGCCATCGCGTGGTCGACCGCGCGCCGGTCTTCGGCATCGGGGGTGCCGAGCAGGCCCAGCCGCGCGATGCGGCCGAGTTCCACCGTCTCGCGCACCGTGAGCTCGCCGCTCACTTCGCCTTGCTGGGCCAGCCAGGCGAGCTGCTGCGCGCGCTGGGCCGCGGGCAGCGCTTGCAGCGGCCGGCCGCGCAGGCGCACCTGCCCGCTGGCGGGCGGCTGCAGGCCGGCCAGCGCGCGCAACAGCGTGGACTTGCCGGCGCCGTTGGGGCCCACCAGCGCGGTCCAACCGGGTCCGATCGACAGGCTCACGGCCTGCAGCACCTCGCGCCGGCCGAGGCGCACGCTGAGAGCTTCGGCTTCCAGCGCGGCGCCTTCGCGCGTGTGGCCGGCCGGCCGCACTGCGGGGTCTGCGGTGGGACTGACGCGGGCGCGGATGGTGGCGTTCATCGGACGACCCGGCGCGTTCAACTCGCTGTGCGCTGCTTCAGCAGCCACACCAGGTACAACCCGCCGAGCACGGCGGTGACGACGCCCACCGGCAGTTCTTCGGGAGCGATGAGCGCGCGCGAAAGCACATCCGCACCCAGCAGCAGCGCCGCGCCCATGCCGGCGCTGGCCATCAGCAGCCAGCCGTGGGCGCCGGGCGCGGCGCGTCGCACCAGGTGCGGCGCCACCAGCCCGACAAAGGCCACCAGCCCGGCTTGCGCCACCGCCAGCCCGGTGCCCAGACTCAGCATCAGCACCAGGGCGAGGCGCACGCGCGCCAGGTCCAGGCCGAGGCTGGCCGCGCTGTCTTCACCGAGCGTCAGCGCATCCAGCGCGCGCGCGAAGCGCCGCACCAAGGCGATCAGCAGCACGACGCCGGCGGCCAGCAGCGCCAGCGCCGGCCAGCCCAGGAAGCTGGTGCTGCCCAGCATGAACGCCTGCTTGCCGCGCAGCGCATCGGGCGAGGCCACGGTGACCAGGTCGCTCAGCGCGCCCAGCATCACGCCCACCACCACGCCGGCCAGCAGCAGCCGCAAGGTGTGCGCCGCGCCGCGCGCCAGCATCAGCGTGAGCAGGACACCGGCCAGCGCACCGATGAAGGCGGCGGCCACCAGGCCGACCCGTTCGATCCAGGCCGCGGTGGCCAGGCTGATGGCCACACCACCCAGCGCCGCCCCCGCCAGCACCAGCACCACGCCCAGGCCGGCACCGGCGGCGCAGCCCAGCAGGTAGGGGTCGGCCAGCGGATTGCGGAACAGGCCCTGCGAGATGGCGCCCGAGAGCCCCAGCAGCGCACCCACCAGCAGCGCGCCCAGCGTGCGCGGGGCGCGGATCTGGCCGATCAGCAACGCGGCATCGGGCCCGTTCAGGTCGGCCCACAGCCCGGGCAGCGAGAAGCCCCCGGAGCCGGTGGCCAGACCGCCCAACACGCCCAGCACCAGCGCGGCCAGCACGGCCAGCGCCAGGCGGCGCCGCCGGCGCACATCGGGGCCGGCCGCATCGGCAAGCGTTGGCAGCACCGCGGCCATGCCGGTCATCATGGCACCGCCTTGGCGATGCGCACCAGGCAGTCGGCCAGCACACCCGCTGATTCGCCCAGCCGCGGGCTCGGGCGCGTCAGCACCTCGTACAGGCTCTCGTCAAAGCCGCACAGCCGCCCATGTTGCACCGCCGGCAGCACCTGCCAGCCCGGCCGTGACCGCAGTGCCGCCTGCTCGCGCTGCACGCCCATGATGACTTCGGGCCGGGCGCGCACGATGAACTCCGGATTGAGCTTGGGGAACGGCCCCAGCTCGCGTGGCACGATGTTGACCAGGCCCAGCCGGGCCAGCGTCTCACCGATGAACGAGGTGGTGCCCGCGGCGTAGGGCCCGCCGCCGATCTCGAAGTACACGCTGCGCCCGCGCAGTGCAGCGGGCACGCGCGCGGCGGCCGCGGCCAGCTCGGCCTGCAGCCGCGCCCACACGCGCTCGGCTTCGTCGGGCGTGCCCAGCAGCTGCGCCACCAGGCCGAGCGTGCGCTGCACATCGGCGTGGCTTTCGGAGCGCAGGCGCACCACGGTGAACCCGAGCGCCTCGAGCCGGTCGAGCGCGCGCGCCGAGGTCGAGGCCAGCACGAGGTCGGGCTTGAGCCGCGCGATGGCTTCGATCTGCGCATCGTCCAGCCCACCCAGGCGCGGCAGCGCGCTGATCTGTGGCGGCCAGTTCGAGTAGCGGTCCACGCCCACCAGCCGCGCCCCGATGCCCAGCACCCAGGCGGTCTCGGTGAGTGAAGGCAGCAGCGTCACGATGCGCTGCGGCGGCGCCGGCAGGCGATGCTCGGTGCCGCGGTCGTCGCGCAGGTGGATCGGCTGGGCGAAGGCGGTGCCGAGGGCCCACAACAGGGCCACAGGCAGAGCCGACGAGCGGGCCGAGGAACGGGCCGAGGAACAGGCCGAGGAACAGGCCGAAGAGGGGGCCGGCCGCGAGGGGGTGCCAGCGGTGCGCCGCATCGCCTTCCACAGTGCCCGCACCCCGGCCTGGAACCACGACCTCATCGCTGCTCCTTCGACCCCGCTCAAGCGCTTCAGCGCGGCGCCCAGCGCAGCGTCACGAACGCCTCGCGCGCGGGCTGGTTGTAGCCGAGCGCAGTCTCGTAACGCCGGTCGGCCACGTTGTTGACCTTCAACCCGAGGGCCCAGCCGGGCGCCGGGGCCCAGTCGGCGCGCAGGTCCCACACGGTGTAGCCCGGCAGCTCGACAGAGTTGGCGGCATTCTCGAAGCGCGCGCCGCTGTTGAGCATCGAGGCGCCGAGCGTCCAGGCGCCGATGCGGCGCTCGGCACCCAAGCGCAACACTTCCCGTGCGCGGCGCGGCAACTGGCGGCCGAAGTTGGCGTTGTTCGGGTTGCTGTTGCGCGGATCGATGAGTTCGCCGCCGGCGCTCAGGCGCCAGCCCTGCAGTTGTGTGCGCACTGTGAGCGTGAGGCCTTCGATGTCTGCGTTGACGTTGGTGGGGTTGGCGCCGGGTGTGATGTAGCCGCGGATGTCGCTCGAGAAGGCGGCGAAGCGCACCTCGTGCACGCCCTGAGACCAGCGCAGGCCGACCTCGCGGTGCAGGCCTTCCTCGGGCTGCAGCAGCGGGTTGCCGAAGCCCGGAAAATACAGCTGGTTGAAGCTGGGTGCGGTGAAGCTGGTGCCGAACGATGCCGTGGCGCGCAGCCCCGGCGCCACTTCCAGGCCGTAGGCCAGCGAGCCGGTGGTCTGGTTGCCGAACTGCGAGTTGCGATCGCGCCGCACGCTGGCCTGCCAGCCATGCGCGCCGGCCTCGCCGTTCAGGCCCAGTCCGAGGCCAGTGATGGTGCGCTCGCTGACCGCGAACGGCGTGCCCGGGCGTTCCACCTCCTGTTCGATGCGTTCGGCCAGCGCCAGCGCCGTGCCCAGTGGCGTGTCGAACCCGTTCTCCCAGCTCACCTGCTGCTGCGTGGAGCCGATCGTGCCGAGATCGGTGAAGGGCGAGGCGCTGGCCAGCGTGTCCAGTTCGTCGATGGAGCGCGCCCACTTCAGCGCGGTGCGCCAGCCCGTGGCCGCGGGGCCCGACACCTGGGCCGACAGCACCTCGGTGCGCAGCCTGGTGCGCGAGTCGGCGCCCGGGCCGTCGTCGTAGTGGTTGGTGCCCTTGGCCGATAGCATGGTTGCCTCGGCGCGCCAAGTGCCCAGGCGCAGGCCGAGGCGGCCGCTGAGGCTGGTCTGCTCGAAACCGTCGTCGTCGGCGTTGAAGCTGCCGAACGGCACGCGTTCGTTGGTGGTCGAAATGCCGTCGGTGCGCCGGTGCTGCAGGCGCAGGTGGCCGTCGAAGGCGCCGGTGCCGAAGCGCGCCCCGGCGGCCAGTTCGCCGTAGCTGCGGCTGCCTGCGGTGGCGCCGCCCTCGGGACGGAAGCCGGGTTGGCCGCCGCGCGTGAAGACCTGGATCACGCCACCCACGGCTTCGGAACCGTACAGGCCCGACATCGGGCCACGCACGACTTCGATGCGCTCGATCGCGTCCAGCGGGATGTTGTCCCAGGTGGGCGAGCCCACCGTCGCCGAGCCGTAGCGCACGCCATCGATCAGCAGCAGCGTGTGCCGCGACTCCAGCCCGCGCAACGAGACCGAGGCTGTCTTGCCCAGGCCGCCGTTGCTCCAGAACTGCACCCCGCTTTCGGTGGCCAGCAGCTCGGCCAGCGTGCGGCCGGCGGCGGCCTCGATCTGCGCGCGTTCGATCACGGTGACCTCGGCCAGCGCGCGGTCCACGCGCTGCGGCGTGCGCGTGCCGGTGATGACCACCGGGTCGCCGGCGGCGGCGCCTTGCGCATGCGCCGCGGGCGCACACACGGCCGTGATGGCCAGGAGGGCGGTGGCAGCGCCGCCGATGAACCTGGTTGTGGAGACGGCGAAGCCAGGCCGCGACCTTGCACTGCAATGCCTGTGGAGAGAGACCATGAAGAACAGCCCAAGACAGTCGTGCCAGCCAGCTACCCCGCAAGCTCGCACCTCATGGCACCCCACCCGCCAAGGCGGCGTGCCTCCTCGTTGGCCGGTATCCGGGCTGGCGGAGGCGACCTGTGTGCCCTTCCCGGGCCCTGCCAGCGGCAGGGGCCCAGTGGGATCTCGACACAAGCGGGGAGCGTGAACTCCCGTCCGCTTACCGTTGCGGGTGCAGCTCAGGTTGGGGCGGTGGATGCCGCCTCTCCTGATTCCCGTTGAACTGCCACCCGAGAAACGGGCGGCGAGCACCAACGGGCGGCAATGTACCAGCGGATGCCCCGGCGGCAACGGTGCCTTGCCCGAAGGGCTGCCATGCGTGGCGACGGCGGCTGGCCCGCGTGGCGCGGCGCCCGGCCACCAGCACCGTGGTGCCGCGTGCGAATTCGCCGCGCCGGCCCGAGGGCATGAAGACGGCCCGCACCGAGGCGGCGGCGTCACCGTGCGGTGCAGGCGTGCGGCCGGGATCCTCGAGCGTCTCGATCGGTGTCGACTCTGACAAGGAAGTCCTCTTCAGGGCGTGGTGCCGCGCGCGGGTGCACCGCTTGGCTCAATGGAAGATGCAGGGCGCTTCGGCCGCATGCGCGTGCCGGCAGGTCAGGCACACCGGATGCGCGGCGGGTGCATCGGCGGGCGGCGGGGCGGTCTCGCCGGCCTCGTCTCGCACCTCCTGCATCAGAAAGTCGCGCAGGGCCTGCACACGGCGCGAGCCGCGCATGTCCGCGGCATAGACGAGGCAGGCGCTGAAGCTGGGGCCGTCCTCATCGGCCAGGACCTCCACCAGCTCCGACGCATCCTCGGCGATGTAGCGCGGCAGTGCGGCAATGCCCAGGCCGGCGCGCGCCGCGCGGAACATGCCGCAGACGTTGTTCACCTTGAGCGCGGGCTTGCGTTCGTGGCCCGGCACGGCCCCGGCCCCGGGGGGTGGGGTGTCGAGCCGAAGGGGGGCTGATTCACGAGGGCCAGGGTGGATCGGGCTGCCCAGGCACGGCGGGCCTGCCCTGGGCAGATCCTCTTCGAGGCGGGCGGCAGGCGCATCCTCGTCGACTGCGGCCCCTCCTCGCTGATCGCGATGCGCGCGCAGGGCGTGGACCCCAACGGCATCGACTTCATCGTGCTGACGCACCTGCACGGCGACCCTGGCGCGGGCGTGCCGTTCCTGCTGCTGGATGCGATGCTGGGCGCCAAGCGCCAGCAGCCGCTGCGCGTCGTGGGCCCGGCCGGTTGCGCCGCGCATCTGCGGCAATTGTTCCTGCTGCTGTGGCCGGGCAGCGCGGCGATGCAGCCGCGCTTTGACTACCGCTGCGACGAGTTGCCGCTCGGGCAGCGCTGCGAGTTCGATGGCGTGGCCGTCACCCCCTACGCCGCCGGCGCGCCGCGCCGAAGTGCCCGAGCGCTGCGCCAGCGATGGCATGGTGCTCGAGCTTTGAGCCGAACTTCAATCCGCGCCGCGCCGCGCCGCCCGGCCTCAATGCGGCGAAGCTCGCGCCGCCGGTGCGTGCAGTGCCAGCAAGGCGCTCAGGGCCGACAGGCTGAGCGCCATCGTCAGCCACAGCGTGGCGGCGCCCCAGGCATCCAGCGCCAGCCCGGCGAGATAGGGCGCCAGCGCGGCGGTGAAGCGTGCCGGCAATGTGAGCCAGCCCTGGCGTGCGCCGTAGCCGCGCGCGCCGAACAGCATCAGCGGCAGCGTGCCGCGCACGATGGTGTTGATGCCGTTGCCCAAGCCGTGCAGCGTGGCGAAGACGGGTGCGGCGGCCGGCCCCAGCGCCATCAGCGTCAGCACGCCCAGCGGGTGGCCGAGCGTGGCCACGCGCGCGCTCACCAGCGGATGCAGGCGCCGCATCAGCCCCATCTCCAGCAGCCGCCCGGCCACCTGGGCCGGGCCGATGAGCGCCCCGGCCAGCACCGCCAGCGCCAGCGTGGCGCCGGCCAGTTGCAGCAGCCGCGGCAGGTGTGCAGCCATGGCATTGGTGATGAAGCCCATGGCGGCAAACGTGAAGGCCAGCAGCCAGGGCGCGTGTCGCGAGACCGGCGGCAGTTCCTGCTCGGCTGCGCCTGGCAATGCGGCCCCGCCGGCCGCCGCCGCCTGGCCGCCCGCGGGCGCCGCGCTGCGCGGCAGCAGCAGGTTCAGCGGCAGGCCCAGCACCAGGTGCATCGCCGCCCACGCCACGCAGGCGCCGCGCCAGCCCCATTGCGCTTCCATCCACGCCGACAAGGGCCAGCCCACGGTGCTGGCAAAGCCGCCCAGCAGCGTGATGCCGGCAATCGCATCGCGGGCCCGGGGGCCGTACAGCCGCGCCAGCGCCGAGAACGCGGCGTCGTACAGGCCGCAACCCATGGCCGCGCCGATCAGCAGCCACGAAGCCATCAGGCTCCACGGGCCCTGGACCAGCGCCAGGCTGCCGATGCCGACGGCGAAGGCGAGGTTGGTGCCGGCCAGCACCGGGCGGCCACCGTGGCGGTCGATCATGCGCCCGCACCAGGGGCCCACCGCCGCGGCGGCCAGCAGTGCCAGCGAGAAAGCCGCAAAGACGGTGGCCGGCACGATGCCGAGGTCGCGCGCCATCGGCACCGCCAGGATGGCCGGCAGGTAGTGCGACGAGGCCCAGGCGAGCGTCTGCGTGCTGCCCAGCAGCAGGACGGGGCCGCGCAGCGCGCGCTCCATCACCGGGGCGCGATGGTCGTGGGCATCACACCGCGGCGCGCAGGTTGACGCGCCGCGCCAGCTCTTCGGCGCTTTCCTTGCGTTCGCTGTAGCGGTCGACCAGGTGGTCCTTGATGTCGCGCGTGAGCAGCGTGAACTTCATCAGCTCCTCCATCACGTCGACCACGCGGTCGTAGAAGGCCGAGGGCTTCATGCGGTCGTGTTCGTCGAACTCGTTGAAGGCCTTGGCCACCGAGGACTGGTTGGGAATGGTCAGCAGGCGCATCCAGCGGCCCAGCACGCGCAGCTGGTTCACGGCATTGAACGACTGCGAGCCGCCACACACCTGCATCACGGCCAGCGTCTTGCCCTGCGTGGGGCGCACTGCGCCCACCGCGAGCGGGATCCAGTCGATCTGCGCCTTCATGATGCCGGTCATCGCGCCGTGCCCCGGCCCTTGCGGCGGGCGCAGCGCGGCGGCGTCAGGGGCGCGATAGTGCTCGTGGGCGAGCGCGGGGAAGGTCGGTGGTTGTTCGAACATCGGCGTCGGTCAGTCTCGGGCCCGTTTGCGCGGGCCCATGAGCACCGAGCATAGCCCGGCGCCGCGGCGGGCCGGGCGTGCGCCGCACCTGCCGCTCAGTCTTCGATGCCGCGCTGCGACGGCACACCCAACATGCAGTGATGCTTGGTCAGCCCCATTCGCGTCACGGTGTCGGCCTGCTCCACCAGCGCCTGCGGCGCATTGCGCCCGGTCACGACCACGTGCACCTGAGCCGGGCGGTCGCGCAGCACGACCAGCACCTCCTCCCGCGTGGGGTCTCGATGACCTGGTGGCTGATGCCGCTGCTGACCCGGCGGCTGGCCGCCTGGATCTACCCGAAGCGCCGGGTTGCGGGTGGCTGAAGGCGGTGCGCGGCGGCCACGCACGACGACACGGCGGCGCCGGGGCCGGCAGCCGCGCGCCGTGATGTGCAGCTTGTCGACGCCGAGGGCGTGGTGCGTTCGCGGCGATCAGGCGCATGCAGATGCAGGCGGGCCCAGCTGCGTGCCTGCTTTGGAGCCCCGCCGATGAGGCTCGTGCTCGATGGCCCGGGCGAGTGCAGCCTCCGGGGGGCATGGGCCGAGCAAAGAGCCAGCCCTGCCTCAGATCACAGCCGGCCCGCTCCAATTCGACCCATTCCTCGTTCCGTTCAATGCCCTCGGCCGTGACCTCCAGTCCCAGCCCATGACCCAGCTGCACGATGCTGTGCAGCAGCGCGTAGCGGGCTGGCGATGCATCGACGTGGTCCACGAAGCTGCGGTCGATCTTCCGCTCGCGCCGCGCGCGCGGTGCCGTGAGCAGCCGGGCCATGGCCGCACCGTGACCCTGCGCGTGGGTGGCGAGTGCATGCAACTCCAGCAGGCGTGGCCATTCCTCCCTTGTCACCCGGTCGGCGGCCAGCTGCACGGCCCGCAAGTGCCAAGCCGACAGCGCCACCACCAACAGCATCAGCACCAGCAGGGCTGCAAAGGCGGCCGCCAGCTGGGCAGAGAGTGCGCGGGAACCGACGTGCGCGAAGGCCGATCGCACCGCTGGCGTGGACACGGTCGGCTGTTCAGGCATGTTGGCCCCATCGGCTGCCCGGACCAGGTCTTGAGGATGCCGATCCTCGCGCACGAGCGAACGCCCGTCGAAGGTGGCTGGCCGAGCAACCTGCTGGAACAACAGCGCCGGGCCACGGGCCGGCTACTTCGATGTCACCCGCCGGCACGTTGGCGAGCCGCTTGTCATTGGCTGCTGGCAACACCCGTCGCGTCGCGCGGGCGAAGCCCCACCATGACCGAGAGTCCGCGCGATGGTCCGGCGCCGCGTCAGCGGCTGGCCAGCACGAACACCTGCTCCAGCAGCGCGCAGCGCCCGGCCGGCAGGCTCAGCACCACCGGCCGGGCGTCGCCGTAGGGGCCGATGATGAGCCTGCCGATCTCCTGCCCGCCGCTTTGCAGCGAGCCAAAGCGCCTCAGCGGCGAGACCGCGCGCAGCCGGCATAGCTCGGCCTGGCCATCGCCGCGGAAGAAGACGGTGAGGAAGGTGGTGTGGTCGGCACTGAGCAGCACGGCGTCGTGCCCCGCCCGGCGCAGGCAGGTACGGCTGGACATCAGGCCTGACTTGCGGATCTCGTAGCGCACGCCGTCGAGCTCGAAGTGCTGCAGCACGCCATCTGCGGGCACCGAGGGAAAGGCGACGCGGGTCACCACCTCGTCGTGTGCGTTGCGCACGAGCATCGTCGTGCCTGCGACCCGGGTCTGTTCCTGCCACACCGCCCACAGGAAGTCGGGCCCGGCGAGCAGTTCGCGGTACCGCGCACCGACCTCGGCACCGCGCTCGGCCAGGTTCTCGGCATCCGACCGCCGCTTCAGCCGCAGGGCGAAGAACGTGAGCACCGCCGTGAACAGCGCGCTCCCGCCGAACACGGCGAGGTAGGCAACAAGATCCGGGTTCACTGCGGCGGGCTACCTGAAGGGCGAGAGCGTGAAGGCGTATCGGCCGCCCCGGGCTGCGGCTGCAGGCTCGGCTGGATGCCGTTCACGCGGCATTTCTCGCGTGCCGCGCGGGTTTCGTCGTGGTGCCGCGGGGCCCTGGCCCCAACTTCAATGGCCTATTTCAATGGCCTATGCCCCGGCCGCTGTGCCCACCGCGCTGCGAACGACGAGCGCGATGTCGCTGCAGTCCTGCCGCGTCAGCGTGAGCGGCAGGCGCAGGTCGCACAGCCCCGCCAGCACGCGCTCGGCCCGCGGCAGCGCCTGCGGTTCGCCGCCGAAGAAGCGCCAATGCGACCAGGCGCTGGTGAAGCCGACGGGCTCGTCGGCGCCGAACCACTTGACGTGCACCCCCCGCGCAGCGCAGCGTTCGATGACGACGGCGATCTGCTGGCGCGACAGATCCACCAGCGAGAACTGCAGCGAGCTGGCCACGTACTGCTCCTGCGGCGGCCGGTGGGGCAGGCGCAGGTGCGGCGTGCCCTCCAGCGCACCGGCCAGCCAGGCGTAGCGCTCGTTCCAGCGGCGGCAGCGGTCCTTCAGCACGGCACCCAGTTGCGGCCGGGCCAGCGCCGCGGCCAGGTTGCTCATGCGCAGGCTGAAGTTGGGGGTGAGGTACTTCCAGCGCTCGAACACCTCGTCCGTTGGCCGCGCCAGGTGCGAGCGGTACAGCATGTAGCTGCCCGAGAACAGGATGGCCCGGGCGGCCACGTCGTCGTCGTCGGTGACGAGCAGGCCGCCTTCGCCGCTGTTGGCATGTTTGTAGCTCTGCAGGCTGAAGCAGCCGGCGCGCCCCCAGGTGCCCGTGGCGCGGCCGTCCCACGCCGCGCCCATGGTGTGCGCACAGTCCTCGAGGACCTGCACGCTGTGGCGGCGGCAGATGGCGGCCAGCGCGGCCATGTCGCAGACGTGGCCGCGCATGTGGCTGAGCAGCAGCGTCTTCGCGCCGCTGGCCGCCGCCTTGCGGTCGAGGTCTTCGAGGTCGATGGTGAAGTCGTCTGTCACGTCTACCAGCACCGGCCTGGCCCCGGCGTGGGCAATGGCCCCCGGCACCGGGGCCAGCGTGAAGCAGTTGGAGAGCACCGCGTCACCCGGCATCACGCCGGCGGCCTTGAGCGCCACGAACATCGCGGAGCCGCAGGAGTTCATGGCCACGCAGTAGCGCGCGCCCAGCTCGGCCGCGAACTCGGCCTCCAGTGCCGAGGCTTCGCTGGGCTGGCCGCCGGTCTCGCCATAGCGATGCAGCCTCCCGTTGCCCAGCAGCACCAGGGCCGCCTGCACGCCGGCCGGCGGAATCGGCTCTTGCCGCGTCAGGTCGAGGGAGAGCGCATGCGCGCGCGAGGCATCGGTCATGTCTGGAGGAGGGTTGAAGGATGGCACCCGAGGCTGCGGCGGCATCGCCCGGTCAGCTCTCGTTGTGCGCCACGTCGATGCGCCGCCGCGTGCCGGCAGGCACGTCGTAGATGTTGAAGTGGCTCATCGTGCGCCCGTACAGGTGCAGGCTCACCGCGCGCGGCCGGTCGGCCGCCACGCCGGTGACGTGGATGTGGTCGGGGTTGGGCACGAAGCTGGTCACCGCGCCGCGGCCGAGCAGGATGACGCCGCCGCGGGCCAGCTGGATGCCGGCATCGGCGCCGCGGTCGGCGCTCAGGCGCACGAAGCTGCGCTCCTCGAGCACGCCTTCCAGGACGCCGACCACGCCCCAGCTGCCGTGGTCGTGCACCGCGGTCCATTGGCCGGGCAGCCAGACCAGTGCGTACAGCGACAGGCTGTCATCCGGCGCGGCGTAGATGAGGTTGCGCGTGTAGCCCTGCGGGTCGCTGCGCAGGTGCTGCGGCTCGAGGAAGGTGCGCGCCTGGTCGAGCAGGCGCAGCATCAGCGGCGCGATGGCTTCGACGCAGTCGGCCGGCTCGGGGTGGCGCTGGCCGAGCTCGCGCGCGGCGCCGACGAAGTCGGCCAGTGAAAGGCGCGAAGCACCGGGCGTGGGGGCATTCATCGGCGGGCTCGGAGGCACGTGGCAGGCGTGGGGCCCGATTCTGTAGCCGCTGGACATTCTGGTGGTCCGGCCCGGCCGGCCCCACCTGCATGCGGTGGCCGAGATGCAGAACGCATCTGTGCGCCGCTGGGCACGCACGACACGTTCTTCGAGGTGCCGCCGGGCAAGGCCGAGCGCCTGGCCGCCAACGACCGCTTCGAGGCCGAGTGCGGCATGGCGCTGGCCGACGACCCGGCCGACAAGGCCAGGCACGCCGCGACGAGGGGGTCTCCCCCCATCGCTTTCGGGGGGCCGGGCGCTTTGATGGCGGTGGTGAAATGCGTGGTTTCGCCCAGGCACTTGACCGACGTATTGACGCTCATCCAGGGGCATGAGCGCTGGCAGATCATCAGCAGGTCTTTCACCATGAGGTTCATTGATCGAAGCCGCCGCCGGTGGGCTGCGGCGCTTGGCCTGGCCGCGGCGCTGGGTGCATTGCTCGGGGCCTGCGGCGGCAATGGCGGCGGCGCGGGCGATGCCGGTGGCGGCGAGGCCTTTCGCGCCACGCTGCAGACCACGCGCGTCGACCTGCGCTACCGCGAGGACCAGACGCCCTTCCCGGTGCCGGTGGTCGTCACCTGGAGCGGCACGCCACCCTCGCCGCTGTTCCTGGGCGCGCAGGTCAGCGGCACGGGCATCGACCCCGGAGTGGGTGCCACCCTGTCGGCCACCGAGGCCGAGTTCCGCCTGGTCGTGCGCACCGGCCTCGCGCCGGGCAGCTACAGCGGCGAGGTGCGGCTGCTGGCCTGCAGCGACGCCGCCTGCACGCGGCCGGTGGGCGGCTCGCCGCTGGTCGTGCCCTACACGCTGACCGTGACGCCGATGTTCAGGGTGAGCCCGGTGCAGCAGACCGTCAACGCCGTGAGCGGCCAGGGGGGCCAGGCCGAGCTGCAGATCAGTCTGCCCGAAGGCGTGAGCACCGCGCAGGTCACCGTGCTGGAAGGCGCCGACTTCATGGTGCCCGGCACGCTGGCCAGCGGCCGCCTGCCCATCACGCTGCGGCCGTGGCGCTCGGGCAGCTGGACCGGGCGCGTGCAGGTCAGCGATGGCACGCTGTCGATCTCGACGTTCGTGCACTACCTCGTCGTGGTGGGGCCGGGTGGCGAGACCAACCTCACCGTCAACCCGCTGGCGCTGGCCCCCACCGCCGCGGCCGGCGCCAGCGCCGCGCCGCTGGCCCTGACCGTGCAGCCGCCGAGCTGGCTGCCGGCGGATGCGCCGATCCAGGCCAGCATCACCTACCTCAGTGCGCAGACCGGCTGGCTGCAGCTCACCCGCACGGCCACCGGCTTCAACGTCGTGGCCAGCGCCGCCGGCTTGCCGCCCGGCCGCTACTCGGCCAGCATCCTGCTGGACGCCGGCAACGCCAGCCAGCCGCAGCAGGTGGGGGTGACGTTCGACGTGCTGTAGCCGGCAACGGCTGCGAGGGGTGGGACCGATGTTGAGAGAGTTCGGCCGGACCGCGTGCGACGGGCGGGGCGTCGGACCGGCGAGCGCGGCGCGCAGAATCAGCCAGGCCACCGCCGCCACGATCGGAGCGCGGGTGGCGAGTCCGGAGACCCCGCATGCAAGACCTGCCGGCCTGGATCGGCCGCAGCGAGACCCGGCGCGAACACTTGGGCGCCATGCCGGTGCAGGCGCTGGCCGCGACGCTGGACCATGCGCCGATGCCCATGCCTGCGGGCACGGCCCTGCCCCCGCTGTGGCATTGGCTGTACTTCCTGCCGCTGTACCGGCAAAGCGAAGTCGGCCCCGACGGGCATGCGCAGCGTGGCGGCTTCCTGCCGCCCGTGCCGCTGCCGCGGCGCATGTGGGCTGGCAGCGAGTTTCAGTTCCGCTCGCCGCTGCGCGTGGGCGACGAGGTGCAGCGCACCTCCACCATTCTCAGCGTGGCGCCGAAGGAAGGCCGCAGCGGCCGGCTCGTCTTCGTCAAGGTGCGCCACGAGCTGCGCCGCCACGGCGCGGCCGAGCCGTCGATCGTCGAGTTGCACGACATCGTCTACCGCGAGGCCAGGCGCCCCGGCGACGCCGAGCCGCTGCCGCAAGCCGCGCCGGTTGACGCCGCGTGGTCGCGAGAGGTCGTGCCCGACGAGGTGCTGCTGTTCCGCTACAGCGCACTCACGTTCAACGGCCATCGCATCCACTACGACCGCCGCTACGTGACCGAGGTCGAGGGCTACCCGGGCCTCGTCGTGCACGGGCCGCTGATCGCCACGCTGCTGCTGGACCTGGCGCGCCGCGAGCTGCCCGCGGCCGACCTGGCGAACTTCCGCTTCAAGGCCGTGCGGCCGGTGTTCGACGGCCGGCCGCTGCGCCTGTGCGGGCGTCGCGATGGGGCCGAGGTCAGGCTGTGGGCCGCCGACCACGAGGGCTGGCTGGCGATGGAGGCGACGGCCACGCTGCGCTGAGGCGGCGCCCCGCCGCGCGGTCGCCGCGCTCGTGCGAAGGCCTGCCCCATCGACGGGCAGGCCGGGCACAATCCGGCCCCACGATGAACGCCAGCCGCTGCATCACGATCGGGGTGCACCTTGCCCGCAGCGTGCGCGGCCGCCCCGGGGCGCCGCCGGCCGGGCCGTGACGCCGCTCGCGCACCCGGCCGCGCCCAGCGCCGCCGCCCGGTGGGCGAGACCTCCGCCTCACCCGTTCACACCCCGCACCGCAAGGAGGCCGCCATGGCCGATCTGTTCGACAACCCCATGGGACTCATGGGGTTCGAGTTCGTCGAATTCGCTTCCCCCACGCCCAATGTCCTGGAGCCGCTGTTCGGCAAGATGGGCTTCTCGCTCGTCGCCCGCCACCGCAGCAAGGACGTGTTGCTGTACCGCCAGGGCGGCATCAACTTCATCGTCAACCGCGAACCCCGCAGCCTGGCGGGCTATTTCGCCGCCGAGCATGGGCCCAGCGCCTGCGCGATGGCGTTTCGCGTGAAGGACTCGCACAAGGCCTACGCTCGCGCGCTGGAGCTCGGCGCGCAGCCGGTGGACGTGCCCACCGGCCCGATGGAGCTGAAGCTGCCGGCCGTCAAGGGCATCGGCGGCGCGCCGCTGTACCTGATCGACCGCTACGAGGACGGCAAGAGCATCTACGACATCGACTTCGAGTTCCTGCCCGCCTTCGACGACCCCAAGTCGCGGCACCCGCGCGGCCACGGCTTTCGCATGATCGACCACCTCACGCACAACGTGTACCGCGGGCGCATGGCGTTCTGGGGCTCGTTCTACGAGCGGCTGTTCAACTTCCGCGAGATCCGCTACTTCGACATCAAGGGCGAGTACACCGGCCTCACCAGCCGCGCGATGACGGCGCCCGACGGGCTCATCCGCATCCCGCTCAACGAAGAGGCGGGCCGCGCCGGCAACGGGCAGATCGAAGAGTTCCTCATGAAGTTCAACGGCGAGGGCATCCAGCACATCGCGCTGCTCACCGACGACATCTTTGCCAGCGTCGACGCGCTGCAGATGGCCGGCGTGCCGCTGATGACCGCGCCCAACGACGTCTATTACGAGATGCTCGAAGAGCGCCTGCCCGGCCACGGCGAGCCGGTGCAGGAACTGCAGACGCGCGGCATCCTGCTGGACGGCAGCACGAAGGGCGGTGAAAAGCGCCTGCTGCTGCAGATCTTCAGCGAGACGCTGCTGGGCCCGGTGTTCTTCGAGTTCATCCAGCGCAAGGCCGACGAGGGCTTCGGCGAGGGCAACTTCAAGGCGCTGTTCGAGAGCCTGGAGCGCGACCAGATCCGCCGCGGGGCGATCAAGGTCGAGGTCTGAGGGCGGGCGGCCTGCCGTGCGGTGCCGAGGCCTTCACGACGTGCGGATCTCCAACGCCATGATCGATGCCTGGGTCCGCTTTGCCGCCGCGGGCAACCCCAACGATGGCTTGATCCAGAACCCAGCACTGCCTCAGCCGGCGAGCAGCGCGGCCAGCGGCACCGCCTCGACGCGCTCGCCGAGCCGGTAGCGCAGCGTTCCGGGGTAGACGACGTACAGCGCGTGCAGCGCGAGGTCGGCCAGCGCCACGTGCATCGAACGCGTCATCGTCGGGGCGTCGGCGCGCTTGAACTCCACGCCGATGCGGCGCTCGCCCTTGAACAGCAGCAGGTCCAACTCGGCGCCGTTGTGGGTGGCCCAGAAGTACGCTGCGTCCGGGCGCGCCAGGCGCAACACCTGTTCGAGCGCAAAGCCCTCCCAGCTGGCGCCGCACACGGGGTGCGCCAGCAGCTCGGGCAGGCTCTTCAGCCCCAACAGCGCGTGCAGGAGCCCGCTGTCGCGGAAGTACACCTTGGGTGCCTTGACCTGGCGCTTGTCCACATTGGCGTGCCAGGGCTGCAGCTGGCGCAGCATGAACGTCTGGGTCAGCGTGTCGAGATAGCGCCGCGCGGTCTGCTCGGAGAACCCGAGCGATCGCGCAGGATCGGCGGCATTCCAGATCTGGCCGTGGCGGTGCGCGAGCATGGACCAGAAGCGCAACATCGCCGGCGCCGGGACGTTGATGCCGAACTGCGGCAAGTCCTGCTCGACATGCCGCGCCACGGCCTGCAGACGCCAAGCCGCCGCATCGTCATCACTGGTGGCGAGGTAGGCGCGCGGATAGCCACCGCGCACCCACAGCCGCTGCTGCCGCTGGACCCCGACCTCCGCCAGGTCGAAGCCACCGACCTCGATCGTTTCGATGCGGCCCAGCAGCGACTCGCCGGCTTGCCGCAGCAGCGCGGGCGAAGCGCTGCCCAGCAGCAGGAACTGCCCTGCGCGCTCGCTGCGGTCGATCAGCACGCGCAAGACGGGAAACAAGGCCGGAGCATGCTGCACCTCGTCGATGACGATCGGCCCATCGCCCGCCTCCAACAGCGGCCCGAGCATACTCATCGGTTCGGCCAGGCGCACGCGGTCCAGCGGGTTCTCGAGGTCGAACCAGCGCGGCGAGTCGCGCGCGACGCGCTGGCCGGCGAGTGTGGTCTTGCCGCTCTGGCGCGGCCCGATCAGGACGACGGCGCGCGAACGCCCGAGCGCGCGCTGCAACTCGAGCTCGAGGCCGGTTCGCGGCAGCAGGTTCACCTCCGAATTATCCAGGAAAATCCACCACAGCGTGGAGCAATTTCATGGATCTTGGAGCCGACTTGGAGTGCGGTGCGATGGCGACGGCCGACTGGCACAGTCCGCCCACACAGCGCAGGCTGCCACGCGAGCGCTCGAGCGCAACACGGGCCGGCCCGGGGGCGCGGCGGCCAAAGACGCAGCCGCTCAGTATGAGCCCACCAGCGTGAGGTCGATGCGCCGCGTGCCGCTGCCGTAACCCGCGGCGCCATCCACGAGGCGCGCCGCGCTGAGCGAGGCGGCCAGCCGCCCGCGCAGCTGCCAATGTGCGACGACACCGGCACTCGTGGCGCCGGCGTTCGGCTCACCGCCCGCCGGCACGTCGTGGCGCCGCACGGTGCCGGCATCGACGAAGCCGCCGATGCGCAGGTCCTGGCCGCAGAGGCGCCGGCTCCACAGCTCGGCACTGGCCAGCGCGCCGCCATCGCCCGCCACCGCGCGCTCGGGCAGCCCGCGCAAGCCGACACGGTGCAGCCAGGGCTCGCGCGTCCAGACCCCGAAGGCGCTGCCCCAGGGCGCGAGCGCACCGCCGAGCGCGAGTTGCTCGCCAGGGATGAGCGCGCGATCGGCCCATTGCGCACGGCCGCTCAGGCGCAGCCGGATGTCGTAGGTGAGGACGCGCAGCCATTGCGCCTCGGCCCGCAGCGCGCTCCAGCGCGCGGCCCCCTGCGCGTTCGTGGCCGCGCCTCCGGTGGCCTGCGCGTGGCTCGCCGCGTCGTTGCCGCTGCCGCCGGGCAGGTTGGTGCGGCCCTCGATGCCGAAGTCCCAGCCGATCCATTCTTCTTGCCAATGCGCGGTGTAGCCCAGCGCCAGCGGCCGGCTGCGCACGGCCGGGGCGCCATTGCGGGCGGTCCAGTCGTTGTCGCTGATCGAGAGCTGCACATGGTGGTGATAGTCCGCCGCGGGTGTGAGGTGACGCCGCGCGAAGAGCGTGACGAGGCGGCCGGCGGCCGCGATCGGGCGGCCGGCGGCGTCGAGGCCGGCGCCGTCGTCGGCACCCGTGGCGACCGCGCCGAGCATCGTGTCGATGGCCGGAACGGGCGCGCGATAGGCAAGGCTCCAGTTGTCGTGCCCGCTGCGCGCCGCTTGTGAAGCCCGCAGCGTGGCCTGATGGTCGGCTTGCCACAGGTTGGCGTGAGTCGCGGCGAGCCAGAGCCGATCGTGGCCCGGCGCGCCAGGCTTCGCGTGCGTGCTGGCGTGGTCGATGCCGGCATCCAGGCGCCAGGGTTTGACGTCGGCCAGTGCGACGGTGGCCTGCACGCCACCAGGCGCGGCGGGCGTCGGGTCGCGGGGTGCGTCGCGTGGCGCGTAGGCGACCTCCAGGTTCTTCGTCGGGTTCTCGCGTACGAGCGCGAGGCCGCGCGCCAACGCGGCTGCGCGCGCGGGGTCGAGAAGCAGGCCCTCGCGCAGCATGGGCAGGCTGGCGCGCACGTTGTCGGCGCTATGGTGCACGCTCGAGGGCCAGGTGATCGAAGCGATCGCGTTCGCTGGCGCGGCCGCTGCCGAGGCAGCCGCAACCACGGCCGCGGCCGTGGTCGAGGTCGAGGCAGGCGCCGCCGCAGCCGCGGCCGGCGCAGCCGCTGCCAGCGCTGCCCACTCCGCCGGCTTGATCCACGCCACCGGCTTGAACTTGCCCTGGTCGTCGGCGCGATGCTGGCGCGGATCGAACACGAGCGCATCGCCTTCCTGGATCACCAGGCCGGTGAGGTCGAAAGGCCGCTCGCCATGCCCGCCAAGAAAGGTGTTGATGCCGGCCGCCGGCGCGGTGGCCACCGCGCGCTTGATCTGGCGCAGCGACTCGGGCGTCGACAGCCCGGTGAGCCAGCGCACGCGTTCGGCGCTCTTGCCAGTGATGAGCTGCACGTACTCCGCCGGGCGGCAATACAGGCTGGCCAGCACGGCGCCGACCGGAATGCCCGCGGCACGAATCGCTGCGTGGATGCGCGCCGCGTCGGCCCGGCCGAGCGCATCGAGATTGCGCTGGGTGGCGCAGTTGCCAAGCTCATGCCGGCCTTCGGCCTGCATCGCCTGCTCGATGATCTTCTGCTGCCACTGCGTGTGGCCATGGCGGAAGTAGATGACGTAGCCGCCTTGCGCCAGCGCGCGCATCAGCGCGGGCGTGCCGCCTTCGCGCCCCGGTGCTGGCTGCGCCACCGCTGCGGCGGCAGCCAGCACTGCGGCCGCCGCCAGCAGCAGCGCGCGAAGGGGGCGAGCAAAGGTCTGTGGCATCGAGCGGCGCTTTTACAAGCATGGGTGCGGGCATGCTAGCGGCGGCGCAGCGAGCGCATCGCCCTGGCGCAATCAGTGATCGCTCGAATCGCGCACGACCACCCAGGCGCGCCAGAAGTCCCGTGGCCTGGTGGCGCCCGAGCCCTTCACCACACCCGCAACGGGTCCGACGCCACCATCGCATCGCCGGCCTTGCAGCCAAAGGCCTGTGCGAAGGCCGGTGTATTGGCCATCGGCACGAGCACGCGCCAGCGGCCCGGCGAATGCGTGTCGCTGCGCAGCTGCTGCATCAGGCGCTCGTTTCGCCACTTGACCTGCCGATCTGCCGGATGACCTGCTCGCTGCGCGGCGGCGGGGCTTGCAGGCCCGCGCGACCCGATCTGGGGTAAACGCCAAGCGCTGCGACGAGGGGCTGCCCGACACTGCTCAGCCTCCCGCCGGCCCAGGCCAAGAATCACAAGGAGCGAGTGCGATGACCCCATCACGTATCGGTGCGCTGGCGTTTGCGCTGCTGCAATGGCTGCTCGTGATCACCTGGGCGCTGGTGCCGGCGCAGCGCGCCGAGGCGGCCAAGCTCGGCCAGGGGTGTTCGGTGTTCTATCCCTGCGAGGATGGTCTGAGCTGCCACCCCTTCGTGCAGAAGTGCTTCCACGTGCCGCGCCGCGAGAGCGAACCGTGCATGGCCGGGCACGGTTGCGGGCCGGGGCTCAACTGCGAGGCCGGCAGTCAGGTGTGCCGGGCACCGGGCAAGTCGGGCGAGGCTTGCCACGTCACGCGGCCGTGCGGCGCCGGCTTGAGCTGCCAGCCGGGCGTGCACCGCTGCTATGCCGTGCCGCGCGCCGAGAACGAGCCGTGCAGCGCCGGCTTCGGCTGCGGCCCGGGCCTGACCTGCGAAGCGGGCTCGCAGGTCTGCCGCGCCACCGGCAAGGTGGGCGACGCCTGCCACCTGACGCGGCCGTGCGGCTCGGGCCTGAGCTGCCAGCCGGGTGTGCAGCGTTGTTATCACTCGCCGCGTGCCGAGAACGAGCCCTGCGTGGCCGGCTACGGCTGCGCCGCCGGCCTGAGCTGCATGGCCGGCAAGCAGGTGTGCGAGAAGCTGGCCGCCAAGCAGTGCATCCACAACATGGCCGGCTACTCGGCCAAGGTGGAGTGGTGGCGTCCGCAGGACTTGAGCTACACCGGTGCCGACGGCAAGTACACGCTCAACGCCGGCACCGGCAAGAAGGCGGCCAAGGTCGACAGCTCGATCACCCTGGGCTTCAGCAGCTGCAACGACACCGCCGAAACGCGCACGGCGGTGGTGCGCATCGAAGGCGGCAACTACGTCAACAGCGGCATCGGCTACGCCGCCGGCGCGCTGGTGGCGGCCGCGGGCGGCGCGGGCTCGGTGCTCATTTGCGGCGCCACCGCCGGCGCCGGCTGTGCGGGGGCCGTGGCCGGGACCGCGGCGGCCGTGGGCGGCGTGATCTCGATGGCACAGAGCAACCTGCCCGATGTGCCGCAGATCGCGTTCATCGGCACACCCACCACCACGCAGGAGATTCGTCTCACCGGCACCGTGTGGGCGCCTGCGCACGAGAACGGCACGCTGCGCGGCGGCGCGGCGGCCCATGCCGGTTCGCCGGCCGACCTGGCCCGGGCCTGCCGCGAGGCGGTGCAGGGCAAGGTGGCCTGGTCGCGCGGTGGCTCCACGCAGTGGGTGGACAGCAACCTGAACGCGCTGTGCGAGGGCGCCAAGACACCCTCGGCGATAGCCGCCTGCGTGACCGAGGGCATCACGGCGCACAACGACTGGCAGCGCGCCGTGCGCGAGTGCAAGGGGCGGTAGCCCACGCCGGCCGGCGTGCGCGGCTCGCGGCCGGCCGCCTGCGCCTTCCCCGCGGGTGCGGTATCAGGTTCTAGCCGACCGTCGCCTCACTGGCCCGCACGAGGCGGCTGGGCACCGCGAACACGCCGCCGCCCAGGTGGTGCAGCGTGTGCAGGTCAGCGTTGGCGTCGTCGAACTGCCACTTGCCGCCGCGGAACACGCGCGGGTCGGCGGCGGCCCACGCCACTTCGACGAAGAAGGTGTCGTAGGCCTGTTCGGTGTGCGGCTCGCGGATGACGCGGCCTTCCATCCAGGCGATGCAGCCGGCCACGTGCGGCAGGCCGAGCGCCGGGCCTGTGAAGCACTCGATGTCGTAACGCTGGAACTTGTCTGTCCCGGCAGGCAGGTCGCGGGCGCTGACGTTGCCCACGGCGTGGGTCATGTCGGCCTGCCGTGCACAGGGGATGTCGATGCCGACCAGGCCGCTGGCCTGCACCAGTTCGGCGGTGAAGGTGCGCTTGTCGATCACCACCGCGATGCGCGGCGGCGTGAACTCCACCGGCATCGACCAGGCGGCGGCCATCACGTTGCGCCGCCCGGCGTGCTGGCTGGTCACCAGCACGGTCGGGCCGTGGTTGACCAGGCGGCTCGCATGCGCGAGCGCGACCTCGGCGCGCTCGCCGCGGCTCACGTGCGCGAGCGCGACCTCGGCGCGCTCGCCGCGGCTCACGTGCGCGGGCGCGGCCTTGGCACGTTTGCCCGGGCTCACGTGCGCACCACGGTGGCGGTGGAAGTCGGCTCGGGCCCGCCCATCGCCATCACCGTGTCGCGGATCAGGTGCCCGGCGATCGAGAAGCGCGGCGGCACCTTGGGCAGCGCATCGAGCGCGAACCACTGCGCGTCGTCGATCTCGCCTGCCTGCTTGACGATCTCGCCGCCGGTCCATTCGGCGGTGTAGGCGACCATCAGGCTGTGCGGAAACGGCCAGCTCTGGCTGCCGTAGTAGCGCACGTCGGCCACCGTGACACCCACTTCCTCGGCCACCTCGCGGTGGATGCATTCCTCGAGCGACTCGCCCGGCTCGACGAAGCCGGCCAGCGCGCTGTAGACGCCCGGCACATAGTGCGGCGAGCGGGCCAGCAGCACCTCGCCGCGGCCGCCGTGCCGGCGCCACACCAGCGCCATCATCGCCGGGCTCAAGCGAGGGTACGCCGAGTGGTTGCATGCCGGGCAGCGCCGGGCGCGTTCGCCGGCCAGCAACTCGGTGGGCGTGCCGCAGGCGCCGCAGAAGCGGTGTGTGCGGTCCCACTCCAGCACCTGCGCGGCACGGCTGGCCAGGCCCATCAGCGGTTCGCCGAAGCTCATCATCGCCGCGCGCAGCGGTGCGCGGCGCCAGCCTTGGGGCGCCTCGGGCAGCGCGAGTGCCCAGCAGTCGATGCCGTCGAGCCGGCCCAGGTAGTGGCGGGCGGAAGCGGCCATCGCGAAGTGCTCTGGTGCCTGCGGCGGCAAGGGCTGACCCTCCTCGGCCGGCAGCAGCAACTGGCCTTCGACGAACGCGAAGCACCACGCGGCCGAGCCGGCCGCGCTGGCCGGTTCGGGCGGTGAGACGCCGGGCACGAAGGTGGTGGGCGCGGGTGCGCCCGGCGGAGGCCTCACGTCGACATCAAGGCGCTGCCTGCACGGCTGGCGCGTGCGGCCGATGCCGGGTCAAGACCCGGCCGGGGTCTGGCTGCCGCCGCCGCGCGCGAGGCGGCGCTCGATGAAGCTGACGATGGCATCGAGCAGGTACCAGGTGACGAGGAAGCCTGCCGCCTCGAGCAGGAAGCTCTTCCACTTGTAGAACATCTCGGCGATGGCGAGTGCGCCCACCAGGGTGGGTGCGTGACGCACCAGCAGCTGGCGCGTGCTCAGGCGGGAAATCAGCGCGTACATGGCTCCTCACAGGTTGTGGTTGGCCCCGCGGCCCTGGCAGGCGCGAGCGGGTGCGCCGAGTACAAGGCCCGACCGCGGGGTTGTCAACCGAGCAAGCCCGGCTCGCCGGGCGGCGCGCGGCAGGCAGACTCCGGGATGCGCCCAAGAACCAGGACAAGAGAGGAGACACCCATGGCAGCCGCCGCCCCGCGCCCCGACGACCCCACGCTCTTCGACGCGATGAAGTGGCGCTGCATCGGCCCGCCGCGCGGCGGCCGCGTGGTGGCGGTGGCCGGCGACCCCGCCGACCCGATGACCTTCTACTTTGGTGCCTGCGCCGGAGGTGTGTGGAAGACCACCGACGGCGGCGTGTACTGGCGCAACGTCTCCGACGGCTTCCTCACCAGCGCCACCATCGGGGCTCTCGCGGTGGCGCCTTCGGACCCCAACGTCGTCTACGCCGGCACCGGCGAGACCACGATCCGCGTCGATGTCTCCTACGGCGACGGTCTGTACCGCTCCACCGATGCCGGGCGCAGCTGGGCGCACCTCGGGCTCCACGAGACGCGCCACATCGGCCGCATCTGCGTGCATCCGAGCGACCCCGATCATGTCTACGTGGCCGCGCTGGGCGACGCGTTCGGCCCGAACGACGCGCGCGGCGTCTACCGCTCGCGCGATGGCGGCCGGCGCTGGCAGCGCGTGCTGCACCGCGGGCGCGATGCCGGCGCGGTGGACCTCTCGATGGACCCCACCAACCCGCGCATCCTCTACGCCGCGTGCTGGGAGGCCCGGCGCAGTTTCTGGCACCTGAACAGCGGCGGGCCGGGCAGCGGGCTGTTCCGCTCGATGGATGGCGGCGACACCTGGGTGGAGCTGACGCGCCGCGACAACGGCCTGCCGGCCGGCAAGCTGGGCAAGCTCGGCGTCTCTGCCTCGGCGGCGCGCGCCGGCCGCGTGTGGGCGCTGGTGGAAGCCGAGGGCGACAAGACGGGCCTCTATCGCAGCGACGACCACGGCACGCGCTGGCAGTTCGTGTGCAGCAACCGCGACCTGATGCATCGGCCCTGGTACTACACGCATGTCTTCGCCGACCCCGGTCACGCCGACACGGTATACGTGACCAACCTGCAGATGTGGAAGAGCACCGATGGAGGGGTGAGCTTCTCGGAGGTCACCACCCCGCACGGCGACAACCACGACCTGTGGATCGACCCGAAGAACCCCAGGCGCATGATCGAAGGCAACGACGGCGGCGCCTGCGTGTCGTTCAACGGCGGCGCGAGCTGGTCGAGCATCTACAACCAGAAGACGGCGCAGTTCTACCGGCTGGACGTCGACCACCAGCATCCGTACCGCGTCTACGGCACGCAGCAGGACAACACCTCGATCTCGGTGCCCAGCGCCAGCGAGTGGGGCGCCATCACGCTGGGCGACTGCACCTACCCCGGCACCGGCGAGAGCGGCTTCATCGCCGTGCACCCCCACGACCCGAACATCGTGTACTGCGGTGCGGTGGGCTCCAGCCCCGGCGGCGCGGGGGCCTTGCAGCGCTACGACCACCGCACGCGGCAGATCCGGCTGGTCAACGTGTGGCCGGAGGAATCCACCGGCATCGCGCCCAAGGACCTGAAGTACCGCTTCGCGTGGACCTTTCCGCTGGTCTTCTCGCCGCACGATGCGAAGACGCTGTACGCCGGCGGCAACCGCGTCTTCCGCACGCGCGACGAGGGCACGAGCTGGGAGCCGATCTCGCCGGACCTGAGCCTGAACGACGTGAGCCGCCAGGGGCCTTCTGGCGGTGAGCTGACGCACGACACCGCCGGCGCCGAGGTACACGCCACCTGCGCCTGCGTGGCGCCTTCACCGCACCGCGTGCGCGAGATCTGGGCCAGCACCGACGACGGGCTGGTGCATGTCACGCGCGACGACGGCCGGCGCTGGACCGATGTCACCCCCAAGGACATGCCGCGCCTGGCGTATGTGGGCTGCGTGGAGATCTCGGCGCACGGCGCCGACACGGTGTACGTTTCAGCCACCGCCTACAAGCTGGCCGACTACCGGCCGCACCTGTGGCGCACGCGCGACGGGGGCAAGAGCTGGCAGTCGATCACCGGTGACCTGCCGGCCGGCGAAATCACGCGCGTCGTGCGCGCCGACCCCGTGCGCGCCGGGCTGCTGTTCGTGGGCACCGAGACCGGCCTGTTCGCCAGCACCGACGATGGCCGGCACTGGTGGCGCATGGGTGGCGGGCTGCCGGTGGCGCCCGTCTATGACCTGAAGATCAAGGGCAGCGACCTGGTGGCAGCCACGCATGGGCGGTCGTTCTGGGTGCTGGACGACATCTCGCCGCTGCGCGCGCTGAGCGACGACGGCCTCGCCGTGCAACTGGTGCCGCCGCGCGACGCGGTGCGCACCAAGCTGGCCTGGAGCGCCGGGTCGAGCTTCGGCAGGAAGGGGCTGAGCTACGGGCCGGCCTTCGGCATCGGCGCGGCCACCGAGTCGTTCGAGCGGCCCGATGGCACGAGCGGGCGCGCGTTCATCGATTGCGGCGAGAACCCGCCGGCCGGCGCCATCGTCTACTACTGGCTGCCGCGCAAGTTCGCGGGTCCGGTGCGGCTGAGCTTCGTCGACGCCAAGGGCCGCACGGTGCGCAGCTTCGCCAGCGACGACGAGGCGCTGGCGGCGGCCAAGCGGCCGCCCGTGCGCGCCGGCCTGAACCGCTTCGTGTGGGACCTCAAGCATGCCGGGCCGGCCAAGCTGGACGCGTCGCTGGTCGTGCGCCGCAACAAGCCGTTGGCCGAAGACAGCGACGACGTCGCCGGGCCCACGGTGGTGCCCGGGCGCTACCGCGTGGTCATCGAAGCCGGTGGCTCGCGCGAAGGGAAGAACGCGGCCACGAAGGCGCCCCTGCGGCTGGAGGCCGGTTTCGCCGTCGTCAAGGACCCGCGCGTCAAGACGCCCCAGCGGGCTTTCGACCAGCAGCACGCGCTGCTGCAGGCGCTGTTCGACAAGCTCTCGGCGCTGAACGGCGCGGTCAACCGGCTGCGCCGGCTGAAGCGCCAGCTGGCCGACTTGCCGGCCCGGCTGGCCGATGTGGGCGCCCGGGAGGCGCTGACGGCGCAGGCGGCGGCGATCGTCGGGCAATGCGAGGCCATCGAGGGCGTGCTCGTGGACACGCGCCGCGAGTCGCCGCGCGACATCCTGCGGCACCCTGCCGGGCTGAACGACACGCTGGTGGATCTGATCAGCGTGGTGGCCATCGCCGACGAGGCCCCTACGCTGCAGGCGCGCCAGGTGTCCGAGGAGATCATGGGTCGCGTCGATGCCGAGATCGCCCGGCTGGACGCACTGCAGCGCGGCGACGCCGAGAGCCTGGCCGCGGCGTTGCGCAGCGCAGGGATGGGACCGCTGGCCAGCGCGGCCCGGTGATGCGCACTTGAGGCACTTGGGCACTTGAGGCACTTGCGGCGCTGACGCCCGCTGCCGGGTGCCGCGTCGCCGGACCGGCCCCGACCGGCGCCTTGTCGGGGTGGCGAAGGGGTGGCGAAGGGGGGCAGGCCTGCAGGGCGGCCGCAAAAACCAACGCCCGGCCACCCTTGCGGGTGCCGGGCGCCAGGGCCGGGGTGGCTGGCGGGGCAGTCAGCCCCTCAGTCGCCAGCGGGCTGTGTCAAGCCGACTGGACCGTCACGCCCAGGCAGTTGTTGCAGCGGCCCAGCCCGCGCAGCCGCGGGTCGGGCTTGCCTTCGCCGGTCTTGAAGTTGGCGTGGCACTTGATGCACACGTACATCTTCGAGCTGGACATCATCGGCCGGACGCCCGGCTCGGCGTTGGGCCGTGCCGCGGTGTACTCGGCCTGGGTCTGGCGCAGCTTGGGCGCCAACGGGTCG
>JAEUPD010000175.1 GCA_016788525.1 Rubrivivax sp.
GTCGGCGCCGAAGTGGCTGGCGAAGCCTTCCAGCCGGGGCAGCGCGCCGGCGGCCTCGAAGGCCTCGGCGTACAGCTCCAGCGCCGCCGGCGCCGTGTAGCAGCCGGCGCCGCAGACGCTTTGCTCCTTCATCGCCACGGCATGCGGGGCGCTGTCGGTGCCGAGGAAGAACTGCGGGCTGCCCGAGGTGGCGGCGCGCACCAGCGCGCGCCGGTGGCGCTCGCGCTTGAGCACCGGCAGGCAGTAGTGGTGCGGGTGCAGGCCGCCGCTGAACAGGGCGTTGCGGTTGTAGAGCAGGTGGTGGGCTGTGACGGTGGCCGCGGTCAGCGCGCCGGCCTCGGCCACGTAGGCCGCGGCCTCGGCGGTGGTGATGTGCTCGAAGACGACCTTCAGGCCCGGGAAGCTGCGGCGCAGCGGCTGCATCACGCGCTCGATGAACACCGCCTCGCGGTCGAACACGTCGACCTCGGGGTCGGTGACCTCGCCATGCACCAGCAGCAACAGGCCCTCGCGCTGCATCGCCTCCAACGTGCGGTGGGTCTTGCGGATGTCGGTGACGCCGGCGTCGCTGTTCGTCGTGGCGCCGGCGGGATACAGCTTGAGCGCCACGAGGCCGGCGGCGCGGGCGCGCACGACCTCCTCGGGCGGCGTGTTGTCGGTCAGGTACAGCGTCATCAACGGCTCGAAGCGGCTGCCCGGGCCTTCGCGCGGCCGCGCCGCCAGCAGCCGCTCGCGGTAGGCCAGCGCCATCGCCGTGGTGGTGACGGGCGGCTTCAGGTTGGGCATGACGATGGCGCGCGCGAACTGCCTGGCACTCGCGGGCAGCACGGCGGCCATCGGTGCGCCGTCGCGCAGGTGCAGGTGCCAGTCGTCGGGGCGGGTGAAGGTGATCGAGTCGGCGGGCATGGCGCACATTGTCGGCGCCGCCGCGGCCTTGGCGCAGCGGCGGCGGCCTCGCGGCGGTCGTCAGCGCGGGGCCGGCACCTGCGCGCCGAGGAACTCCCACAGCGCCTGCACGCCGGCCTTGGCCGCGTGGCGCGCCACCTCGGGGCGCTCGCGGTACAGGCGCACCTCCATGGTCGCCTCGAAGCGCCCCGGCGCCGACGCGCGCACCAGCCGGCCGGCGTGCAGCTCCTGGCGCACCGAGCTCTCGGGCAGGAAGGCCAGGCCGTGGCCTTCCAGCGCCATCGCCTTCAGGCCTTCGGCCATGTCGGTCTCGTACACGGCGTCCAGCGGCAGCGCCACCTCGGCGCGCCGCAGGATCTTCTCGACCACGCGCGCCATGTAGGCGCCCGAGGCATAGGCCAGATAGGGCACCGGCTGGCCCGCGCGCACCGGCGGCAGCGGGAACAGCGGCTCGGTGCGGGCACCGGCGCGGGCCGTGTCGGCCGCGCGCGGCTTGGAGAACGGCGCCAGCGTCTCGGTGCCCAGGCTGAGCATCTCGTAGCGCTCGTGCGCCAGTTGCAGCGGCGCGGCGTCGTGGTGGTAGGCGATGAGCAGGTCGCAGGCACCCTCGGTGAAGCGCAGCACCGCGTCGTGCACGTTGAGCGCCGTGAGCCGCGTCTTCATCGCGCCGTTGAAGTGCTGGCGCAGCTCCATCAGCCAGTGCGGGAAGAAGGTGAACGCCAGCGTGTGCGGCACCGCGAACTCGATGGTGTCCTGCCCCGCGGCCTGGAAGCCGCGCATCATGTTGCGCGTGGCGTTGAGCAGCTCCAGCAGCTCCAGCGCCTGGGCGTGGAAGGTCTCGCCGGCCGGCGTGAGGCGAGTCGGGTAGGAACTGCGGTCGACGAGGTCGATGCCGGTCCACGCCTCCAGCGCCTGGATGCGGCGCGAGAACGCAGGCTGCGTGACATGCCGCAGCTGAGCCGAGCGCGAGAAGCTGCGGGTCTCCGCGAGGCTCACGAAGTCCTCGAGCCACTTGGTTTCCACGCCGGGCAGTGTAGCCAGCAGGGGTGAATCTGCCCTCGGTGGGCACCCTCGGCACACCTGCTGCCGCGGCGCCGCGCTGCTATGCTCCGCCGCACTCACCGGCGCCGAGGTCTCCTTCGGCGCCAACCTTGCCGCCAAGGAGCCCGCCCATGCCCCGTCTGCCCAAGCTGCCCGCGCTTGCCTCGGTTGCCCTGCTCGCCCTGGCCGGCGCCGCGGCGCATGCCGAATCGTTTGCCAGCTCGGCCATCTCCAACAGCGTGTCGACCTCGGTGGGCAGCGTGTCGACGTCGTTCAACGCCTCCAGCGATGCCTCCTCGCCCGGCCGACCGGTGGCCGCTGGCGCCTGGCGCGTAGTGGAAGTGGCGGCGGCGCCGGGCCGCGAGGGCATCGCCCGCGTGGCGCTGCGCGCCGAATCGGGCCGCGCCTCTGACGACGGCGCGCGCGAAGCCACGTTGTTCCTGCCGCAGGAGACCGTGGCGCGTGCCGGCGTGGCGGCCGGCCAGGTGATCCACGCCCGCGAGCGCTCTTACGGGCTGGAGCTGGCGCTGGGCAGCACTGCCGAAACCGCCGAGCGCGCCGCGGCGTTTTTCCTCGTCGTCGCCGACGACGTGTATCGCGAGCTGCAGACGCGGCCCGTCAGGCTCTGAGCGGTTCGTTGCGGCGCGGCGGCGCGGCGGCGACGGTCGCACGCCTGCGCACAGCCTCGTTCGCTGGTCCGTTCGTCCTCGCGCTGGCGGCGGCCTGCGGGCCCGGGGCGGCGCGGGCCGGGCTCTCGTCGGCCTACTGCGACAGCGACAGCCGCCTCAGCGTGGCCGAGAAGGACCGCCTGCTGCGCGTGGCGGGCGTGGTGCGCGCCGAGCTGCAGCGCTCCAGTGCCGATGTGGCGATCGTCTCGCGCAGCGGCCTGGACCTCTCGCGCTGGGACATCCGCCACTCGCATGCCGGCATCGCGCTTCGGCAGGGCACTGACACGCCCTGGGCCGTGCGCCAGCTGTACTACGCCTGCGACGAAGGCCAGCCGCGCATCTTCGACCAGGGCCTGGCGGCGTTCATCCTCGGCGCCGACCAGCCCGAGCGAGGCCACGTGTCGATGGTGCTCGTGCCACGCCCGGCCGCCGCGCTGGCGCGAGCGGCGCAGGACAACGCGCTGGCGCTCTCGCTGCTGGCCGGCCGCTACAGCGCCAACGCCTACGCGTTCAGCACGCGCTACCAGAACTGCAACCAGTGGCTGGCCGAACTGCTGGCCGCGGCGTGGGCCGGCATCACGCCGGCGCCCGATTCGCGCGCACAGGCGCAGCGCTGGCTGGCCACGCAGGGCTACCAGCCGACGCGGGTGGACGCAAGCTGGCGGCTGGTGCAGTGGCTGGGCGCGGCGTTCTCGCCCTGGCTGCACAACGACGACCATCCGCCCGAAGACCTGGCGGCGGCGCAGTACCGCATCAGCCTGCCGGCGGCCGTCGAAGGGCTGGTGCGCCAGCAGGCGGCCGGGGCTGAGCGGGTGCAGGTCTGCTACTCCGGAACGCAAGTGCTCGTGCGGCGCGGGTGGGGCGCCGCGCTGGCGGCCGATTGCCGGCACGAGGAAGGCGACGAGCGCATCGCGCTCGATTGAAGGGTGAAGGGCCGGCCGGGCCGGCCCTGTCAGCGGGCCAGCTCGCCGCACCTGTGTAGATGGTCCGCGTGCCCGCGCTTGTCCGGGGCCTGCGGCCGTCGAACGATGGCGTTCAGCCGCGGCGGGTCGCCCCGGGCTCCCCTTCGGCTGGGCCGGCCGCGCAGGCTGCAGCTGCCTCGTGCTGCGGGTCGCGGGTCAGGGGCGGCCTCGCCGCGCGTGCCTGCCCGGCGTCCGGGGGCAAAGCCTGAGCCAGCAGCTCGTCGCCACAAGCCTCTTGGGGCGGATGGATGAGGACACGGTTGATGTGCTGCTTGGTGGCCTTGGCGGCAGGGCCCTGGCGCAGCACCTGTCGATCGTGGCCCTGCGTGAACAGCGCGCCGTAGCGACCGAGATCGATGCAAGTGACGTAGGGGCGCGCGCGCAACGGCACCAGCGGTTGGCCAAGCAGCACGCGGGCGGCATTGGCGCCCGCGACGCGGCCGCTTTGCAGGGCATGCTGGCACGAGGCCACCGTGTCGTGGCCGCAGCCGTCGTCGGCGACCGCTGCGTCGCCTGCGGCCCACACGCCAGTGGCACTGGGGAGATCGGCTTCGCGTCGTGCACCGGGGCCGGGCGCACCAAGCGCCAGATGGCCCGGGGTGGCGCACACGCGCAGGAAGGCATCGACGCGCAGCCTGCCGTGGTCGTCGTGCGAGCCCGGCACCCAGCGTGTCGCGGGCGCTGCCTCCATGCCGGTGGCCAGAATGACGACATCGGCCGCCTGCCCGGTGCCGTCATCCAGCGACAGCATGGTCCCATCCAGCCCGCGCACGCGCACGCCAAGCCGCGGCGCCACGCCGCCGAGGGCCAACGCCTGTGTGACCACGCTCCAGGCGGCGCGGCCGATGCGTGCACCCGGGTCGGCCGAGGCATCCAAGAGCACGATCTGCGCACGCTCGCCGGCCTGCGCGCCGCCGTGCAGCGCCAGCCGGTCGCGCAGCTCCAGCGCCAGCTCGATGCCCGTGAAACCCGCACCGACGACGGCCAGGCGCGGCTCGGGCTGCGTGCGGGCGATCTCGGCCAGCCTGCGGTCGAGCGCGATGGCCTCGGCCTGCGTGTCGATCGAGAAGGCCTGTGCGGCGCCGGCGAACGCAGGGCGGCGCAGGCGGCTGCCCGTAGTGACGACGAGGCTGCGGCTGGCGATGCAACGACCGTCGGACAGCAGGGCGCGACCAGCAGCTGCGTCGATGCCGGTCACCTCGCCTTCGTGCCAGCCGACATCGGCGCGCCGCAACAGCGGCGGCAGCGGCACGGCCAGCGTTTCCGGCTGCGCCTCGTACAGGCGCGGGCGCAATTGCAGAGCCGGCTCGCGCGAGACGAGGGTCACGCGAAGCGCATCGTGACCGCGGGCACGGGCCACCGCCCGCGCCGCCAGCGCGGCCCAGAACCCGGCGAAGCCTCCGCCAAGCACGAGAACGTCGGTCTCGATCATCGGCGGCTGCCGCGGTGGGCGGGCGTGCGCGGCCCGCATCGTGCCCGTTTGGCGCGGGCACGCTGGCGGCCGCCCAGGCGTGGGGCATCGGGCCCGCGCTTCGAACGGGACGACGTCGAGCGCGCGAGCGCCCGCTCGCCGAACCAGCGCACGATCTCGCGGTGGCCGCCTTCAGACACCTTGCCGCGCACGCGCCCGGCCAGGTCGGCCAGGGTGTGGGCGGCCAGTTCGTGCCGCATCGCCTGCTCGGCTGCGAGCATCACAGCGTGGATGCTGCACACGCCGCGCCGCGCCGCTGCCGGGGCCTCCTGCCCGGACCACAGCGCGCACTGCTCGCGCACGTCGCGGCAGACGAACAACGGCTCGCGGCGCTGCACCGCATCGGCCACCTGCAGCACCGTAAGCGCCTGCGCGCCGGCGGCCAGCTGCCAGCCGCCGCGCAGGCCCTCGGTGGCGCGCACGATGCCGGCCTTCTCGAGCTGCGTGAGGAGCTTGCGCACGTAGGCCAGCGGCAGCCGCTGGAAATCGGCGAGATCACGCGCGCTCGGTGGCTCGTGCGGCGCGGCCAGGCACAGGTTGACCAGCGTGTGCAGCGCGTACTCGACCTGGGCACCAAAGAGGGCCATGGACTGTGTGCTTGAACTGCGACTTGTGTTGTCGCAGTATGCGCATGGGTCGCGGGCCGCGTCAAGACCACGCCGGCCCTGCCGCGCAGCCGGGCGGCCGGCCTCTACACGGGGCCGGTGGTAGGTGCTGACTCGTCCTCGCCGGCCTGCTGCAGGCGCCACATCTGCGCATAGCGGCCCTCCAGCGCCAGCAGCTGCGCGTGTGAACCTCGCTCGGCAACACGCCCGGCTTCGAGCACCACGATCTCGTGCGCATCCACCACCGTCGACAGCCGGTGCGCGATGACCAGCGCCGTCTTGCCCGCCGCCGCGCTTCTCAGCTCGGCCTGGATGGCGCGTTCGTTGGCCGAGTCGAGCGCGGAGGTGGCTTCGTCGAAGATGAGGATCGGCGGGTTCTTCAAGAGGGTGCGGGCGATCGCCACGCGCTGCTTCTCGCCGCCGCTGAGCTTGAGCCCGCGCTCGCCGACCATCGTCTCGTAGCCCTTGGGCGTGGCGGCGATGAAGTCGTGGATGTGCGCGGCCTTGGCTGCCGCCTCCACCTCGTCGCGGCTGCAGCCGGGGCGGCCGTAGGCGATGTTGTATTGCACCGTGTCGTTGAACAGCACCGTGTCCTGCGGCACGATGCCGATGGCCGCGCGCAGGCTGGCCTGCGTCACGCTGCGCAGGTCCTGGCCGTCGATGGTGATGCCGCCGCCCGTTCCTCCGCCCGTTCCGCCCGGACCCTTGCCGACGTCGTAGAAGCGGTAAAGCAGCCGCGCCAGCGTGCTCTTGCCCGCGCCCGAGGGGCCGACCACCGCCACCGTCCTGCCGGCGGGGATCTCGAAGCTGATGCCATGCAGGATGGGGCGCGCGGCCTCATAGGCGAAGTGCACGTCGTCGAAGCGCACCGTGCCCTCGCGCACGACCAGCGGCTTGGCGCCCGGCGCATCGTCCACCTCGCGGTGGCGTTCCAGCAGGCCGAACATCTTGTCCAGGTCGGTGAGGCTTTGCTTGACTTCGCGGTACAGCACCCCGAGGAAGTTCAGCGGGATGTACAGCTGGATGAGGAAGGCGTTGATCATCACCAGGTCGCCCAGCGTCAGGCGGCCCGCCACCACGCCTTCGGTGGCGCGCCACAGCATCGCCACCAGGCTCGTCGCAATCACCAGCTGCTGCCCGGTGTTCAGCAGCGACAGCGTGGTCTGGCTCTTCACCTGCGCGCGGCGGAAGGCCTCCAGCCCCTCGTCGTAGCGCCTGGCCTCGAAGGCCTCGTTGTTGAAGTACTTGACCGTCTCGTAGTTCAGCAGCGCGTCGATGGCGCGGCTGTTGGCGCGCGAGTCGAACTCGTTCATCTCGCGCCGGTAGCGCGTGCGCCACTCGGTCACGCTGACGGTGAAGACGATGTACACCGCCAGCGCGGTGAGGGTGATCCACACGTAGCCGGCATCGAACTTCACGCCCAGCACGGTCAGCACCAGCATCACCTCCACCAGCGTGGGCAGGATGGTGTAGAGCGAATAGCTCACCAGCGACTGCAGCGCGCGCGTGCCGCGCTCGATGTCGCGCGTGAGGCCGCCGGTCTGCCGCTCGAGGTGGAAGCGCAGGCTCAGCGAGTGCAGGTGCTGGAACACCTGCAGTGCGATCAGCTTGCTGGCGCCGAAGCTGACCTTGGCGAAGACCAGCTCGCGCAGCTCGGTGAACAGGCTCGTGGCCAGCCGCAGGCCGGCGTAGGCCAGCAAGAGGCCGACGGGCACCACCAGCAGCGCGCGCGGGTCGCCGGGCTTCAGGTCCAGCGCATCGACCAGGTACTTCAGCAGCACCGGCACGCCGACGTTGGCGCCCTTGGCCAGCAGCAGGAACGCCAGCGCCAGCGCCACGCGCCAGCGCCACGGCCACAGGTAGGGCAGCAGGCGCTTGAGCGTGTGCCAGTCGGTGCGGGCGGCGGTGCGGGTGTCTTCGGCCGGCAGGGGCAGCGTCGTGGCGGCGTGGCGCCTCATGGGATGCAGGGGTGTGGTCTTGCGCGAGGTCGGGCCGCCCGGTGCGGCGCGGCGCGGCGGGCCACGGCCGCGCGGCATTGTCGCCGCCACGCCAAAGGGGGCCGGTTCATCGCGCGGCCGGGCCAGTCATGCCACCGTCCTTCTGAGCACCAGTTCGCGGTAGCTGATGAGCCCCAGGCTCACGGCCGTGGCCATCAGGCAGCCGGCCAGCACGTTGCGGCTGCGGGCCGCGGGCCGCCGCGCGAGCGCGCGGCGCGCGAACCATGGCCAGCGCGTGAACGCGCCGGTCAGGCGCTCCAGGCGCACGAGGTTGGGCATCACCTCGCGGTCCAGCGCCGCCATGCTTTCGAGCTCGAGGCCGGCTGCCGCCGCCGCGCCGCGCATCTCGGCCAGCGTCTGCAGGCGGTCGATGGCCATGCCCTTGGCCACCAGCTCGACGGCCAGCGCCTCGTCGGCGGCCAGGCCCGGCGACCCTTGCAGCCCCGGCAGCCCCTGCGGCGAACGCGGCAGGTACCCGTCGTACAGCGTGAAGCGGCCGCCCGGCCGCAGCACGCGCGCCACTTCGCCCATGGCGCGCGGCAGGTCCATCGCGTGGCAGAAACTCTCGATGCAGAACACCGCATCGATGCTGCCGGCGGCCTGCGGCAGGTGGTGGAAGTCGCCATGCGTGAGCACGAGCCGGGGCTCGGGGCCCGTCGTCCAGCGCGCCAGGCGCTCGCGCGCCAGCGCCACATGCGCGGGCGTGAGGTCGATGCCCTGGAAGCGCATGCGCGCGTGCCGCGGCAGCAAGACGCCGAGGTTGTAGCCCTGGCCGAAGGCCAGTTCCAGCACATCGGCCGGCGGCCCTTCCGGCTGCCGTGCCCATTGCGCTTCCAGCCGCTGCAACTGGCTGGCGAACCCCGCCGGGTCGAAGCGCCCGTCGGGGTTCAGTGCCATGTGCACTGCGCCTTCGGCCGAGTGGTAGCGGCGATAGCTGCCCTCGTTGACCGCGTAGTAGTGGGCCACGGCCGTGATGTCGGGCACCTCGCTGCGCACGGCATCGAGATCGAACACGCGCGAAAGGCGCCGCAGCCAGCGCGCCAGCTGCGGCTGGCCGCGGCGCGGGTCCAGCGGCGCGCGCCTCGGGGCTTCTTCGTTTGGGTCCAGTGGCGCGCCCCTCGGGCCTTGCTCGTGCGGGGCCGGCGGCGCTGCGGCTAAAGTCGGTGCACCGTGCATGCGCCGATTCTCGCCGCCGCGAGACAGGCCTGGCCGCCGACCGAGGAGCGAGTTGCGATGCCGCCCGACACCCAGCCCCCCGCCGCCGGGCCGCTGCACCCCGAGATCAAGATGGCGCCGGCCGCGCTGGCCGACGGCCGCGAGCTGGTGCTGCGCGTGATGCCGATGCCCGCCGACGTGAACGGCAACGGCGACATCTTCGGCGGCTGGGTGATGGCGCAGGTGGACATCGCCGGCGCGGTGCTGCCCTTCCGCATCGCCAAGGGCCGCATCGCCACCGTGGCAGTGAACCAGTTCATCTTCAAGCAACCGGTGTCGATGGGCGACCTGCTGAGCTTCTACGCCAAGGTCACGCGCATCGGCACCACCAGCATCAGCGTGCATGTGGACGTGTACGCCGAGCGCAACCCGGCCAACCTGCAGGTGGTGAAGGTGACCGAGGCCGACGTCACCTACGTGGCCATCGACAAGGAAGGCAAGCCGCGGCCGCTGCCTTCATGAGACCCCGCGCGAAGCGCCTGCGGCGCCTCCCCCGGTGGCCTTCAAGGCCACTGCGTGGCCGGGCACCGCCGGCGGCCCGGCAAAGCCGGTTCCGCGGTGGTTGCCTGGCTGTGCTCGGTTGCTTGCCTGTGTCCCACACAACGAAAGAGCCACCATGATCGTCAAGCAGATCTGGACCGCCAACGCCTACCGCAACTTCAACTACCTGATCGCCTGCCCCGAAAGCGGCGAGGCGCTGGCCATCGACCCGCTGGACCACGAGAAGTGCCTGGCCGCTGCCAAGCAAGAGGGCTGGCAGATCACGCAGGTGCTCAACACCCACGAGCACCGCGACCACACCGGCGGCAACGAGGCGCTCATCGCCAAGACCGGCGCGAAGCTGTTGGCGCACGTGAACGCCAAGGACAAGATCGCCGGCATTCACCGCGGGCTTTCGGCCGGCGACGTGGTGAAGGTGGGCCGCACGGTGGAACTGGAGGCGCTGGACACGCCGGGCCACACCTATTGCCACATCTGCCTGTGCGCGCACGGCGAACGCAAGGCCCTGTTCTGCGGCGACACGCTGTTCAACGCCGGTGCCGGCAACTGCCACAACGGCGGCCACCCCGAGGCGCTGTACGACACCTTCTCGCGCCAGCTGGCGCGGCTGCCCGACGACACGCTGGTCTACCCCGGCCACGACTACATCGAGAACAACCTCGGCTTCACGCTGGACCGCGAGCCCGACAACCAAGACGCGCAGCAGCTCCTAGACCAGGTGCAGGGGCAGGACCCGAACCAGCCGTTCGTCTCCACGCTGGCGGTGGAGCGGCGCATCAACACCTTCTTCCGGCTGACCAGCGCCTCGGTGATCAACCGCCTGCGCGAGGTGTTCGCAGACCTGCCCGAGCGGCCGGACCCGAAGACGGTGTTTCTCAGGCTGCGGGAGTTGCGCAACGGGTGGTGAGGGGGAGCGGCTGGCGCGCGGGAGATGGAGCAGCCACGGAGGAACTCAGTCTCTCAGGCTGACGGCCCTGACGGCCCATTGCTCGGCAAGTTGCAGGGCGGCCCGCAGCTCGGAGTGGTCCCTGAAGAGGTCGGGAGTCCTTTTCCTCATCAGCCGATCGGCACGATCTGGCCCGGCTCGGCAGGCGGCAGGTCGCCTGCGCACAGCATGTTGAACAGCAGCGCCGTCGTTGGCGCGTCGGCTCCGATCTGCAGGCCGAAGTGCGGCACCGGTGCGAACACATGCTGGCCCGTGGGTGCGAGCAGCGCAATCCAGCGCAGGCTGCGCCCTTGGCGCAACTCCACCCACGACCAGCCGAGCGCCGAGCGAAGCAGATCGCCATAGATGGCCGACAGACCGAGCACCGTGTCTTCCCGCTGCTCGGCGCTCAGTTCGCTCCAGCGCAGCCGCCGTTCGCGCATCTCGGATTGCAGCTGGGCCAGCACGAATTCCGCGCTTGCTTCAAGGGACAGGCGCAACCGATGGCGCATCTCGGCGCCTGCCAGTTCGAGTTCGTGCAACTGCTCTGCAGGCAGCGGCGCTACGCTCAAATTGGGACCCTTGTACTTTCTCCGGCTCGCCGCGAGAGGTGGAGGCGCTGGCTCGGGCACGGCGTGTGCGGCATCGGGCACGATGTAGCCGATGTGCTTGAACTCGAGTCCCTTCAAGCCGAGCCCGTGGTAGCGCTGCACAAGGGCGTCGGTCCAGAACAGCCGGGGGAATGGTGGCGCCCCAAGTGTGAACATGCCCAGTTCGTGCGCGCGAGGGTCAGTGACGTTGATCCACTTGATATCCATCAACGACCGATCGTGGCCCTGCAACTCCAGGAACCGAAGGTGGCTGCTGGCGTGGTCGAACTCGAAGACCCTTCGAAGGCAATTCATCAGTACCCATTGCTGCTGCGCAATTGCGAACGGCACGAGCTCGAAACCGGCGGTGTCACCGCCGAGCAGGGCGTCTGCGATCGAGGGAGTGGCGCATGGTCCCGACAGGCATAGCGTCGTGATGTCCGGCGCCCGGTCGCGCTTTCGATGACTGTGCCACTCGAGGAGGCGAGGCGCGCGCCATGTGTCTCCGATGGGGCCCATGGCGATCTGCGACATCCACCCGGTCTCGGGCTTTGGCGAAGCGGGAAACACAGGGACCAAGAAACCCCCGGAAGGTTCGTTGGTCCACAGCTTGGTCTGCTCGTTCATCGAAAGGTCCTCGAGTCCGATCCGCAGAAGCGCGAGCAGTCATCTCGGGGCTCGAGGAAGTGAGTCGGTGGAGGCAGCCTTCACGTCGGAGCCTCAGCCTCCACGAATGGCCGCGAAAGCGTACACCCCAACGCCTGCGAATCCGATCAGGGCGAGACCAAGCCTCGTCATCTGCTTCCACGACTCATCGCCGGGGAACAACAATGAGAACGCGGATACCCCAATGGCCCCGAGGGCAAACGCCAGCAGTCCGTGAGCTCGCAACCTGCCCATGGGTTTGTGGTGTGCTCTTCCGACCTTCACGTCATTACTACCACGTCATCACTTCGAAAATCCGCAGATCGTCTTCACCCTCCACGTGCGGCGCGCCTGCAAATTCGTCGAAGTCGGGCACGCGGGCACGCGGGCTCCTGAGTAGTCGCCGCCGAACTCAGTCCTTCAGGCCAGTGGCCCACTGCTCGACAAGTTGCAGGGCATCCCTCAGCTCCGAGAAGTCCCTGGCGACGATCTGCAAGGCTGGCGTGGTCCAGTCGGCGTTGCGAATCAGGCGGACCAGGAAGCAGCGCAACGGGTAAGGGCCTTCGGTATTGCTGATCGACGTCAAGGTGAACCAGCCAACATCGAGCGTCAGCCCGTTCGGGTACTGCGCCTGCAGCAGATCGTCGTTGATCTGAAAGCTGCGCTCCAACTGGAGCAAGCTCTGCGAGTCGTCAACTTCCGACAGCCGGTCGTGTGCGGTGGTGCAACTTAGGTGGGACAAGTTCATCTATCGCTCCCCGGTGTGCCTCGTGTACTCCTCCAGCGGTACAGGGTGTCCATGCACAACACCGGGACTGCTGCACTCGATGCGAACGCAGGATGTCTCGGCGCCGTTCGGCGCTCCGGTTTCCCGGCCTGAAGAGTACTTGTAGCTTGCTCAGATCGGAGGGTATCGACCCCAGGAGAGCGCCAGCGCCGGCGCCGCGTCATCCATGTCACCGGCCGCATCACGAGTGCAGGACGCGGCGCGTTTGCAGTTTGTTCAGTCGCCGATAGCCGCAATTTTCCGCACGAGGACGCAATTGATTACTGGTGTACCTTCGAGCCAGTCCACCGACGCGCCCTCGGGAACGAACCGCAGTTCCTCCAATGCCTGGCTCGACTTGCCCAGCCGCGCGAGGCAGAAGGCGCGCGTCAGATGCGCATACTCAGCAAAGTACGTGGACCCTTCGGCGTCCTCAACAGCGACAAGGCGACTGAGAACACGCTCTGCCTCGCTCAGGCGTCCAAGTCCCAGCAACAGACCGGACAAGTGGCTGAGTGATGCAGCAAGCCGCGGACCTGCTTGAGCCGAGACTACGTCGTGCAGGTCCGCGATTGCCTTCTCGTACTCATTGAGCCAGGCCCAAGAGTAGGCCCCTTGGCTGAGGATGTCCGACCGTCGGTTTGGATGCTCGCTCAATGGGCTTTCGTACCGGCACATCACGTCGTCCGTGCTCCCGCCGCTCTTCAACTTCGAATGAATTCTTTCTGCAGCGTGATCGACCGTGTCGCGCATTATTGGCATCTCCTGGTGCCGCTCACGGCCCCTGGCGGGAGCAGCTCGGCCAGGCGGCCGGCGGCGTCGTAGGTCAAGCGCAGCTCGCGCCCGAAGTGTTTGCGCACGGAGATCAACAGGCCCGGGCGCGGGGGCTATTGAGGGAAGCGCCGAGGTCCGCGATCGAGGGGCGCATCGGTCGCTGGGCCTAAGCGTCTTCAGAGAAGAGTAGTTGGAACACAGTCGGATCGTCGGAATGATCGAGGCGCATGCGCATCTCGTCGGTGATCAGCGCCGGGTCAACGCGTAGTGCGCAGATCTCCGAGTAGTCAATCACCTCGAGCGCGAACGCGCCTGCCAGCATGAAGGCCAGCCGCTGAAGCTCCGGATCGGCCTCGCTGCCTTGCTCCCAAATCCCGCCTTTGCACGTCCGCTGCACAGTCGTGATGAGCGGTACCCTGGTGCTCACGTAGATGTCCCACCGTCGGAATCCCTCTAGATCGGTAGGCCGCAAGTCAGAGGTAACCGCAAGGGGTAAGGCGAGCCCATCGCGTTGGAAATGGACTGTCCAGTGCAACGCCCCGCCGTCTGAGGCATGAGCGCTCGGTTGTTCGAGAACGAGCGGATGCGGACCGGCCGCGGTTGGGTAGGCGGAAGCAATCGCATGGTCAAGCTTGTCCGCCATTGACGCCAGCGCGAGAGACACTGGCGCATTCAGGCGCTCCAAGACAAACTGCCTGATCTCAGGGGCCATTCTTGTACTCGTGCCCAGGGTGCATCGTGATCACCTCGTTGCGGGCGTAGGTCTTGTGGCACGGTTCCTTCTGAACCACGATCGTTATCTTCCTCGTTTCCACAAAGGTTCCGGACCCCTTCGGGAAGGGCATCCTTCCTACGTAGGTGGGCAAGCGCCCGCGGTAGACCAGTCGATCACCGTCCGGGATCGGCACGGTGGTAGATACGACCAGATCGACTAGTGCTTGGTTCGCTGGAACCGTGAAGTAGCTCTGGTCGCTGAACATCGATCGCATGTGACCGCCGTACCACAGGTGCATGTAGATTCCCGGCGTCAGCGTTGGCTTCGAGTAACCACCCGACGGATTACATTGACATGCGCGCTGCCTCTCTTCTTCTAGCTTCCTCTTCAGCCTGTCAGCGGCAGTCATCAGCGCCATCAGCATGTCAGTTCTGGGGTCGAACTCGGGCCGACGCGGCCTCAGATCGCCCCAGACGATCACTTGTGCGACTGCCCTTGGTACGAACAAGTCACCGATGCGGTCGACGGCCTTCCGAATGGGGCCGCGAGACGCAGCAGCAGTGCGCACGCGATGAAGCCCGCCTTGTGCCAGCGACCCAGGAGTGAGCTCCTGGCCATTCATGCGGACGCCCAAGACCGAACCAACGGCGCTGTAGTCGATGTCGAAGCGGGTCGCGTCGGTCAGTAGCACTTGGGTGAGGAGACCGCGCGGGTCATACGTGAAGGTGGTCGCCACTCCATCACGCTCGACGCGAGTGAGGTGTCCTCGAGGTGTGTAGGCAATCACAACAGGCACGGCGCTATCGGCCGTACCGGCAGTCACCCTGCCAGCGAGGTCAATGCCGGAGATGACTGCTTGACCACCTCCTGTGGCGTCGGCGATTCGTGTCGTGTCTCCAAGAGCGGTGTAGATCTGCGTCCACCGCTGAGTTTCTGCCCCGTCGACTCTTTCGATGGTCGTCGTGGCAAGGTTAGCGGTGTTGTAGCTCCACGCGGTGGCAAACGTACTCCCCGTCTTCACCGCCGCAAACTTCGCCGCCCCCGTCACATCCGTCGTCGCCGTCCAGCTCTCCCCAGTGACCCGGCCCCCGGTGCCATACGTGTACGCCGTCACCTTCCCCGGCTCCGCCACCTGCGTTGGCAGGTTCCAGGTCGAATGCCACTTGGTGCTGACCACCCGCTCGGCCAGGTTCAGCGCCGGCCGGGTGGTGGCGCTGTTGTACGCCGTGGGGAACGTCGCCCGCTCGGTCTCGCGCCCCTTGGCGTCGTAGGTGTAGAAGGTGATGCGCCCGTCGTGCTCCACGCGCCGGGCGACATCGCCGCCGGTGGTGTAGGCGGTGCGGGCGCTGGTGCTGCTGCACTGCGAGCAGGGTGCCGAAACGCTCACCGGCCGCACGGTGCCGCCCACGCTCTCCCAGGTGTAGACGCTGGTCACGGGCGCCGGGCCGCTGCGGTCGATCAGCTGCGTGGTGTTGCCGCTGTAGATCAGGTCCACGACCTTCGTGCCGTTGGGGCCCTCGCTGCGCACGAGTTGGCCGGTGGGGCTGTAGGTGTAGGTGCCGATGCGCACGCCCAGCTCGTCGGTGCGGCCGGTGAGCCACTGCGGGAACTGGGTGTTCTCGTAGTGGTAGCGGCGCAGGTGGCCGTCTTGCCACACCACGCTGGTGGGCTGGTTCAGCGCCGGCACGCCGCTGCCCAGGCTGGCCGGCTCGTTGTGGACGTAGCGGATGGGGCTGGCGGCGCTGCCGGGTGCGGTGCCGCTCACGGCCCCGGGCGGCAGCAGCTCGGCCAGGCGGCCGGCGGCGTCGTAGGTGAACTTCAGTTCGCGGCCGAAGTGGTTGCGCACGGAGATCAACAGGCCCGGGCGCGGCGCCACGCTGGCTGGTGTGCTGGCGTCGCTGTAGGTCAGCGTATTGGTCCAGCCGTTGCGCTGCACCACGCGCAGCAGGCGGCCGGCGGGGTCGTAGTGCTCCACGCTGTCGTCGGCCCACAGCTTGTACTGAAAGCCGGTGCGGGCACCGCTGGCGTCGCGCTGCTCGGTGAGTGCGTTGCGGTCGCCAGAGGTCTGGGCCAGCCAGGTGGCGTTGCCACTGGACCAGTAGATGCGCTGGCTGGCGTCTTCGCGCACCACGAAGGCGCGGCCGCGGTAGCCGGTCTCGGGGATGACGTCGATGCGCCGGGCCCAGTTGTGCACCCAGTGGCTCCAGGCGCCCGGCTCGACGTAGGGGCGCGCGCCGTGGGAGCGGAAGCTGCGGCTGAACGCGAGCGGGTGGGCGCCGGCACCTTCGTAGTCGATCTCGGTCTGCACCTTGGCGGCGATGCCCGGCAGCACGGGGTTCGCTGCCGGGCAGGCGAGGTCGTCCTGGTAGCAGGCGGGATTGGTGACGCCCGGCGTGCAGGGGTAGGTGCAGCGCCATTCGCCGGCGGCGTTGCGTTCCAGCTCCTGCCCGGCCGGGCACTCGCAGCGCGGCGCGCCGCCCGAGGTGGAGAACAGCATCGCGCCATTGGCGCAGATGGCGCGCATGCCGTAGTGGTGCGTGGTGGGGTCGACCACGCAGCCCACGGCGGTACAGGTTCCCTGGCTGTCGTAGGCGGTGCAGCCGGCCCATTGGCGCGTGATGGGCCGCAGGGCGGTCTGCTTCGACCAGGGGGACAGCGGTGTCTCGGCAACGAAGTCGGCGGTGCTGAAGCGCTGCGCGGTGGCGGGGCAATGGAAGGGTGGGCCGCCCCAACCCCACGACAAGGTCAGGTGCCAGGCCTCGATGTAGCTGCCAGCGTCCTCGGGACGGGTGAAGCCCCACTGATAAGGAGCGAAGCCGTTCTCCGTGATGCGGTACTCCGGGGCGGGGGGCAGCTTGGGGTCGCGCGCCTGGGCCTCGGCGGGTGGGGCGAAGAACAGAGCCGTGAACACGGCCAGCGCGGCGGCCGCCAGCCAGGCGCGCGTTTGACTTCCGAATGTCGCGACCAGACTCTTGCGCAACCCAAGTGACAGCAACCCAGCGAACATCGGACTCCCCTCCTGCCGTTTGGCGGGGATCATCTTCAGCTGTCGGCGATCTGCCACCTCGAAGACCCTGTAGTCTCAGGGTTAGCGATCCCCCTCAGGCACGGGGTCCGCGCATTCAGACGCTCGCCTGCGCACGGCGCAGACCAAGCCCACCAGGCCTCGAGTCAAGCCGCCTGCAACCTCCAACGCCTCCAACGACGAAGCGGCAGGAAGCAAGCATCCATGCGGGTTCCCGGTCGACGCGGTGAACTGCGGCGCCCGGAAAAGGTTGCACTCTCGCGCTGCGGCGTGCACAGACCCGGGTGCCCTGCCCTGCCGCGCCCAAGGGCGAGGCCCGGCGTCCGCGCCAGGCTGCGCCTGTCGCGAATGACGGCCGACGGATACACCGTCGGCCTTCCGGCTCGCGGGCCGCGCGCCGGACCCCTGCGCTGCGCTCCGGGGCGCCGATCGCCCTCGGGCGCGGCAGGGCAGGGCACCCGGGTCTGTGCAGGCAAGGTCGTGGCGCACCACGCCTTCGAATGCCAAGCCGGGTAGGCCGACGGTGTATCCGTCGGCCGTCATCGACGCCGGGCCTCGCGTCCCGCGCGGCGCTGCGCTTCGGGCCGGACCTCTGTTCGCCGCGACGTCCATGCGCGGACGACAACAGCGGTCGAAACTCCCGGATCCAGGAGACCGGCAACGAACCTCAGGCGTCGCCGGCCGCCGTGGTTGCATCCCCGGCGTGAAGTGCCTTGACGGCGGGGCGACGCCGATAGACCTGCACCGGCACCGCCGCAGCCTGCTTCAGCACGGCCTTCTTCAGGCGGCCCACCACGTGCATCTCGCAGGGCTTGCAATCGAAGCGCAGCGTGAAGCGCTCACTGCCCTGCACGATGACCAGCGGCTCGGCGCGCACCGTGCCCTGCACGCCGGTCACGCCCTTGGCCTGCTTGGGGCACAGGCTGAGCGACCAGCGCACGCAGTGCTTGGTGATCATCAGGCTCACGTCGCCCAGTTCCTGGTGGCTCTCGTAGGCGGCGTCGATGATCTTCACGCCGTGGCGGGCGTAGAAGGCGGCGGCACGCTGGTTGTAGACGTTGGCCAGGTAGCTCAGCGTGTCCTCCGGGTAGGGCACGGGCGGCTCCACAGGGGTGCCGGGCGGCAGCGGCTGAAGGGCCCGGGTGCGCGCGGCCTCCAGCGCGGCCACGGCGTCGCGGCGCAGCGCATTGAGCAGGCTGGGCGGCACGAAACGCGGCTCGCGCCAGTGCAACTGCACGTGGGCCGGGTCGCGCACCTCGAAGACCGTGCCGCCCAGCCGCGCCAGATGCTCGCGCACGGCCGGCGCGGCCTGCGCGGCGTCGCGCGCCGGCTCGTGGCGCGCGGGGGCCTCGGCGTGGGCGCGATGGCCGCGCTCGTCGGCGATGTCCAGGCGCCAGCCGTCGCGGCGTTCGACCAGGCTGAGCGTGGCGCCGATCGTGCGCTCGGCGCTATTCTTCTCGAGCATCCGCTCCCAGGCCATGTCGCGGTTGCGGGCCACCTCTGTGCCTGCGCGCAGCCCCTTCAGTTCGGCCATCGGCGCATTCGGGTGCAGCCGCCAGGCCCGGCCGCCCAGCGCGGTGGCGACGTTGATCGGCACGCCCTGCAATGCGCCTTGCAGGTCGGTCCAGGTGACCGCGTCGCCGTTGTGCAGCGCCGTGTCTGCCCCGGTGGCTTCGAGGTCGAAGTGGTCTGGGCCCAGGCGCAGCACATGCCCCACGGGGATGCCGGCATGCTTGGGCGTGTCGAACGCGCCGATGTCGCCGCCCTCCAGCGCGCGGCGGCCGTTGACGAAGTAATCGGTGGCGCCACGCTGGAAGCCGCGCTCGGGGTCGGGCTGGAAGGTGTAGCGGCAGCGGCCATCGGACGACGCGGTGAGCTCGGGCCGGCGTTCCAGCAGCGCGTCGACGAGCTGCCGATAGTGCGCGGTGACGTTCTTCACCGTCGCCATGTCCTTGTAGCGGCCCTCGATCTTGAAGGCGCGGATGCCGGCGTCGACCAGGGCCTCGAGGTTGGCGCTCTGGTTGTTGTCCTTCAGGCTGAGCACATGCTTCTCGTGCGCGACGACGCGGCGCTCGCCGTCGAGCACGGTGTAGGGTTGGCGGCACTCCTGGCTGCAGCTGCCGCGGTTGGCGCTGCGGCCGGTGATGGCGTGGCTGATGTAGCACTGGCCGCTGTAGGCCACGCACAGCGCGCCGTGGACGAAGAACTCGAGCACGGCAGGCTCGCCGCTGGCGGCCGGGCCGGGCGCGGCCTGCAGCGCGGCCTCGATGGCGCGGACCTGCGCCAGCGTGAGCTCGCGTGCCAGCACCATCTGGCGGATGCCCACGTCTTGCAGGAAGCGCGCCTTGGCCGGCGTGCGGATGTCCGTCTGCGTGCTGGCGTGCAGCTGGATGGGCGGCAGCTCGCCGGCGGCGGCCATGTCCAGCAGCGCCATGTCCTGCACGATCAGCGCGTCGGCCCCGGCGGCATGCAGCTGGTGGGCCAGCGTGCGGGCTTCGTCCAGCTCGTCGTCGCGCAGGATGGTGTTGACGGTGACGAAGATGCGCGCGCCGAAGCGGTGCGCGTGGCGCGCCAGGCGCTCGATGTCGGCCACCGGGTTGCCGGCCTTGTCGCGCGCGCCGAACCCCGGGCCGCCGATGTAGATGGCATCGGCGCCGTGGTTCACCGCCTCGATGCCGATGGCGGCATCTCTGGCGGGGGCGAGCAGCTCGAGTTCGCGGCGGGGCATGGGGGCGTGGGACCGGGTTCGCGCTCGGCGGCGGTCAGGCGGCAGTGAGGTGGCGGTCAGCCGGCGCCCAGCCGGGCTGCGGCCGCGTCGATGCTCGCCTTCAGTCCGGCGTAGCTGGAGTGCACCGCGAACTGCGGGAACTGCGCCACCACGTTGGCCGGCGGGTGGATCAGGAAGCCCGCGTCGGCGGCACCAAGCATCGCGGTGTCGTTGTACGAGTCGCCGGCGGCGATGACGCGGAAGTTCAGGCCCTGCAGCGCCTGCACCGCCTGCCGCTTCTGGTCGGGCTGGCGCAGGTGGTAGGCGGCCACGTAGCCCTCGGCATCGGTTTCCAGCCGGTGGCAGAACAGCGTGGGCCGGCCGAGCTGGCGCATCAGCGGGTCGGCGAACTCGTAGAACGTGTCCGACAAGATGATCACCTGGTAGCGGCTGCGCAGGTCGTCGAGGAACTCGCGCGCGCCGGGCAACGGCGCCATGCCGGCGATGACGCCCTGGATGTCGGCCAGCTTCAGGCGATGCTGGCGCAGCAGCGCCAGGCGCCAGCGCATCAGCCGGTCGTAGTCGGGCTCGTCGCGCGTGGTGCGGCGGAATTCGGCGATGCCGGTGCGTTCGGCGAACGCGATCCAGATCTCAGGCACGAGCACGCCTTCGAGATCGAGGCAGACAACTTGCATGGGGGCTTTCGGACAGGGCGCGCGATTTTCGCCCAGCCACGGGCCGGGCCGGCCGGGCGGCCTCTTCGGAAGGCGCCGGTGCGCGCTGCGGCGATACTGCGCCCACCCGCACCAGACCGCGACGCCATGGCTTCCGACCCCGCCCTCCAGACGCTGCGCGTCGAGCTCGCCGAGCATGTGCTGACGGTGACGCTCAACCGCCCGGAGCAGCTCAACACCTTCAACCTGGCGATGATGAACGACCTCATCGCCGCGTTCGACCGCGCCGATGCCGACGACGAAGTGCGTGCCGTCATCGTCACCGGCGCCGGCCGGGCGTTCTGCGCCGGGGCCGACCTGTCGCAGGGCGGCAAGACCTTCGACTACGAGGCCCGCGCCGACCGCCCCGGCGTGGCCGCGGTGGTGGGCGCCGGGGGCCGTGTGGACTGGTCCAGCGAGGCGGTGCGCGACGGTGGCGGGCGCGTCACGCTGCGCATCTTCAACTGCCTGAAGCCGGTGATCGCCGCCGTCAACGGCCCGGCGGTGGGCATCGGCGCGACGATGCTGCTGCCGATGGACATCCTGCTGGCCAGCGAGCACGCGCGCTTCGGCTTCGTGTTCACCCGCCGCGGCATCGTGCCCGAGGCCTGCTCGAGCTGGTTCCTGCCGCGCCGCGTGGGCATCGGCCGGGCGCTGGAATGGACGATGACCGGCCGGGTGTTCCCGGCGGCCGAGGCGCTGGAGGCCGGCCTCGTGCGCCAGGTGGTGCCCGCCGATGCGCTGCTGCCCGCCGCGATGGCGCTGGCGCGCGAGATTGCCGCCCACGCCGCGCCGGTGTCGGTGGCGCTGACGCGGCAGATGATGTGGCGCATGCTGGGCGCCGAGCACCCGATGCAGGCCCACCGCGTGGACAGCCGCGCCATCTTCGCCCGCGGCCGCTCGGCCGACGTGCGCGAGGGCGTGGCGTCGTTCCTCGAGAAGCGCCCGGCGCACTTCACCGACCGTGTCACCAGCGCGATGCCCGAATGGTTCCCGTGGTGGCACGATCCACGGTATGAGTGACCGCCAGTGACCGCCGGGGCGCCGCGCCCCGTGCTCGCCAGGAACTCCACTTCTTCCACGCCCTGCCGCTTGCCCCGATGCCGCTGAACCCGCCGCCCGCGGCCGCGCTGGCCGCCACCGCCCTCGTCGACAGCGACCACGCCGCGGTGCGCGCCTTTGCCACCGCGCACGCCGTGGGCTGCACCGAGCGCGAACGTGCCGTGGCGCTGTACCTGGCCGTGCGCGACGGCTATCGCTACGACCCGTATCGCGTGGACCTCTCGCCCCAGGGCATGCGTGCCAGCACCGTGCTCGAGCGCGGCTACGGCTGGTGCGTGCCCAAGGCCGCGTTGCTGGCCGCCGCGTGCCGCGCCGCCGGCATCCCGGCGCGGCTGGGGTATGCCGACGTGCGCAACCACCTGAGCACCGAGCGCATGCGCCAGGTGGTGAAGACCGACCTGTACATCTGGCACGGCTACACCGACATCCTGCTCGAAGGCCGCTGGGTCAAGGCGACGCCGGCGTTCAACATCCAGCTGTGCGAGCGCTTCGGCCTGCTGCCGCTGGAGTTCGACGGGCGGCACGACTCGATCTACCACCCGTACGACCGCGCCGGCAACCGGCACATGGAGTACGTGCACCAGCGCGGCACCTTCGACGACATGCCGCTGGCGCAGATCACCGCCGACTTCGCGCGCGTCTATCCCGGCTGGGGCGCGGCCGAGGGCGCCAGCGCCTTCGCCCGGGCCGACTTCGATGCCGACGTGGCGCGTGAGGCGAAGGCGTGAGCGTGAGCGCGCCTGGCCGCACCAAAGCGCTCATGCCGCGGCGCGCCAGCGCGGAGGCCGCCCGATGAGCGCCGATGTCGGTGCCGAAGGCGCGGCCGCGCCCCTGGCCGACGCGGCGGTGGACGCCGGCGTGCCGCCGGGCTACCGGCGCTTTCGCGCCAGCACAGGCTTCATCGCCGTGAATGGGCCGCTGTGGGTGCGCCACGAGGGCGGCGAGTTCCGGCTGGGCTTTCGCGTCGAGCCGCGGCACTGCAATCCGATGGGCATCTGCCACGGCGGCATGCTGGCCACGTTCGCCGACATGCTGATGCCGATCGGCGCCATTGCGCAGGTGCCCGAGCTGAAGCGCCGTTTCCTGCCCACGGTCAGCCTGCAAGTCGACTACATCGGGCCGGCGCGCCTGGGCGACTGGGTCGAAGGCGAGATGCAGGTGCTGCGCACGACGCGCACGATGGTGTTCATGCAGGGCCTGGTGCGCAGCGCCGGCGCGGTGGCCATGCGCTGCAGCGGCGTGTTCAAGATCGGGCCGGAATTCGACCGCGAGGCGGTGCGCGGCTAAAGCACGTCATGCCCGCTCGGCTGGCGGGGACCAGCGCCACAACAGGCCGAGCGGGGCCGGGCAACGAGTCAGTCGCTGCTGCCCAGCACCACCGCCTGCTTGCGCGATTGCCCGGCGCGCCACAGCGTCAGCGTCACCGTGTCGCCGGGCTGGCGGCGCTCCAGCAGCGTGAACATGTCGTCCAGGTCGCCGATGTTCTCGCCGTCGATCTGCGTGATGACGTCGCCGGCGACGATCTCGCCGCGTTGCGCGCCGCGGCGGAAGGGCACGAGGCCCGCGCGCATCGCCGGGCTGTTGCTGCCCACCTGCACGATGGCCACGCCGCGCGGCAGCTTCAGCGCCCGGTGCAGGTCGGCGGGGCCGGCGCCGATGCCCAGCGTGGGCCGCACGAAGCGCCCGTCGCGGATGAGCCGCGGCACGATGCGGTTCACCTCGTCCACCGGGATCGAGAAGCCGATGCCCGCGCTGGCGCCGCTCGGGCTGGCGATCTGCGTGTTCACGCCGATCAGGCGCCCGGCGGAGTCGAGCAGCGGCCCGCCGCTGTTGCCGGGGTTGATGGCCGCGTCCGTTTGAATCACGCCGCGGATGGTGCGCTGGTTGAAGCTCTCGATCTCGCGGTTCAGCGCGCTGACGATGCCGGTGGTCAGCGTCTGATCGAGCCCGAACGGGTTGCCGATGGCCAGCACGCGCTGGCCCACCTGCAGCTCGCGGCTCGTGCCGATGGCCAGCGGCGGCAGCTTGTCCTTGGGCGCATTGATGCGCAGCACGGCCAGGTCGCGGTCGGGGAAGGCGCCCACCAGCTCGGCGTCGTGTGTGCTCTGGTCGGCCAGCGTCACGCGTGCGGCGCTGGCCTCCTGGATGACGTGGAAGTTGGTGACGATGTGGCCGCGCTCGTCCCACACGAAGCCGGTGCCGGTGCCGCGCGGCACGCGCTGCACGTTCATGCTGAAGAAGTCGCGCTGCGTGCCGAGCGAGGTGATGTGCACCACCGACGGCGAGGCCTTGCGAAACAGCTCGATCAGCGCGCGCTCGTCGGGCTCCAGCGGCCCGCGCGGCGTGATGTTGCGCGGCGCGGCGTCGGTGCGGCCGTTCACCAGCCGCGGCGCGGTGAGGAAGGCGGCCGCGGCCAGCAGGCCACCCAGGGTTGCCCATGCCCACCAGGCGAGTTGCGCGCGCTGCCTCTTCACCGGGTGACCCCCTGTTCGGCCGGCTCGGTGCGTGAAGCCGGCAGGTCGACCGGCAGGTGGTACCAGGCGCGGTGTGGCGAGATCTTCTCGCAGGTCGGGCACTGCGTGGTCTTCCACGGCCGCGTGCACCCCGGGCAGATGCCACCGGTCCAGAACGTGTGCCACACGGTGCCGCACTCGGGTGTGCAGGCCCAGCGGTCTTCGATTCGCGGCTTGTAGCCGCAGGCCGGGCAATGAATGTCGGGCTGGCGAAGCATGCCCGCCATTCTGCCGCCGGCGCCGCGGTGCCGGCAGCGCGGCGCGTGCTGCGGCGGGGCCCGGCGGCCGCCTCGCAGGCGCCGGGCACGGGCGCCGCCGATCAGGGCATCGGCGTTCCCGCGTCGTGGAGCGCCCGGCCGTGGATCATGCGCGCGACGCCGGCGGCGGCCGCGGCGGCTTCGCAGGCCCGGCAGGGGCGGGAGGTCGAGTACAGCACGGCGCCGGCCAGCGAGGACCGGCCCAGCCGCTGCTGCGCATCGCGCAGGGCCACGCGCTCGGCGTGCGCATCGGGATTGTGGTCGACCACCACGCGGCTCGGGCCGACGCCGACGATCACCCCGTCGGCGCCCAGCACGGCGCCGTAGGACTGGTCGCCCCACGACACGGCCAAGCGCCGCAGGGCCTCGGCGGCGTCGTGAAAGCGCTGCTCCGGGGCGGGCGGGGCGGTGTTCGCCGGGCGCGGCGAGGTCACGGGGGTGAGGGTGCCTGCGGCTGCCCAGGGTGTTTCACGGGCCCGGGGTGGGTGCGGGGGGGCTCGCGGCGCCGCCTTCACCAGCGGCCGCGGTGTCAGCCTGATCGGCCGGCGCATCGCTGCCGGTACGCGACTGCTTGCGCTGCGCCTTCTCCTCCTTCTTGCGCTTCTTCTCAAGTTCGCGCTGGCGCTTCTCGAACGCGTAGTTGGGCTTGGGCACGGCGATTCCTCGGGTGAAGCGGCAGGAGCCGTCAGCATACGCGAGTGCGGGGCGGATTCGTGCCAGCGCGCGGCCCGTCGGTCGGCCGGCGCGGTGAACAGGTCCGCATCCAGTCCGCGGCCACAATCGGCCCCACGATGCCCCCTGCCCGCCGTCTTCCAAGCCGTCTTGCCGCGCTGGACCCCCGCAGCCGCCCGTGGATCTGGGCCGTGGTGGCGGTGCTGGCCGTGGCTGCCACGTTGGTCTGGAGCCGCACCCGCGCGGTCCCCGTGCAGGTGCTCACTGCCACGGCGGCGCCCCTGGTCCAGAGCCTGGCGGTCAGCGGCCGGGTGGCCAGCGAGAGCCGGGTGTTCGTCGGCGCCACGCTCACCGGCCGGGTGGCCGAGGTCACGCGCCGCGAGGGGCAATCGCTCGCCGCGGGCGAGCTGCTGGTGCGGCTGGAAGACGCCGAACTCGCGGCCACTGCGCGGCAGGCGGCTGCCGCGCTGACTGTCGCCGAGGCCCGGCTGGCCGGCCAGCGCAGACTGGTCGCCCCGGTGGCCACGCAGCAGGTGGAGCAGGCGCGCGCGAACGCCGCGGCCGCCGAGCGCGAGGCCCAGCGCAGCGAGCAGCTGCTGGCGCAAGGCTTCATCGGCCAGGCACGGCTGGACGAGGCCCGCCGTGCCGCCGAAGTGGCGCAGGCGGCGCTGCGTTCCGCCCTCGTGCAGCTAGAAGCCAATGTCAGCGGCACCGAGCTCTTGCAGGCCGAGGCCCGCGTGGCCGAGGCACGCGCTTCGCTGGAGCTGGGGCGCGCGCGGCTGGCGCAGACGCGCATCACCGCACCGGCCGATGCTGCGGTGCTGACGCGGCTGGTAGAACCCGGGCAGATCGTGCAGCCGGGCACGCGTCTGGCCGAGCTGAGCGTGCGCGGCCCCTTGCAGCTGGTCGCGCTGATCGACGAGAAGTACCTCGGCCGCCTGAGCCCCGGCCTGGCGGCACGGGTCGTGGCCGACGCATTCCCGCAGCACCCGTTCGATGCGCGCGTGGCGGGCATTGCGCCACTGGTCGACGCCCAGCGCGGCTCGGTCGAAGTGAAGTTCGCGCTGCCCGCACTGCCGCCGGCACCGGTGGCGCTGAAGAACGACATGACGGTGTCGATCGAGATCGTCACCGGCCGCCGCGAGCGGGCCATCGCGCTGCCCGGCGAGGCGGTGCGCGCCGGCCCGGCCGTGCTGGTGGTGGCCGGCGGCCGCACCGTGTTGAGGCCGGTGCGCACCGGCCTGCGCACGCTGAGCGCCGTGGAGGTGACCGAGGGGCTTGATGCCGGCGAGCAGGTGGTGCTCGACGCGGCGATGCAGCCCGGCGCGCGGGTGCGCGCCGTGGAGCGCAGCGCAGCGGGTTTGCAGGGCGAGGGGATCGACGTCGGCGCGGCGATGCGCGGCCTGGGGCGCGACTGAACGGGCCGGCGCGGAACCGGGCAAGGGAAGCAGGCAACGGGCAACGGGCAACGGGCAACGGGCAACGGGCAACGGGCAACGGGCAACCGGGGATGGGTTTCGCTTTCACCGTGGCTTGGCGCTTCCTGCGCGAGGGGCGCTTCCAGACGCTGCTGATCATCGTCGGCGTGGCCGCCGGCGTGGCGGTGGTGACCTACATCTCGGCGCTGATCCAGGGCCTGCAGGGCAACACCATCGAGCGCACGCTGGGCACGCAGCCGCACCTGACGGTCAAGCCGCGGGAAGAGCGCACCGTGGCGGTGCCGGCCGGTGCGGCTGGTGCCATCGCGCGCGACACCCAGCCGCGCGCGCAACGCTTGCGCACTCTGGACGACTGGCGTGCCATCGAAGCCGAGATGGCGCGGCTGCCCGGCGTGGTGGCCGTCACCAGCATCGTCAGCGGCGCGGCGCTGGCGCAGCGCGGCGAGGCCAGCCGTGCGATCTCGCTGCTGGGCATCGAGCTGGAGGGCTACGACCGCATCGTCGCCCTGCGCTCGCGCATCGTCGAGGGCGAGGCCCGCGTGGCGCCGGGCGAGGCGCTCATCGGCCGCCAGCTGGCCGAAGACCTGGGCCTCGGCGTGGGCGACCGGCTGGTGGTGCGTGCGGGCAGCGCCGGTGCCGCTGCCGCCGCCCCGGGCGGCACGGTGCCGCTGGGCGTGGCCGGCGACACGTTCAAGATCGCGGGCCTGTTCGACCTGGGCAGCCGCGACCTCAACCGGCGCTTCGTCTACGTCACGCACACCAGCGCGCAGAGCCTGCTCGGCATCCCCGGAGGCATGACGCAGACCTATGGCCGCGTGGCCGATCTGTTCGCCGCCGCCGGGCTGGCCGCACTGCTGCGCGCGCGCACCGGCGTCGAGGTGGAAAGCTGGATGGACAGCAACGCCCAGCTGCTCTCGGCGCTGCAGGCGCAGAGCATCAGCACCGGGCTGATCCGCGCCTTCACCGCCATCGTGGTGATGCTCGGCATCGCCAGCGTGCTGGTGGTGTCGGTGGTGCAAAAGAGCAAGGAGATCGGCATCCTGCGCGCGATGGGGGCCACGCGCGCGCAGATGACGCAGGTGTTCCTGATCCAGGGGGCCATCGTCGGCTGGGCCGGCTCGCTGGCCGGCGTGGTGCTGGCCGATGCGATGCTGTGGGCGTTCTCCACCTTCGCCAAGGGCAGCGACGGCAAGCCGTTGTTCGTGGTGGGGCTGCCGCTGGACCTGGCGTTGACGGTCGCGCTGGTGGCCACAGCCGCCGGCGTGCTGGCTGCCGTGGCGCCGGCACGGCGCGCGGCGCGGCTGGACCCGGCGCAGGCGATCCGGCTGTGAGCGCCTTTGGCCGCTCCAGGTCGCTCACGCCGCAGCGCGCCAGCGCCAAGGCTTCCTGCCTGACCATGGCAGCCGACGTCGGCGCGGCCGAGCCCCGGGCCGAGACCGAAGCGGAACGGGAGGCCCGGCGCGATGCGGCCGGTGTGGCTGCGCGCGGCCAGCCGCTGATCGAGCTGCGCGGCGTGTTCAAGAGCTACGGCCAGGGCACGCCCGTGGTCACCGAGGTGTTGCACGGCATCGACCTCGAGCTGCGGCGCGGCGAGTTCGTGGCGTTGATCGGGCCGTCGGGTTCGGGCAAGAGCACGCTGCTGAACATCATCGGCCTGCTGGAGCCGCTGACTTCGGGCGAGTACCAGTTGCTCGGGCGGCCGGTGGCGCGCCTCGACGACGCCGAGCTCACGCGGCTGCGCGGCGAGGCGCTGGGCTTCGTGTTCCAGTTCCACCACCTGCTGCCGGCCTTCACCGCACTCGAGAACGTGCTGATGCCCGAGCTCATCGCCGCCGGCCGGCTGGACCCGCCCCTGCGCGCGCACGGCCTGGCGTTGCTTGAAGCGGTGGGGTTGGCCGAAGCCGCGCACAAGCGCCCGCCGCAGCTTTCCGGCGGCATGCAGCAGCGCGTGGCGATCGCGCGCGCGCTTTCGCGCGGCTCGCCGCTGGTGCTGGCCGACGAGCCCACCGGCAACCTGGACACCCACACCGCCGACGACGTGTTCGCCCTGATGCGGCGCTTCAACGCCGAGCGCGGCACGGCCTTCCTGGTGGTCACGCACGACCCGCGGCTGGCCGCGCGCTGCGACCGCGTCGTCGAGCTCGTGGATGGTGCGATCGCGCCGCCACGGCGCCCGGTCAGCGCTGACCCAGCAGGCTGATGACCTTGCAGCCCAGCACGCCGGCAAGTTTGGAGGCCACCACCGAGGCGTCGCCATCGTCGTAGGTGCGGCCCACCGTGATGCGGTCGAGGAAACCGCTGAACAGCGTGATCGACCAGCTGCGCTCGCCGCGCCCGCCGGGGAAGGCGGCGATGTCCACCGACTGGATGCTGTCGAAGGTGGCCAGCTGCTGGCCTTCCTGCAGCACCGCGCGCGCCTTGCGGTCGAAGACGAAGCGGCCGTGCGACGACTCGAGCACGAGCTGGTCGTCGTCGAGGGTGTCGATCTCGACGAAAGGCTCGACCAGCGGCTCGCCGCGGGCGGCTTCGACCAGTGGCGAGAGTTTCAGCGCGAGGCGGTGCGGGATCTTCATGGTGGGCGGCGCGCGTGGAACGAGGGGCACTCGTGAGCCGCGATGCTATCGGGGGCCGGCGGGGCATTCAACGCCCGCGGCCAGCCTGCGCAGCGTCGGATCACGCGTGGTGCCGGCTCGTGACGTACACGGTGCCGGTGAAGCTGGAGATCGGCTGCCCGTCGCCGCGCGCCACGTCGACCCGGTAGACCGCGAGCTTGCGGCTGCGCGACACCTCGCGGGCGTGCGCAGTCACCGTCTCGCCTTCGCGCGCCGCCTGCTGGTAGGTGATGTGCGCGTCGATGCCGGCGGCGACGAGGCCGTGCGAGTTGGCCGCCAGTCCGAAGGCGGTGTCGGCGAGCGCGAAGATGATGCCGCCGTGGCAGCTGCCGTTGAAGTTGAGGTGCTCGGGCCGAAGCGTGAGGCGAACCTCGGCTTCTCCCGGGCCGCCGCGCACGCAGGTGATGCCGGTGGCGCGCAGGAAGGGGTCGGCGGCGGCGAGCTGGAACACCCGCGCGGCGGCCGCGGCCGACTTGGCGTCGGCGTGCAGGCGCCGGCCGCGGCCGGCATGCCGGCCATGCTCCAGTGCGGCCACCATCAGTTCGCCCGTGCCGACGCCGGTGCTGGCCTGCACGCCGAGCACGGGCACCTTCCAGGCATCGGCCGCAGGCTGGGCGCGCAGCTGCAGCATTTCACGCAAGTCGCGCGCTGTCGCCTCCGCGCCGGGCAGATCGGCCTTGCTCACCACCAGCAGGTCGGCGATCTCCAGGATGCCGGCCTTGCTGGCCTGCACCACGTCGCCCAGCCCCGGCGGGCAGACGACAACGCGGGTGTCGGCAACGGCCATGATCTCGACCTCGGACTGGCCGGCGCCCACCGTCTCGACGATCACCGTGTCGAAGCCCGCCGCATCGAGCACGTCGACGATCGCTCGCGTGGTCGGTGACAGGCCGCCGAGGTGCCCGCGCGAGGCCACCGAACGGATGAAGACATGGGGGTGCGCGCCGTGCTCGCCCATGCGCACGCGGTCGCCGAGCACGGCGCCGCCGCTGAGTGGGCTGCTGGGGTCCACGGCGACAACGCCGATGCGTTGCCCGCGGCCCAGCAGCTCACCGAGCAGGGCATGCACGAGCGTCGACTTGCCGGCCCCCGGCGCACCCGTGATGCCGATGACATGCGCGCGCCCGAGGTGAGGAACGAGCGCCGCGCGCAGCGCCGCGGCATCGGGCGCGCCCTGCTCGATGCGGCTGATAGCCCGCGCAACGGCACGGCGCTCGCCACGCAGCAGGCCAGGGGGCAGCAGCGAGTCAGTCGGAGGTGCTGCACGCCCGGCGCGTGCCGGGCGCGCGCCGTGGTGCGCGTCGTGGTGCGCCGTGTGCGCGGTGGGCCTCGTTCGCGCCGCGCCCGCCATCGGAGGCGAGGTCACACGAACGCCTGCACGTGCCCGAAGCCGAGCTCGCGCCGCAGCGTGGCGCAGATCTCGCCGTGCGTGCAGCCGGCCCCGGCGGCTTCGACGACGCGGCCGAAGATGTTGTCCTGCGGGTCGTTCGCCGCCCGCGCCAGCGCACCGAGCGCGCGCTGCACGTCGGAAGGCGAGCGCGTGGCCTTGAACGCGCGAAAGTCGTCGAGGTGGGCAAGCATCGTCGCGCGCTCGGGCCGCGTGTTGATCGGCCGCGCACTGCGGTCTTCATCCACCTGGTAGGCGTTGACGCCCACCAGCGTCTGCTCGCCGCTGTCGATGCGGGCCTGGAAGCGCCGCGCCGACTCGCCGATCAAGCGCTGCACAAGCCCGGATTCGACCGCCTTGTACATGCCGCCGGCGTCCTGCACGAGGGCCATCACGCGCTCGATCTCGGCCTGCATCTGGTCGGTGAGCGCCTCGACATAGTGGCTGCCGCCCAGCGGGTCGATGACGTCGGTGAGATGTGCCTCTTCGCGCAAGATGTTCTGCGTGGCCACGGCGATGCGCGCGCCGAACTCGCTGGGGCAGCTCAGCGCCTCGTCGTAGGCGTCGGTGTGCAGCGACTGCAGGCCGCCGAAAATGCCGGCCATCGCCTGCACGGCCACCCGCGCGACGTTGTTCAGCGGCTGCTGGCGGGTCAGGTCCACGCCCGAGGTCTGACCGTGGAACTTGAAGCGCCATGACTTCGGGTCCTTGGCGCCCAGCCGCTCCTTCGTCACCTTCGCCCAGATGCGGCGCGCGGCGCGGAACTTGGCAACCTCCTCGAAGAAGCTGATCGAGATGTCGAAGAAGAAGGTGAAGCGCGGCAGGAAGGCGTCGGGGTCCAGGCCGCGCGCGATGCAGTCTTCGGCGTTCTGGATCGCGCTGCAAAGCGTGAAGGCCATCGCCTCGGCCGGCGTGGCGCCGGCTTGCTGCATGTGCTGGCCGACCACCGACATCGGGTTCCACTTCGGCACGAAGCGGTTGCAGAACTGAATGTGGTCGCCGAGGATGCGCCGCGCGCCGGGCAGCGCGATGCGAAAGAACATGTGGTTGGCCACGTAGTGGCTGAGGTAGTCGCTCTGGTTGCTGGTGCCGCTGACCTGGGCCCAGTCGGTGCCGCGCTTCTTGGCCGCGGCCAGCATGAAGGCCAGCAGCGTGAAGGGGCTGGGGTCGTTGAGTGCGCACGAGGTGGCGGCCAGGTCCACGCCGGCCAGCGCGCGGTCCATGTGCCCGGCGGTGTTGACCACCGTGCCGCAGGTGCCGAGCAGCTCGACATGCGACTCGTCCATGTCGACGCCGCGGAACACCGAGTTGCACGGGATCAGCGACACCGCGGTGGCACCCGCGCCCAGCACATCGAGCAGCCGCGCGTTGTATTCGGCGGGGGTGCCCAGGCCGATGAGCTGCCGCTGCGTCCAGGTGCGGCCGCGGTGCATGGTGGCATAGATGCCGCGCGTGTACGGCGCCTGGCCGGGCAGGCCCTGGCTGCTCTCGCGTTCAGGGTGCCAGTCGGCGGCGGTGTACAGCGGCTTGATCGGCACGCCCGAGCGGTTGAGCACCGGGCGGTCGGCGCCGATCTGCGCGGCGTAGTCTTGCTGCCAGCGCGCCAGCGCCGGGTCGGCGGCCGAGGCGGCGGAGGCGGCAGCGTCTTCCACCGACGCGAGCGGGGCATCGAAGGGCTTGTTCATCGTGGAGGCTCCGGCAGGCGGCAGGTGATCGGCTCGGAATGTCGGTCGGGGCTCGAGCAGCCGCTCAGGCGGTGGCGCGTTGTGCGCGCACCTCGGCGGCCAGCGCACGCACGCCGGCGGCGATGTCGGGCAGCGCGGTGCCGGGGTGGAAGACGCGCGCCACGCCCGCGGCAAGCAGCATCTGCTCGTCCTCGTCGGGCACGATGCCGCCGACGATGACCGCCACGTCGCCGAGCCCGGCCGCGCGCAGCGCCTCCATCAGCTTGGGCACGATGAGGTGGTCGGTGGCCAGCGAGCTGATGCCGATGACGTCGACATCCTCCTCGGTGGCCAGTTTCACCACGGTGGCGATCTCCTGCCAGGGCGGCGTGTAGATGACCTCCATGCCGGCGTCGCGCAGCGCGGCAGCCACCACGCGGCTGCCACGGTCGTGGCCGTCGAAGCCGATCTTGGTGACCAGCACCTTGGGAATCAGCATGGCGGCGTTGCTCATGGGGTGGGGGTCTCCCGGTGGGGCTTAAGCAGCGCCGTGAACTGACGGGCCAGTACGCGCGGCGACGACGCGCCGTCGGCGCGGTACCAGTTCTGCGCCCAGTTGAGCGCGCCCAGCAGCATCAGCCGCAGCGCGCGGCGGTCGGTGCGGCGCGGCAGCGGCAGTGCTGCCACGAGTGCGGCCCACAGCGCCTCGTAGCGGTCGCGCTGCGCCACCAGGCGCCGGGCGGCACCGGGCACCTCGGCCGGGCGCACGCGCACGACCACGCGCGCGTAGTCGTCGTCGCGCAGGATGGCTTCGAGGTGCGCCACGCAGGCGGCTTCCAGCCGATGCCACGGGTCGGCCAGCGGCTGCACGGCAGCCTCGACCGCGGTGCAGATCTGCTCGACGCCGCGCAGATAGACGGCCACCAGCAGATCGTCCTTGGTGTCGAAGTGGCAGTACAGCGAGCCGGGCAGCATGCCCGCGGCGCCGGCGATGTCGCGCACCGACGTGCCTTCGTAGCCGCGGTGGCAGAACAGCCGCGCCGCCGCGTCCAGCACCAGCGGCGCGCGGCTGTCGGCGTGGGCCTGCCGCACCGTGACTGATCCGGTGCGATCCAGGCGGTGAGGCGCCGGCCGCGCCGCGCCGGAGCCAGGGCGTGCCTGGCCGCGGGCAGCGGCGTGGGGGCGGGCAATGGCGCGTGGCATGGGCTCGGGCCGCGTCGGCCCGGGTGCGACCGGGACCCGTGGCGCCTGGTCAATATACCAAACAACCGTTTGTTAAAAGCCGGTGCCGCGCTTCGCGTTGATTGGCGACGCTGTCGGGCGACGACACTGACCACCCTCGCCAACCCGCATGGCGAGATCGCGGGCGGCCGGTCGCCGCGGGGCCCCGCACTTACCCGGGTTGCTGCCGACGGGCCGGGCCGCAACGATGCGGGTCCGTCCCTCACCAGGAAAGGTCTGCCTGTCATGAACGTTCCCCCGGCCCGCAAATTCGTCCGTCCGCCGCTTCGCCTGGCCACCCTGGCGGCCTGCGCGGGCCTGGCCTGCGCGCAGGCGCTGGCCACCGGCGGCCCCGTCGTCGAAGGCACCGCCTACCGGGGTGGCGTCGTGTCGGTGGCCAACCCCCACGGTGCCGAGGCGGGTGCGCGCATCCTGGAGCAGGGCGGCAACGCCATCGACGCGGCCGTGGCCATCGCCTACGCGCTGAACGTGGTGGAGCCGCAGTCGGCGGGCGTCGGCGGCGGCGGCTTCATGATGTTCCACTTGGCACAGTGGGGCCTGACCTTCACGCTGGACACGCGCGAGAAGGCGCCTGCGGGCGCCGCGCGCGACATGTTCGTGGGCGTGCCCAGCGCTTCGCTGCAGGGTGTGGCCGTCGGTGTGCCGGGCATGGTGCGCGGCACGGCGATGGCCGTGCAGTTGCTGGGCCGCAAGTCGCTGGCGCAGGTGATGGCCCCGGCCATCGAGCTGGCCGACCAGGGCTTTGCGGCGACGCCGCGGTTCGTCTCGAGCCCCGGGTGCACCAACCCGGCCAGCCGTGCGCTGAATTCGCCCGAGTCGGCGGCCTACTTCTGCCCCGGTGGTGCAGCCATTGCGGCGGGCACCGTGGTCACCAACAAGCCGCTGGCCGAGACTTTCCGCCTGATCGCCAGGCATGGCCCGGACTGCTTCTACAAGCACCTGCCGGACAAGGGCTGCGACATTGCGCTGGGCATCGTCGAGGGCCAGAAGTTCGCCCGCAGCCAGGCCGGCAGCAAGGGCGGCAGCATGACGCTGGCCGACCTCGAGGCCTACCAGCCCGCCTTCCGCCTGCCCATCGAAGGCAGCTACCGCGGCTACAAGATCAAGGCCATGGGGCCGCCTTCCTCCGGGGCGCTGACGGTGCTGCAGATCCTGAAGATGCTGGAGCGCTTCCCGCTGGGCGACACCCACGCCGGCTTCGGCTACGGTTCGGTCAAGACGCTCAACGTGATGGCCGACGCAATGCGCCTGGCGTTCGCCGACCGCGCCGACTGGATGGCCGATGCCGATTTCGTGCCGGTGCCCGCCAAGGGCCTGCTCGACCCCACTTACCTGGCTGTGCGGGGCGGGGCCATCGTGCCCGGCGTGATGCTGGCCCCGAACCCGCTGCCCGGTGATCCGCGGCCCTACCAGACCGCCGGGCTCGAGCCGCGGCAGGCCGCGCTCAGGGGCGCGCCGACCACGGGCCCGGAGAACGGCACGACGCACTTCTCGGTGGTGGACCGCTGGGGCAACTTCGTCTCCTACACCAACACCATCGAGAGCGGCTACGGCATCGGCGTGTTCGCCGGCTACAAGCGCGCCGACGGCACGTTTCACAACCACGGGTTCCTGCTCAACAACGAGCTGACCGACTTCAACACGGCGCCCAGCACAAACCGCGTCACCGCCGAGGTTGGCTACAACGACGTGCAGCCGGGCAAGCGCCCGCGCAGCAGCATGAGCCCGACGATGCTGTTCACCCCCGACGGCAAGCCGGTGCTGGCCTACGGTTCGCCGGGTGGTGCGACCATCATCAACTCGGTGGTCAACATCACCATCAATCTGGTCGACCACGGCATGCAGCTGCAGCCGGCCATCGACGCGGCGCGCATCTCGGTGGCCAGCAGCGCGCCATCGATCACGCTGGAGACCGCACGCCTGCCGGCCGGCACCGGGCCGGCCACCGAGGCCGCACTGCGGGCGCTGGGCTACACGGTGGGCACCGGGGATGTCGGCTCGGTGCAGATCGTGGCCGTCGACCCGCGCGACGGCAAGCAGTACGGGGCGGCAGACAACCGGCGGGAGGGCACGGTGATCGGGCTGCCGCGGCACTGAGTGCGGCGAGCGGCCACGTTGCCGGCCTGGCCGCTGCTGCTGCGGCCGGCGGCCGCGCTACGACACCACGAACGCCGCCGCCCCGGTGGCGATGAGTTCGCCTTCGTCGTTGTGCAGCGCCATCTGGGTGGAGCCGATGCGCCCGCCCAGGCGCGTGACCTGGGCGGTGGCCTCGAAGTGCTTGCCCAGCCCCTGGCGCAGGAAGTCGATGCGCAGGTCGATGGTGCCCATGCGCGCGAAGCGGTGCAGCACCTGTACCGCGCTGTCGCCGGGGTGGCGCTCGGCAATGGCCACCATCAGCGCCAGGCCGGCCATCGCGTCGAGCACCGAGGAGATCACGCCGCCGTGCAGGCGACCATAGGCGAAGTGGCCAACGAGCTCGGGCTTCATCTCGAAGCGGCCGCGCACGTCGCCCGGTTGCACCGACAGCACCTTCAGCCCGAGCACCTTGTTGAAGCTGATGTGGTGCTCGAACATTTCGCGCACGGCGCCTTCGAGGCGCGCCTGCTCCTCGGCGCTGCGCGGGGCGGCCGGCGCCGTGGCGGTCATGCCAGGGCCGGCGCAGCTGCGAGGCCCAGGCGTGCGCGGGCGTCGGCCGGGCTGGCGACCTCTCGGCCGCAATCGCGTGCCACGCGCGCCAGCGCCTCGATGAGCGCGCCGTTGCCCCGCGCACGTTCGCCGCTTGGCAGGTAGAAGGTGTCCTCGAGGCCGGTGCGCAGCATGCCGCCGAGCTCGGCCGTGCGCCGGTGCACGGGCCAGATCTCGGCGCGGCCGATGAGAGTCGTCTGCCACACCGCATCCTTCGGCGCGTAGCGCGGCAGCAGCGCGAGCAGGTCGGCGTCGGCCGGCATGCCGCTCGCCACGCCCATGACGAAGTTCACCTCGGGCACGAATGTCAGCCCCCTGGTCGCGGCTTCGCCGCGCCCGCGCCCCGAGGGGGGTGCGCCGGCTTGGGACGGCCCGGCGCCGGCGCCGCTGAACATGCCGGCCTTCAGGTACATGCCCACGCTCCTGACGATGCCGACGTCGAAGCACTCGAACTCCGGGTGCGTGCCGCACTCGGCCATCGCGTCGAGCATCTGCTGGATCTTGGCCACCGGGTTGTCGAACACCATCGGCGGCCAGGCCCAGCTGCCGTCTTCCTTGATCTTCAGGTAGTTCAGGCTGCCGGCGTTGCACGCCGCGGCCTCGGGCTTCACTCGCTGGATGCACGCGATGGGGCCCGACACATCCTTGCCCACCACACCCGTGGTCAGGTTGATGACGACGCCCGGGCAGGCAGCGCGAATCGCATTCACCACCGCTTCTGCGACATCGGGGTCCCAGCTCGGCATGTGGCCCATGCCCGGCTCCTGGCTCCGCAGGTGCACGTGCATGATGCTGGCGCCGGCGTTGAAGGCGTCGCGCGCCTCGGCGGCCATCTGCGCGGGCGTCACCGGTACCGGGTGCTGCCTCGGGTCGGTGAGCACGCCGGTCAGCGCGCAGGTGAGGATGGCCTTGTCCGGGTTGACCGCGGCCGCGCGGTCGCTCGCATTCATCATTCGGCGATCTCCAGTTCCACGAGCACCGTGCCCGCGGCCACGCTGGCCTTGGGTGCGGCGTGCACGGCCTTCACGGTGCCGGCCGCGGCGGCGTGAAGCCACATCTCCATCTTCATGGCCTCCACGCAGACCATGGCCTGTCCGGCCCGCACCGCCTGGCCGACGGCAACGTTGACCTGCGCCACCACGCCGGCCACCGGGGCGCGCGCCCGCCTCGGGTCGAGCGCCGCGTCGGCAGCAGGGTAGGGTGAGGCTTCGCGGAAGCGGAACACCGCGCCGTCGATCGCGAGCTGCACGCCGCCATCGCCGCCCAGGTGCGCGTGCAGGCGCCGGCGCACGCCATCGACCGTGCAGCGCAGCGACGCGCCTTCGAGCGCATCGACCTGCACGCCTTCGGGCGGCGCGCGCAACGTGCGCTTCAGTTCATAGGCACCGTCGCCGGCGAGCAGCGTGAGGTCGAACCGCGCCACGCTGGCCGGGCGGGCGCTCGCTGCATCGACGTGGCCTGCCAGCAGCGCCGCGGCGATGCGCCAGGCGTCTTCGGGCGGCTCGGGCCGCACGAGCAGCGGCTCGCGTGCTTCCTGCCACTCGTCCAGCAGCGTCGTGGTCATCGACGCCGACGAGAACCGCGGGTGGTTGACCAGGTCGCGCAGGAAGCGGGCATTGCTGGCCGGACCGAACAATGGCACCTCTTCCAGCCCGCGCGTCAGGCGACGGATGGCGTCCTTCCGGTCGTGGCCGTGGGCGATGAACTTGGCCACCATCGCGTCGTAGTACGGCGTCACCTCGCCGCCAGCGGCGATGCCGTGGTCGATGCGCACCTCTCCCGCTTCGGGCGCCCAGCCGTCGATCCGCCCGGCCTGCGGTTTCCAGCCGTCGTAAGGGTCTTCGGCGTAGAGGCGCGCCTCGATCGCGTGGCCGGTGAAGCGGACGTCGGCCTGCAGGCGCGGCACCAGGTTCGTCAACGGCTCGCCGGCGGCGATGCGCAACTGCCACTCGACGAGGTCGAAGCCGGTGACGCACTCGGTGACCGGGTGCTCCACCTGCAGCCGCGTGTTCATCTCGAGGAAGTAGTGCCTCAACCCGGCATCGACGATGAACTCCACCGTGCCGGCGCCGCGGTAGCCCACGGCCAGCGCGGCGGCCACGGCGTCGCGGCCCATCGCTTCGCGCATCGCGGCATTGACGACTGGCGACGGCGCCTCCTCGATCACCTTCTGGCGCCGGCGCTGCGCGGTGCAGTCGCGCTCGCCCAGGTGCACGGCGTGGCCGTGCGCATCGGCGAAGACCTGGATCTCGATGTGGCGCCCGCCTTCGACGAGGCGCTCCAGCATCAGCGTGCCGCTGCCGAAGGCGCCTTGCGCTTCGCGGCGTGCGCCCGCCAGGGCCTCGGGCAGGGCGGCCAGATCACGCACGAGGCGCATGCCGCGCCCGCCGCCACCGGCCACCGCCTTCACCAGCAGCGGCGCGCCCAGGCGCCGCGCTTCGGCGGCGAGGTGTTCGTCGCTCTGATCGTCGCCGAGGTAGCCCGGTGCGCAGGGCACGCCGGCGTCGCGCATGCGGCGTTTGGCCGCGGCCTTGTCGCCCATGGCCGCGATGGCCTCGGGCGGCGGGCCGATGAAGACGAGCCCAGCCTCCGCACAGGCGCGCGCGAAGTCGGCGCGCTCGCTCAAGAAACCATAGCCCGGGTGCACGGCATCGGCACCGGTGCGGCGCGCGGCGTCGAGCAGGGCGGCGATGTTCAGGTACGACTCGGCCGCCGGTGGCGCGCCGATGCGCACCGCCTCGTCGGCCATGGCGACATGCGGCGCGCTCGCATCGGCATCGCTGCACACGGCCACGGTCCGGTAGCCGAGGCGATGCGCGGTGCGCAGCACGCGGCAGGCGATCTCGCCGCGATTGGCGACGAGGACCTTGCGAAACGTCATGCGGAACCACCCTCGGCGGCCGGGGGATCCTGCGGCACCCAGTCTGGCCGGCGCTTCTGGAGGAAGGCCATCGTGCCTTCCACGCCTTCGGGCCCGAGCACGGCCTTCGAGAACGCCTGCGCCGCCTCGGGCACCAGCACGGCCGGCGCCGTGAAGCGCGCCTTGGCCAGCAGCGCCTTCGTGGCCGCCAGGGCGCCTGGGGCGCAGGCGAGCACCTGCGTCACGATGCGGCCGACGGCCCAGTCGAGCACCTCGGCGTCGTGCACCTCGTGCACCAGGCGCAACCGCAGCGCTTCCTGCGATTCGACCTTGGCCCCCGTGACGGCCAGGCGCTTGGTCTCGGCGTAGCCGATGCGCTCGACGAGAAACGGCCCCACCTGCGCCGGCAACAGGCCGAGGCCCGTTTCGGGCAGGCGGAACGCCACGCTGTCGTCGGCGATGCTGAGGTCGCTCACACAGGCCAGGCCGAAGCCGCCGCCCATCACCGTGCCCTGCAGCACGGTGATCATGGCCAGCCCGGTGTTGGCGTAGGCGACGCACAGCTCGCCGAACGTGGCGTTGGTCGTGGCCAGCGCGCGCGGGTCCTCGGCGAGGCGGCCGCGCGCCGCGGCCATGTCCTTGATGTCGCCTCCGGCGCAGAAGTGGCCGCCTGCGCCGCGCAGCACCAGCACGCGGGTGTGCTCGTCCATCTCGGCCTGCGCCAGCACGGCGCGCAGCTCGCGCACCATCTGCAGCGACATCGCATTGCGTACCTCGGGCCGGTTGAGCGTGACGTGCAGCACCGGCCCTTCGCGCTTCAGCGCCAGGGTCTCGAAGTGGACCAGCTCGACACTCATCGTGGCCTCAATGCGCGCCCTTGGGCAGCGTGCCCTCGAGCTTGCAGATGATGCCGAGCATGACCTCGTCGGCGCCGCCGCCGATGGAGGTGAGGCGGCCGTCGCGGTAGGCCTGCGAGAGCGGGTTGTCGGCGGTGAAGCCCATGCCGCCCCAGTACTGCAGGCAGCTGTCGGCCACTTCGCGCCCCAGCCGCCCGGCCTTGAGCTTGGCCATGCTGGCCAGCTTGGTGACGTCCTTGCCGCTGACGTACAGCTCCACCGCGCGGTAGGTCAGCGCACGCAGTGCTTCGACCTCCGTGCGCAGTTCCGCGAGGCGGAAGTGCACCACCTGGTTGTCGAGAATGCTCTTGCCAAAGGCCTTGCGCTGGCGTGTGTAGTCGACGGTAAGGTCGATCAGCCGGTCCATGCTCTTCAGCCCCGCGGCGGCGCCCCACAGCCGCTCTTCCTGGAACTGCAGCATCTGGAAGGCGAAGCCCATGCCTTCCTGGCCGATCAGGTTTCGCCGTGGCACGCGCACGTTGTCGAAGAACAGTTGCGCGGTGTCGGAGCTGTGCATGCCGATCTTGTTGATCTTCTGCTTGGTGATGCCGGGGCTGTCCATCGGCACGACGATCAGGCTCTTGTTCTTGTGCGGCGAGCCGCCTTCGCTGGTGTTGGCGAGCAGACAGCACCAGTCGGCCTTCAACCCGTTGGTGATCCACATCTTGGTGCCGTTGATGACGTAGTCGCCGCCGTCGTGCCGGGCGCTGGTCTTGACGGCGGCCACATCGCTGCCGCCGCCGGGTTCGCTCACGCCCAGGCAGGCCACGTAGTCGCCGGCGATGGTGGGCACGAGGTATTCCTTGCGCAGCTCGTCGCTGCCGAAGCGGGCCAGCGCCGGCGTGGCCATGTCGGTCTGCACGCCGATGGCCATCGGGATGCCACCGCAGGAGCACACGCCCAGCGCCTCGGCCATGACAAGGCTGTAGCTGAAGTCGAGGCCCTGGCCGCCGTATTCCTCGGGGTACTTCAGGCCGAGCAGCCCCAGATCGCCGAGCTTCTTGAAGACCTCGTGGCTCGGGAACTGTTCGGCCTTCTCCCACTCGGGCACGAACGGATTGATTTCCTTCTGCACGAACTTGATCACCGTGTCTTCGATCTGGCGGTGCTCGGGCGTGAACTTCATGGGGTTCTCCAGGTGCGATCTGATTCGGCGCCGCGCTGGGCTCAGAGCCGCGCCACGCCAAACGTGTTGGGGCGCAGCGTGCGCGCGGCGGCCTCCGCGACAATCGTCAGGCACAGTCCGAGCACGCGCCGGGTGTCACGCGGGTCGATGATGCCGTCGTCCCACAGGCGCGCCGTGCCAAAGAGCGCCGTGCTCTCGGCATCGAGGCGGCGGCGCAGCGCATCGCTCATGGCGGCCAGTGCTTCGTCGTTGGGCTGCTGGCCGATCTTCATGAGCTTGTTGCGGTTGACGATGTCCATCACCTTGGCCGCCTGCGCGCCGCCCATGACCGCGGTGCGCGCGCTCGGCCAGGCGAAGATGAAGCGCGGGTCGAAGCCGCGCCCGCACATGCCGTAGTTGCCGGCGCCGAAGCTGCCGCCCAGCACGACGGTGAACTTGGGCACGCGGGCGTTGGCCACCGCCTGGATCATCTTGCTGCCGTGCTTGATGGCGCCGGCGTGCTCGGCCGCGCGGCCGACCATGTAGCCCGTGGTGTTCTGCAAGAAGACGAGCGGCGTGCCGCTCTGGTCGCACAACTGGATGAACTGGCCGGCCTTGGTGCTGCCGGCGGGCTGGATGGGGCCGTTGTTGCCGATGAGCCCGACCGCGTGGCCGTGGATGCGGGCGTGGCCGCACAGCGTGTCGGTGGCGTAGGCGGCCTTGAACTCCAGGAAGTCGCTGGCGTCGACGAGGCGCGCAATGACTTCGCGCACGTCGTAGGGCTCGCGCTCGTCAGAGGGCACCACGCCCATCAGCTCCTCGGCCGCGTACAGCGGCTCGGGGGCGGTGGGTCGGGGCATCACGGTGTCCCATGGCAGCTTGTCGATCAGCTCACGCGCCACGGCGATGGCGTGGGCGTCGTTCTCGGTGAGGTACTCGCCCAGGCCCGTGATCGAGGCGTGCGTCTCGGCGCCGCCGAGTTCCTCTTCGCTGGCGTCTTCGCCGATCGCGGCCTTCACCAGCGGCGGGCCGGCCAGGTAGATGCTGCTGCGGTTCTTCACCAGCACCACGTAGTCCGAAAGGCCCGGCAGGTACGCGCCGCCGGCGGTGGAAGCGCCATGCACCACCGCAACCTGCGGAATGCCGGCGGCCGACAGGCGCGCCTGGTTGGCGAACGTGCGCCCGCCGTCGACGAAGATCTCGGCCTGGTACAGCAGGTTGGCGCCGCCGGACTCGACCAGCGCCACCAGAGGCAGCTTGTTCTCGCGCGCCAGCTCCTGCGCGCGCAGCGCCTTCCTCAGGCCCATCGGCGCCACGGTGCCGCCCTTGATGCCGCTGTCGCTGGCCGAGACGAGCACGCGCCTGCCGGCGACCACGCCGATGCCGACGATGCTGCCGCCGCCCATCACGGCTTTCCTGCCGTCGTCGTCGTGCATGCCCAGGCCCGCGAGCGTGCTCAGTTCGAGGAACTCGCTGCCGCGGTCGATGAGGCGGGCCACGCGCTCGCGCGGCAGCAGCTGGCCGCGTTCCTCGAACCTCTTGCGCTTGCTTTCGCTTTCGGCCACCACCAGCGCCTCGAGCCGGCGAACCTCGGCCAGGCGCTCGTGCATGCGCGCGGCGTTGGCCTGGAAGGCCGCCGAGGCCGGGTCCAGCGCAGTGGCGATGCGGGTCATGCGCAGGCGGGCGGTGGCCGAACGGTCACTTGAACGCCTCGGGCATGACGGCGCGGTGGAAGCCCTCGTAGGGCCGCTGGTTCTTCGCCTCCTGCAGCGGGAATACCGCGTGGCCCAGCGACGCGCCACCGTCGATCTGCACGGTGACGCCGGTGACGAACGAGGCGGCCGGCGACAACAGGAACACGATGACGGCGCTGATCTCGGCTTCCAGCGCCACGCGCTTCATCGGCACCGCGTTCTTCAGCTTGCGGATCAGCGGCTGCATCGCCGGGCCGTAGGTGTCCATGCCGCTGCTGGCCACCCAGCCAGGCGCCACGGCGTTGACGCGCACGCCGGCATGTGCCCACTCGAATGCCGCGGTCATGGTCAGGTTGCTCATGCCGGCGCGCGCCGCGCCGCTGTGCGCCATGCCCGGCATGCCGTTGCGGAAGTCGGCCGTCATGTTGACGATGGCGCCGCCGTGCTGTTCCATGCACTGGTTGTACAGCTCGCGCATCATCAGGAAGCCACCGGTGAGGTTGTTGGCCACCACGGCGTCGAACCCCTTCTTGCCGATGGCCATCAGCGGAGAGGGGAACTGGCCGCCGGCGTTGTTCACCAGGCCGCCGACCGGGCCGTATTGCGCGACCACCTGCCTGACCGCGCCCTGGACCATGGCCTCGTCGCGGATGTCGAAGGCGATGACGTGGCAGTGGCCGCCGTCCTCGGTGATCTCGGCGCGCACACGCTCGAGCTTGTCGAGCTTGCGGCCGCTGATGACCACCGTGGCCCCCAGCGAGGCCAGTTCGTGCGCCACGCAGCGGCCGATGCCGCTGCCGCCACCGGTGACCCAGACCCGCTGGCCGGCGAACAGGCCCGGGCGGAAGGCGCTGCGGTAGCCGGCGGCGGGGGCGCGCGGGTCGGGCGTGGGCGTGGGCGCGTCCATCGGACGGGATTGGAACCGCAGGTGACGTTAACGTCAACTGGATGACATCTAGGGGATTGCGATGAGCGCGGCGGCATGCGCCGACGCTACGATGGCTGCCAGCCAAGGCGGCATCGGCCGCGACGGAGCCCTGGACCCCATGGACATGCAAGCCATCACCGAGCAGCTGCGCACCAAGGTCGGTGCGAGCAGCGGCCTGAACGCCACGCTGAAGTTCGACTGCGGCGACGACGGGGTCGTGGTCATCGACGGCCGGAGCGTGCCGAACACGGTGGACAACACCGACCGCGAGACCGACTGCACGGTGAGCATCACCCACGAGAACCTCGTGGCGTTGATGACCGGCGAGCTGGAACCGGCCACCGGCTTCATGATGGGCAAGTTCAAGGTCTCCGGCGACATGAGCGTGGCGCTGAAGCTGCAGCGCGTGGTCTGAGCGCCCCCAGGAACCATGCTGCAACGGGCCGCCAGGCGGGCAGAACGCGCAGGCCGCGCCGCGGGGTTGGCCATCGCCGGCGCGCCGCTGCCGGTGTCGGCGCGTGAGGTGGTGGCCTCGCACCGCGACGATGGCACGGGTGAGCTGTTTGGCATCACCGAGCTGTGCCGCGAGTTCGGCATCACCCTGCGCACCATCCGTTTCTATGAGGACAAGGAGCTGCTGGCGCCGCGCCGCGTGAACGGCACCCGCGTGTACACGCGGCGCGACCGCGCGCGGCTGGCGCTCATCCTGCGCAGCAAGGCCATCGGCGCCAGCCTGGCCGACATCAAGCACTACCTCGACCTGTACGGCGCGCACGGGGAAGGTCGCGTGCAGCAGCTGAAGTGGGCGCTGGGCAAGACCGATGCTGCCATCGCCGAGCTCGAGCAGCGCCGCGCCCACATCGACGCCACGCTGGCCGAACTGCGCGTGATCAACGGCGAGGTGCGCAGGCACCTGGAGAAATGATGAGCCCGAAGCTCACTTGGTTCGCGCCCCCCGAGGGGGCTTCGGCGCCCTTCGTGCGGCCGGGCGGGCGCTGAGATGGGCCTGCCCCTCTTCCCCTCGGCGTGGATGACCGAGGAGCACCGCATGCTCCAGGACGCGGCCGCGCGCTACATCGCCGAGAAGTGGGTGCCGCGTGCGGCCGAGTTCCGCGAGCTCGGCCTGATGCCGCCGGCCGTGTGGCGCGAAGCGGCGGCCCACGGGCTTCTGTGCGCGTCGACCCCCGAGGAATACGGCGGCGCCGGCGGCGACTTCGGCCACGAGGCGGCCATCCTGCTCGAGCAGGCGCGGGCCAACATGAGCGGCTGGGGCGGCGGCCTGCACTCGGCGATCGTCGCGCCATACATCCTGCACCACGGGTCCGAGGCGCAGAAGCGCCGCTGGCTGCCGAAGATGTGCACAGCCGAGTTCATCACCGCCATCGCGATGACCGAACCGGGCACCGGCAGCGACCTGCAAAGCGTGCGCACCACCGCGCGACGGGCCGGCGACGAGTACGTCATCAATGGCGCCAAGACCTTCATCACCAATGGCCAGAACGCCAATCTGATCGCCGTGGTGTGCCGTACGGGCGACAGTGGTTCGGGCGCCAAGGGCATTTCGCTCGTCTTCGTCGAGACGGAAGGGGCCGAGGGCTTCCGCCGCGGCCGCCACCTCGACAAGGTGGGCATGAAGGCGCAGGACACGAGCGAGTTGTTCTTCGACGACGTGCGCGTGCCGGTCGAGAACCTGCTGGGCATGAAGGAGGGCCAGGGCTTCTTCCAGCTGATGCAGGAGCTGCCGCAGGAGCGGCTGATCATCGCGGTGAGCGGCATCGGCGCGATGGAGCGGGCGCTGGAGGAGACCCTGGCCTACGCCAAGGAGCGCAAGGCCTTCGGCAAGACGGTGTGGGACTTCCAGAACACCCGGTTCAAGCTCGCCGAGGTGCAGGCGACCGTGCTGGCCACGCGCGCGTATGTCGATGCCTGCATGACGGCGCACCTGAAAGGCGAACTCGACGCCGCGCGCGCCGCGCTGGCCAAGGCCTGGGTGAGCGAGCAGCAGTGCAAGGTGATGGATGAATGCCTGCAGCTCTTTGGCGGCTACGGCTACATGATGGAGTACCCCATCGCCGAGCTCTATGTGGATGCGCGAGTGCAGCGCATCTATGGGGGCACCAACGAGATCATGAAGGAACTCGCGTCGCGCTTCATGTGAAGCGCGGCGCGACGGGAGAGACAGCGTCGCGCTTCATGTGAAGCGTGGCGCGGCGGGAGAAACGGCGTCGCGCTTCATGTGAAGCGTGGCGCGGCGGGAGAAACGGCGTCGCGCTTCATGTGAGGTGCGGCGCGACTGGAAGGACGGCATCGCGCCTCATGTGAGGCAGGTGCACGGGGCGGCGGCGGGGCGGGTCTCGCCAGCGGGGTCTGGCGTTGCAGGCTGCGGCGATTAGGTGGCGTTCCCGGCGCCGATGCGGCAGGATCGACGGCTTGGCCACGCCGCCATGGCGTCGTGCCGCGCGCCCTGAGGAGACGAAAGCGATGAACGTGAACGACCTGCCGCTGACCGAGCGACTGCATTCGACCCTGGCGCTGCAACGCGCCGCCTACCACGCCAACCCGGTGCCCACGCTGGCCGAGCGCAAGGACGACTTGAAACGCCTGCGCGCCTTCCTGCGCGACCACCAGCACGAGCTGGCCGCGGCGATCAGCGCCGACTACGGCCATCGCTCGGTGCACGAAACGCGCCTTGCGGAGCTGGTGCCGGCGATCGACGGCATCGGCCATGTGTTGCGCCACCTGCGCGGCTGGATGCGGCCGCAGCGCCGCGGCGTCGACTGGATGACGTTTCCCCTGGCGCGCAACCGCGTCATCCCGCAGCCGCTGGGCGTGGTGGGCGCGATCGTGCCGTGGAACTTCCCGGTCAACCTGAGCTTCGTGCCGCTGACCTACATCTTCGCCGCCGGCAACCGCGCGATGGTGAAGATGAGCGAGAACTCGCGCAGACTGGCGCGGCTGCTGATCGAGCGCCTGCCGGCCTACTTCCCGCCCTACAAGCTGCAGGTCTTCGACGAAACCGGCAGCGTAGGCGTCGAATTCTCGAAGCTGCCCTTCGATCACCTGCTCTTCACGGGCTCGGGCACCACCGGCCGCGCGGTGATGGCGGCGGCGGCGAGCAACCTGTGCCCCGTCACGCTGGAGCTCGGCGGCAAGGCGCCCGCGGT
>JAEUPD010000230.1 GCA_016788525.1 Rubrivivax sp.
GGCGCCGCTCATCGTGCAGGGCACCTTCATCTGCGCCGCCGGCATCCTCACCGAGGCGATCCTGTCGTTCCTCGGCGTCGGGCTGCCGCCGGACATCCCCACCTGGGGCAACGTGATGGCCGAGGGCCGCGCGCAGTTCAACGAGTACCCGCACAACATCTTCTTCCCGGGGCTGTTCCTCGCGGTCACGGTGCTGGCGGTCAACATTCTGGGCGACGGGTTGCGCGACACGCTGGACCCGAAGATGGCCAAGCGGGGATGAACATGTTCCGGCCGATGCGGCCTGCGGTCGCCTCCCCCGAGTCACAGCAGAGGACTGCTCGAGTCCGTGGGGCGCCGCCGGCGGCCCGGCAAAGCCGGTTCCGCGGCGATCGCCTGGCTGGCATGGTGGTGGCCTGATGACAGACTCGGTGCCCATCCTGCAGGTGCAGGGCCTGACCATCGCGTTGCCTTCGGGCGGCGACCGCACGACCGCCGTGCGCAACGTCAGCTTCGAAGTCGGCCGCGGCGAGATCGTCTGCCTGGTGGGTGAATCGGGCAGCGGCAAGAGTGTCATCGCGCAGGGGGTGATGGGCCTGCTGCCCAAGCAGTTGCCGGTGACGGCCGGGCGCATCCTGCTGCAGAGCGAAGACATCACGCATGCGCCGCTGGCGCGGCTGCGCGAACTGCGCGCCACGCGCATGAGCATGATCTTCCAGGAGCCGATGACGGCCCTGAACCCGGTGATGACCTGCGGCGACCAGATCGACGAGGTGCTGCGCGAGCACACGCAGCTCAGCCCCGCCGAGCGGCGCGAGAAGGTGCTGGCCATCGTCAAGGAGGTGCTGCTGCCCGACCCCGAGCGCATGGTGGCGAGCTACCCGCACCAGCTTTCCGGCGGCCAGCGCCAGCGCATCATGATCGCGATGGCACTGGTGCTCGACCCGGTGCTGCTGATCGCCGACGAGCCAACCACCGCGCTCGACGTGACCACGCAGGCGCAGATCCTCAAGCTCGTGCTCGACCTGCAGCGCCGCCATGGCACCGGCGTGCTCTTCATCACCCACGACTTCGGCGTGGTGGCCGAGATCGCGCACCGCGTGGCCGTGCTGCGCCTGGGCGACCTGGTGGAGCTCGGCCCCAAGGACAGTGTGCTGAAGAACCCGCAGCACGACTACACCAAGATGCTGATGGCCTCGGTGCCCAAGCTGAACACCGAGCAGCGGGCGGTGGATGCCGGTGCGCCGCTGGTGCTGAGCGTGAAGGCGCTGGCCAAGACCTACGATGACCGCAGCTGGTTCGGCAAGCGCCGCGCGGTGCACGCGGCCAAGGATGTGAACTTCGAGATCCGCCGCGGGCAGACGCTGGGCATCGTCGGCGAGTCGGGCTCGGGCAAGAGCACGGTGGCGCGCTGCGTCGTGCGCCTCATCGACCCCACCGGCGGCAGCGTGCAGCTGGGCAGCGACGAGATCGCCACGCTCTCTGCCGGCGCCTTGCGGCCGCTGCGCAAGCGCGTGCAGATCGTCTTCCAGGACCCCGCCCGCTCGCTCAACCCGCGCCGCACCGTGGGCGAGGCGATGCTCGAAGGGCCGATGAACTACGGGTTGAGCCGCGAGCCGGCGCTGGCCAAGGCGCGCGAGCTGCTGCAGCTGGTGCGCATGGACGACAGCGCGATGCAGCGCTTTCCGCACCAGTTCAGCGGCGGCCAGCGCCAGCGCATCTGCATCGCGCGCGCGCTGATGATGGAGCCCGAGCTGCTCATCGCCGACGAGGCGGTGAGCGCGCTCGACGTCTCGGTGCAGGCGCAGGTGCTGCGGCTGTTCGAGGAGATCCGCAGCCGCTTGCACGTCGCAATGCTGTTCATCACCCACGACCTGCGCGTGGCTTCGCAGGTGTGCGACATGCTGGCGGTGATGAGCAAGGGCGAGGTCGTGGAGTACGGCCCGGCGCACCGCGTGTTTGGTGCGCCCGAGCATGCGTACACGAAGGCGCTCTTCGCGGCGGCGCCGGGGCGGGATTTCGCGTTCGGGGGCTGAGGTGGTGGCGTGGGCGCAGCGCAGCGCCTCCAGGAGAAGCCGCTTGAAACTGCCGATGGCGAAGAACTCGCTGTTCGCGATCTTGCTGCGTTCGCCATGGTGGGCGAGCGTGGCCATCGCCGTCGTGCTGGCGCTGCTGAGCGGCGCGCTGCTGCCGGCGGACTACCGCGTCGTCGGTGCGCTCTCAGGGCTGCCGTTTGTCGTGATCGGCGCGCTGGCCGCGCGGCGCCAGTGGCGGCTGCCCAGCGCCGCGCGCGTTGCCGACATCGAGGCGGCGGTGGCGGCGATGACCTGGCCGGTGTTCTCCGACCTGCTCGAACGCGCCTTCGTGCGCGACGGCTACACCGTGCAGCGCGGCGAGGGCGCCGTCGACTTCGAACTCGAGCGCGCGGGTCGCAAGATGGTGGTGAGCGCGCGGCGCTGGAAGACGGCCCGCACCGGCCTGGACGCGCTGCGCGCGCTGCCGCCGGCGCGCGACGCCGCAGAGGCACCCGACGCGCTGTACATCGGGCTTGGCGCGTTCACGGAGCAGGCGCGCGCCTTCGCAGCCGAGCACCGCATCGCGGTGTGGCAGGCGGCAGAGCTTGCGCAGGCGCTGCGTGAACTGGCGCCGAAGGCGAAGTCGGCGCGCTGAGCGCGGGCCGGGGATCGGCGCGGTTCAACCTGCATCCGGCGCTCGAGATCGTTGTGGTCGCGCGCGCATGGAGGCTGTGGCGAGCAGAGGTCCGGCCCGAAGCGCCGCGCCGCACGGGACGCGAGGCCCGGCGTCGCCGTCGGGCCCTGCGGGCCCGCCGTCGATGACGGCCGACGAATGCACCGTCGGCCTACCCGGCTTGCCAGCAAGCCGGGACCCCTGCGCTTCGCTTCGGGGCGCCGATCGCATCCCGCGCGGCGCTGCGCTTCGGGCCGAACCTCTGCAGCAACCCAGCGTGGCATTCGAAGGCGTGGCGTGCCACGGCGGTGCCTGCACAGACCCGGGTGGCCTGCCCTGCCGCGCCCGAGGGCGCTCGGCGCCCCGGAGCGCAGCGCAGGGGGCCCGGCTCGGCACGAGCCGGGTAGGCCGACGGTGGTTCCGTCGGCCGTCATCCGCGGCA
>JAEUPD010000249.1 GCA_016788525.1 Rubrivivax sp.
GGCCGAGCACCACAACATGGACGGCGTGGCCAGCAGCGCCACCGCGGTGCTGGTGGGGCAGATCGCCGCGGTGACGCACACCATCCGCGTGGGCAGCGGCGGCGTGATGCTGCCCAACCACGCGCCGCTGGTGGTGGCCGAACAGTTCGGCACGCTGGCCACGCTGTACCCCGAGCGTATCGACCTGGGCCTGGGCCGCGCCCCCGGCACCGACCGCCTGACGATGCGCGCGCTGCGCCGGCACCTGGGCCTGGCCGCCGAGGAAGACGAGTTCCCGCACAACGTGCTGGAGTTGCAGGCCTACCTCGGCGACGCGCAGCCCGACCAGGCCGTGCGCGCCATTCCGGGCATCGGCACGAAGGTGCCGATCTGGCTGCTCGGCTCAAGCCTGTACTCGGCGCAGCTGGCCGCGCACCTCGGGCTGCCGTTTGCCTTCGCGTCGCACTTCGCGCCCGACCTGCTCGACCAGGCCCTCGAGGTCTACCGCGCCACCTACCGGGCCAGCGCGCGCTGGCCGAAGCCGCACGCCATGGTGGGCGTCAACGCCGTCGTCGCGCCCACCGACGACGAGGCGGCCCTGCTCTTCACCTCGGTGCAGCAGCGCTTCCTGGGCATGCAGCGCGGCAAGCGCGGGCCGCTGCCGCGGCCGGTGCCACCGGCCGAGATGGAAGCCACGTGGTCACCGGCCGAGAAGGCCGGCGTGATGCGCATGCTGGCCTGCGCGGTGGCCGGCTCGCCGGCCACGGTGCGCCGCCAGCTCGAAGCGCTGGTCGCCCGCACGCGGGCCGACGAGTTCATCGTCGCCACCGGTGTGCACGAGCATGCGCTGAGGAAGCGCAGCTACGAGTTGCTGGCCTCGGCATGACGGCCTTGGACCTCGGCCGCTTCCAGGAAGAACCGCTGCGAGCCCATCTGCCCGCCCTTGAGCACCAGTTCCAACCCTTTGCGCCGCGCATCGTGGCTGAACGCCCAGCACAGCGGCGCGCCGGGTGCGAGAGGACGGGCGACGGTGAGGCCGCGCAGCCCCAGCGCGCTGACCACCGCGCCGGAGCTGTCGCCGCCGACCACAAGCAGGCGCGTGAGTGCTGGCTCTTCGTCCAGCAAGTGCCGCAGCACCTGGCCAAGCGCGCGGCCGATGCACGCCGCGGCTTCGTCGCGTGAGAGGCCCGCCCGTGCGGCCGCGGCATCGAAGGCACCCACTGCCGGGTCATCGGGCCCTCGGGCGCTGTAGACGAGCGGTGCGCGCCCGGCGCGCAGCGCCGCGCGCGCGCAGGCAACGAGTCGCTCCACTTCGGCGCCAAGGCCGGCGGGCTGCAATGTGGCAGCGACATCGACGCGCAGGCCATCGAAGCGCCCGCTCGCCAACGCCACTGCAATCTGCGCGGCGGTGACCGGCGAGCAGCTGCCGCTCACACCCACGCAGCGCACGTCCCGGCCCGCGTGCGGATCCGCCGGGGCCGCGGCATCGCCGCCAGGCGGCCACTCGCCGGCCGTGCCGAGCTGGCGCCAATGCGCGGCCAGCGCGTGGTCGAGCCCCGATGACGATGCACTGAAGAGCGCGCTGCCCCGTTGCTCCCACACCAACCGGCCTGCCGCGGCGAGCGACTCGTCGTCGATCACGTCCAGCAGCACGATGGGCACATCGTCGCCGCGCAGCGCAGCGAGCCTTTCGGCGCCGCGGCCGGCCTTCAGTTGCACGAAGTCGATGAGCTCGATGCGTCGCGAGGTCTGCCGCGCCAGGTGCGCGCGGAGGTCCGACTCGCCCATCGGGGTGACCGGGTGGCGCTGCATCGTCGGGTGGCGGTCGAGCCGGTGCACGACGCCGTCGCCAGCCGCCGCGAACAGGTGGCCAAAGGCCTGGTAGCGGCGCAGCGGCGGCGCACCCACGATCACGGGCGACCAGCCCGCCTCGGCGCCGAAGCGCGCCAGCCCCAGATCGATGGCGCGGCCGATCGAGCCCACCTCGGGTGACGAGTCGAACGTCGAGCAGACCTTGTACTGCAGCAGCGGCGGGCCCAGTCGCGCCAGCGCATCGAAGGCGCCGGGCAGCTGGGCGGCCATCCAAGCCGGGCCGCGGCTGCGTGCGGTGCCGGCCAGCCCGATGCAGCGTGCCGCCGCAAACTGCTGCAGGTCCGCGGCGGTGGGTGGCTCGAAGAACAGCACCGTCGGCACACCGGCCGCGGCGAAGGCGTCCAGCACGTCGGTGGAGCCGGTGAAGTCGTCGCCGTAGTAGGCGAGCAGCAGGCCGGCGGGCAGGGTCAACGCGCAGCCCCCGCGGCCGTGTTCATTGGCGTTGGCATCGGCATCGGCATCGGCGCACCGGGGCGGCGTCGCGCGATCATCACGCCACCTGGCCGCGGCATGCTCACCAGAACGCGAGCGCCTCATGCAGCTCGCGGTGCGACTGCGCGTGGCGCTCGATGGGTATGCCGGCGAGCGCCGCGTGCCATGCCTGGCGCAGCGCGGTCACGCCGGCAGCCAGGCCGCCCGGGTGGCCGAAGATGCCGCCGCCCGAGGCGAAGATCAGGTCGGCCGTGCCGACGGCCGCGTAGGTAGCGGCGGCCACCTTGCCGGTCTGCCCCGAGCTGAACACGGGCATCGCGCGCATCGGGTGGCTGGGCCGCAGCGGCGCCAGCACCGATCGTGCTGCGGCGATGACGCTCTCGTCGCTCTCGCTGAACTTGTTGGCCAGCCCGTTCACGTGCAGGTGGTCGGCGCCGGCCAGGCGCCACAGCTGCTGCCACGGCGCGTAGTCCCAGCCGAGCGCCGGGTGGCGCGTGAGGGCACCCCAGCCGTTGCGGTGCGCGTGGATCGGCAGCTGCGAGTGTCGCCGCAGCTCGAGCAGGCCCACCAGCCCGATGCTGTTCAGGCTGGCCATCACGCAGCTGCCGCCTTCGGCGAGCACCAGGTCGTGCCGGCGCTTCATCTCGCCGAGTTCGCCGGTCAGGTTGAAGGCCACCATCACCTTGCGCGAGAGCCGCTCTTCGCCGGCACGCACCTCGCGCATCACGGCGCGCACACGTTCGTCGAACGGGCAGCCCGGGCCGTCTGCCTGCAACTCGTCGTCCTTGATGAAGTCGATGCCGGCGGCAACCAGCTGACGCACCTCGCGTGCCGTTTCGTCCGGCGTCAGGCCGACGCTCGGCTTGATGATGGTGCCGATGAGCGGCCCGCCGCGCTGCCCGTCGAACGCGGGCACGCCGGCCAGCCGCCGTGTGCCTTCAATGCCGAAGGCCGGGCCCGGGTAGCGGCGCGCGAAGGCCTCGGGCAGCTCGAGGCCGGTGATGCGCAGGCCCGTGACCTGGCGCAGCTCGAACAGGTTGCCGGCCACGGTGGCCAGCAGGTTCGGCAATGAGGGGCCGAGGTTGGCCAGCGGCCACGAAAGCGACAGCGTGCACTGCGTGTAGCGGCCCGTGCGGCCAGGCGCGTGCGCGGGCGTCGGCAGGCTCGGCTGTGCGGCGTGGCCCAGCACTTCCAGTCGGTCGACGCGCGCTCCGCTGCGCGCCTTCAGCTCGGCGGTCTCGTTGGCCAGCGCGACGAAGGTGCCGCTGCTTTGCTCGCCGGCGATGACCTCGGCGGCGCGCGCCGGGTCGTCACCCGTCTCTAGCCAGTAGGTGCAGCGGATGCGGTCGTCGTCGGCCACTTCAGGTGATGCGCCGGATGCTTTCGGTTATCTCGTCGCGCTCGAAGACGTGCTTCCAGTCGGGCCGCAGCAGGCGCGGCTTGCCGAAGGTGATGGCCTTGTTGCAGGCGTCGGAGAACTGGCCGGGGATCTGCTTGAAGATCACCGCCGAGAGGATGGTCATGTGGCCAAGCAGGAAGTCGCGCGCCGCCAGCTCGGGCACGCCGCGCGCCACCACCTCGTCCAGCGCCTCGCGCATGGTGTCCAGCAGCGTGGCACACACCGTCTCTGAAAGGCCCGGCTCCAGCAGCGCCATCTGGTCCACGCTTACTCGGTGGGCGCGCGACACCGGCTGGTAGATGATCTTGGCGATCTCTTCGCCGAGCTCGAACGCCTCGACCGGCCCCTGCATCAACGCGCTGACGATGGCCTGCTCGGCCTTCACGCCGCCGAAGTAGTCGGGGCCGTTGTGCACCTCGGGGTTGAAGATCGACGGGTGGCAGGGGTGGGTGACGAAGTAGGTGAGGTCCGGCCGCTGCGGCAAATGGCCGGCGAAGGGCGCGGCGGCGTCGAGCGTGATCACCATCGTGCCGGCGCCCAGCCACGGCGAAACCTGCGCGGCCACCTTGCCGATCAGCGTGTCGGGCACGGCCAGGATCAACACCTCGGCGCCGCGCGCCGCGGCTTCGGCCTCCACACATTCGATGCCGAGATCGGCCTTCAGCCGCTGGCGGCTGGCGGCGCCGGGCTCCACGTGGCGTACCTCGAAGCGGCTGCCTTGCAGATTGCGCGCCAGCCGTGCGCCCATCTTGCCGCCGGCGCCGAACAACGCGATCCTGGTCATGGCCTTTCCCCGGGGCGGCTCAGTGAATGTGGCTGCCGCCGTTGATGTCGATCTCGCTGCCGGTCACATAGCTGGAGAGGTCGCTGGCCAGGAACAGCGCGCAGCCGGCCACCTCGTGCGCGTGGCCGACGCGGCCCATCGGCACGCTGGCGATGATCTGCTGCATGCGCTCGGGGGTCATCAGCGGCCCGGCGATGTCGGTGTCGATGTAGCTGGGGCAGATGGCGTTGACGCGGATGTTGTCTGGGCCGAGCTCGCGCGCGCTGGCCTTGGTGTAGCCGAGCACCGCGGCCTTGGCTGCCGAATAGTGGCTGCCGCCGAACACGCCGCCGCCGCGCTGCGCGCTCACGCTGGCCAGGTTGACGATGCTGCCGCTCCTTTGCTTGCGCATCTGCGGCACCACCGCCTGCGTCATGAGCAGCGTGCCGCGCATGTTGATGTCGAAGATGCGGTCGTAGGTGGCCTCGTCCACCTCCATCAGCCGCTGCGGGCTGGTGATGCCGGCGATGTTGACAAGCACATCGATGCGGCCCCAGGTGGCCAGCGCCTGCGCCGCGGCGGCCTGGCATTCGGTGCGCTGCGTCACGTCGCAGCGCGCACTGAGGTGCCCGGCGCCCGGCAGCGCGGCCGCGGCGGTGGCCGCCTGCTCGGCGTTGATGTCGCTGATGTGCACCCGGGCGCCGTGTTCGGCGAAGAGCCTGGCGCAGGCCAGCCCCAGGCCGCGCGGGCTGGCGGCGCCGGTGATGAGGACGGTACGGTCTTTGAGCAGCATGTTCGGTCGCGTTCGGTTTCTTGGTTGATCGCTAGGCGCGTTCCGCCGCCGCCGGCGGCACGGCGTTGAGCGCCGCGATGAAGTCGGCCAGCATCGGCACGTAGCGTTCGCCCTGGCCGGCCGCCTCCATCGCGGCAAAGCTGTTCTTCACCGCGGCCTGCAGCGGGTTCACGGCGCCAAGCTCGCCGGCCATCGAAGCCAGGTAGCGCATGTCCTTGTGGGCGTTGGCAATGGTGAAGCGGTGCGCGTTCTCGTCGCCGGCCAGCGACCACTGCATGAAGGTGTCGTAGAAGGGGCTGCGCATGCGCCCGGCGCCGATGACCGAGTGGAACTGCTGTACCGACAGGCCGGCCTTGCGGGCGATGGCCAGCGCCTCGGCAAAGAGCGCCGCGTAGCCCATGGCGACGAAGTTGTTGACGAGCTTCATCTTGTGCCCCAGCCCCACCGGGCCCAGGTGCACCACATGGCCGGCCCAGCAGCGCACGATGGGCTCGATGCGCGCGAACACTTCGGGGGCCGCGCCGATCATCGTGTCCAGCGTGCCGGCCTCGGCCTCCTTGGGCGTGCGCGACAGCGGCGCGTCGACGAAGTGCACGCCTTGCGCCGCGCACTCTTCGGCCAGTGCCAGTGTGGAGACGGGGTTCGAGGTCGAGCAGTCGATGATCACGAGGCCCGGCCGCGCGCCAGCGAGCAGGCCATTCGGGCCGCGCACGTTGGCCTCGACCTGCGGCGAGCCGGTCACGCACAGGTGCACGACCTCGCACCGCGCGGCCAGCTCGCGCGGCGTGCCGGCCTCGGCCGCGCCCAGTGCCTTCAGGCGCTCCACCGGCTCGCGGTTGCGGTGGCCCAGCACGACCAGTGGGTGGCCCTTGGTGACGAGGTTCTTCGCCATGCCGGCGCCCATCAGGCCGACGCCGATGAAGCCGACGGTGGGCTTGGCGGGAGAGTTCACTTCTTGGGCCCTCCGACCTGTGCGCCGTTCAGCGCGCGGTAGGCGCGGATCACCTGGCTGTCGTCGGCCGCGCCATGGCCCAGCCCCGAGGCCGCCAGGAACATCTGCATCGCCGCGGCGGCCAGCGGCAGCCCTTGCCGCATCTGCGTGCCCTGGCCGAGCACGATGCCCAGGTCCTTGACGAAGATGTCCACCGCGCTCGTCACCGGCGGCTCGTCCATCATCATGCGTGGCCCGCGGTCGCCCCACATCCAGCTGTTGCCGGCGCTGACGGAAATGATCTCGTGCATCGTCTGCTTGCTGACGCCGGCCCGCTCGGCCACGTGCATGGCTTCGGCGGCAGCGGCGATGTGCACGCCGCACAAGAGCTGGTTGATCATCTTCGCGGTGCTGCCCTTGCCGGCCTCTCGGCCGACGTCGAAGATGCGTTTGCCCACCGCTTCGAGCACCGGGCGCGCGCGTGCCAGCGCGGCCTCGGCGCCACTGACCATGATCGTCAGCCCCCCCGCCTTGGCGCCGGCGACGCCGCCGCTGACGGGCGCGTCGAGCATCGTGTGGCCCAACTCGGCAAGCCGCGCCGCGGTGCGCGCGGCCAGTGCCGGCGGCTGCGTGCACGCGGCCACGACGATGCTGCCGCGCGAGAGGGCGGCGGCGGCGCCATGTTCGAATAGCACCGACTCTGCCTGTTCGCCGCTGACGACCATCAGCCACAGCAACTCGGCGTTGGTGGCGGCTTCCTTGGCGCTGGCCGCGCTGCGGCCGCCGGCCGCCACGAGGCTGTCGGCGGCGCCGGGGCGGAGGTCGAAGCCGACCACCTCGTGACCGGCCTTGACGAGGTTCAGGGCCATGGGCACGCCCATCGCGCCCAGGCCGACGAAAGCGATGCGCATCGAGCGCTCCTCGGGGTAGGGAAGTGAGACTGCGGGGCGAGGGCGGGGCGAGGGAGCCGGCGTGCGGGCCTGCGGGCGTGCCCGCAGCCGCGCGCGCCACCCCGATGAACGCCGCTATTCCTTCACCGCCCCCGTCATTGCCGACACGTAGTGCTCGACGAAGAAGGCATAGAGGATGACCAGCGGCAGCGAGCCGACCAGGGCGCCAGCCATCAGCGAGCCCCAGCGGTACTGGTCGCCGTCGGTGAACGCCGACAGGATGGCCACCGGCACGGTCTTCTTCTCGGCGCTGTTGATGAAGGTGAGTGCGTAGATGAACTCGTTCCAGCACAGCGTTAGGCAGAAGATCGACGCCGAGATGAGCCCCGGCACCGCCAGGGGCAGGATGATCTTGACGAGGATCTGCCAGCGGCTGGCGCCATCGATCAGTGCGCACTCCTCCAGCTCGTACGGGATGGTCTTGAAGTAGCCCATCAGCAGCCAGGTGGAGAACGGGATCAGGATGGTGGGGTAGGTGAGGATCAGGGCGAATGGCGTGTCGAACAGGCCGTACTGGAAGACGACCGTGGACAGCGGGATGAACAGGATCGACGGCGGCACGAGGTACGCCAGGAAGATCATGCCGCCCACCAGGTTGCTGCCCTTGTAGCGGATGCGTGTGATGGCATAGGCCGCGAACACGCTGGCCACCAGCGACAGCAGCGTCGCGGCCACCGAGATGAACATCGTGTTCCACAGCCACTGCGGGTAGTCGGTCTTGAACAGCAGCTCCTTGATGTGCTCCAGCGTCGGCGCCACCGTCCAGAACGGGTTGTGCGTGTCCAGGTCGAGCAGGTGCTCCTTCGGCTTGATGGCCGTGATGACCATCCAGTAGAAGGGGAAGAGCAGCACGACGACGATGAGGGCAAGCGGGATGTAGAGCGACACCACGCGCTGCGGCAGCGTGGAGAGGTAGCTCATGCCCTCCGAATGGTCGGCGGGTGCGGCGGTGGTGGTGGCGTTGCTCACGATGCGTTTGCGGTTCTCAATCTTCGCCTTGCTGCCACTTGCGCCGCTGCAGGCCGAACCAGGAGACCATGATCGCCGCCAGCAGGAACGGCACCATCGCGGTGGACACCGCGGCGCCTTCGCCGATGCGGCCGCCGAGGATGGCGGTGTTGTAGGACATGGTGGCCATCAGCTCGGTGGCGCCGGCCGGGCCGCCGTTGGTGAGCACCTTGATGAGCTGGAAGTCGGTGAAGGTGAACAGCACCGAAAACGTCATCACCACCGCGATGATGGGGGTGAGCAGCGGGTAGGTGATCTTCACGAACATCTGCCAGCGCGTGGCGCCGTCGAGCGTGGCGGCCTCGTACAGCGACGGCGGCACCGTCTGCAGGCCGGCCAGCAGCGAGATGGCGATGAACGGCACGCCGCGCCAGACGTTGGCGAAGATGACGCTCCAGCGCGCGTTCCAGGCGTCGCCAAGGAAGTCGACGTTGCCGCTGATGAGCCCCATCTGCCGCAGCGTCCAGCTGATGATGGAGAACTGCGGGTCGAAGATCCACCAGAAGGCGATCGCGCTGAGCACCGTGGGCACGATGAAGGGGATCAGCACGATGGCGCGGATGATGGCCTTGAACGGCAGGTGCTGGTTGAGCAGCAGCGCCAGGTACAGGCCGAGCCCGAACTTCACCACGCTGGCGAAGAACGTGTAGAAGAGGGTGAAGAAGACGGCCGTCTGGAACTTGGTGTCGCCGATGATCCAGATGTAGTTCTCGAGGCCGACAAAGTCGCCGGGGCGGCCGATCTTCGAATCGGTGAAGCTCAGCCAGATGCCCAGCCCCAGCGGGTAGACGAGAAACAGCACCAGGAAGGCTGCCGCCGGCAGCATGAACATCCAGCCCAGCAGGTTGCGATTCGCACCCCAGCGGGCCAGGCGTTCAGACCACATCGGCGGCTTCCTTCGTCTGCGCGTTCGTCGGTGCGGGTTCTGCTAGCGGTAGATCCGCTTGGCCTGGCGCTCGGCCACCGCGATGGCTTCCTTCACGCTGGCGCGGCCGGTCGCCACCGAGGCGAACATGTCCAGCACCACGAAGTCGGCCAGCGCCGAGGCGGCCTTTTCGCCCACCGAGCCCATGCCGCCGGCGGTGAGCGTGCGCTTGGCTACGTCGCGCACCAGGCTCAGCTTGGGGTCGCTCTTCCACACCTTGTTGTCATCGTAGGCGTTGAGCGGGTGCGTGAGGTAGGCCACCGAGTCTTCGAGCCACTGGTTGTAGTTCTCGGCTTCCAGCATGAAGGCCATGAAGGCCTTGCCGGCGTTGGGCACCTTGCTGTACTTCATCAGCATCAGCGGGTAGGCGATGTGGAATTCGGTGGGCTTGCCGACAGGACCCACGGGCCACAGCGCGTGATTCATGTCGTCCATCACCTCCTTCATCTTCGGGTCCTTGCCGGCGCCGGACTTGGCCGCCGCGTAGATCGATACCCCGTTGTTCGTGAGGCTCACCTCGCCGGTAAGGAAGGCCTTGTTGTTGAACGCGTCGTTCCAGGAGGCGGTGCCGCTGACGAACGACTCCGACATGGTCTTCACGTACTCGAGCGCCTTGGCCGTTTCGGGCGAGTTGATGACGACCTTGTCCTTGGCGTCCACGAGGTTGCCGCCGTGCGACCACAGCGCCCAGTGCACCCAGGCGTTGCCGTCGCCTGAGGCACGGCCGAGCGCGAAGCCGCCCGGCACGCTCTTGGCCTTCAGCGCCTTCATCAGCTCGAGGAAACCGGCGGTGTCCTTCGGGACCTCCTTGAAGCCCGCCTTCTCGATCATGCTCTGGCGGTAGTTGATGACGTTGCCGTTGTAGGCCACGGGAATGGCGATCCACTTGCCGCCCGGGCCCTTGCCGTAGGTCTCGGCGGTGGGCACCCAGCCGCCGTACTTCTTGCCCAGGTAGTTGGCGACGTCGGTGACATCGACGCACTTGGTGGGGAAGAGGTGGGGCAGCGAGTACAGGCCCCAGAAGAGGTCGGGGCCCTGGCCGGTGTTGGCCGACACGCTGGCCTTGGGTTGCACGTCATCGAGGCTCTCGTGCGTGACCTTCACTTCGACGCCGGTGGCCTTGCTGAACGCGTCGACCAGCTTCATGAAGCTGTCTTCCTCGGCCTGGATGAAGCGCTTCCAGCGCATGATCGAGAGCTTCGCGCCCTTCTCGGGCTTGAACGGCGAGCTCTGCGCCCAGGCGTGCGCCCACGCCAGCAGGTTGGCCGTGCCGGCACCGGCCAACACGGCGCCGGCCTTCAGCACGCTGCGGCGGTTGAGGTTCTTCAGGGGGCTTTGAATCATCACTGTCTCCTGCAGGGGGCTCGTGGGCCGCTCGTTGGGGTGGATCGTCGTGGATGAACGCGTTGGAAGCGGCCTCAGATCCGTTGGCCGCTGTGCGGGTCGAAGAGGTGGGCCTTGTCGGCGCGCGGCTTCAGGCGCACGCGCTGGCCGGGGCGGAAGTCGTGGCGCTCGCGGAAGACGCCGACGATCTCCTGTTGCCCTAGGCGGACGAAGACCTGCGTCTCGCTGCCGGTGGGCTCGACGACGATGACCTCGCCGTCGAAGCCGCCGGCGTCGCC
>JAEUPD010000253.1 GCA_016788525.1 Rubrivivax sp.
GCTGCTGGCTGTTGCGCAGCCCCGCGCAGTGGCCGAGCATCAGCCACACGTGCGGGCGCAGCACCGCGATGTGGTCGGTGATGGTCTTGGCGTTGGCCGGGCCGACGCCGATGTTGACCATGGTGATGCCGCTCGCGTCGCGCCGCGTCAGGTGGTAGGCCGGCATCTGCGGCAGGCGCGGCGGCGGCGCGCCGAGGTCCTCGCCCGGCTGCGGCGGCAGGCCGGCACGACGAGTGACGACGTTGCCCGGCTCGACGAAGGCCTGGTAGTCGCTGGACGGCAGCGCCATCAGCGCGTGCCCGAGCTTGATGAACTCGTCGATGTAGAACTGGTAGTTCGTGAACAGCACGAAGTTCTGGAAGTGCTCGGGCGCGGTGCCGGTGTAGTGGCGCAACCGGTGCAGCGAATAGTCCACGCGCGGCGCGGTGAACAGTGCCAGCGGCTGCGGTTCGCCCGGCCCCGGCTCGTGCGTGCCGTTGGCGATGCCGTCGTCCATCGCCGCGAGGTCGGGCAGGTCGAACAGGTCGCGCATCAGCAGGCGCCGCTCGGGGCTCAGGCTGCCTTCGAGGTGGTCGTGCTCGGCCAGCGAAAAGTGCACCGGGATCGGCTGGGCGCTGGTGCCGATCTCCAGCGCCACGCCGTGGTTCTTCAGCAGCAGCCGGAACTGCTCGCGGTAGTAGCCGGCGAAGAGATCGGGCCGCGACAGCGTGGTCTCGTAGGTTCCGGGGCCGGAGACGAAGCCGTACGACAGGCGCGAGTCGGCGCGCGCCACCGTGTCGGTGCGCACGCGCACGAAAGGGTAGTGCGCGCGCACGTGACCCACGTCTTCACCGGCGACGAAGCGCTGCAGCGCGTCGCGCAGGTGCTCGGTGCTGCTGCGGTAGATGGCCTGCACCTGCGCCAGCGCCGCGGCGGGGTCGTCGAAGCGGGCGGGGGCGATGAACAGCGGCAGCGAAGGCATGGTGGCGCAGCAGAGCTGATGGGTCAGGCGGCGCTGGCCCGGTCCAGGGCGGCGATGTCGGCGGCCGTGAGCGCCAGCCGTGCCGCGCCGGCCACCTCGTCCCATTGCGCCACGCTGGTGGCGCTGACGATCGGCGCGGTGATCCCCGGGCGGGCGAGCTGCCAGGCCAGCGCCACCTGCGCGGGCGTGGCGCGCACTCCCGCATGCGCCGCGGCCACGTCATCCAGGGCCTTCAGCACCGCGAAGCCGCGGTCGTTCAGATAGCCTTTCACGCCGCCGCCGCGTACGCTCTTGCCGAGGTCGGCCTCGCTGCGGTACTTGCCGGTGAGGAAACCGCGCGCCAGGCCGAAGAAGTTGATCACGCCGAGGTTCTCGCGGCGCACCAGCGGCTCCAGCTCGGCCTCGTAGACAGCGCGCTCCATCAGGTTGTAGTGCGGCTGCAGGCTCTCGTAGCGCGGCAGGTTCAGCCGGGCGCTCACGGCCAGCGCCTCGGCCAGCCGCGGCGCGGTGTAGTTGCTGGCGCCGATGGCGCGCACCTTGCCCTCGCGGATCAGCTCGGCGTAGGTGGCGAGCGTCTCTTCCAGCGGCGTGGCCGCGTCGTCGTCGTGCGACTGGTACAGGTCGATGTGGTCGGTCTGCAGCCGCGCCAGCGAGTCTTCCACCGCCTGCCGGATCCAGCGGCGCGACAGGCCCGTGCGGCCCGAGCCCTCCTCGCCCATCGGCTTGCCGACCTTGGTGGCGATCAGCACGTGGTTGCGCTTGCCGCTGGAGCGCAGCCACCGGCCGATCGTCGCCTCGCTCTCGCCACCCTGATGGCCGGGCGCCCAGCGCGAATAGACATCGGCGGTGTCGATGAGGTTGAAGCCGCCGGCGACGAAGGCGTCGAGCAGCGCGAACGAGGTCTTCTCGTCGGCGGTCCAGCCGAACACGTTGCCGCCGAAGGTGAGCGGCGCGACCTGCAGGCCGCTGTGGCCCAGCGGGCGCAGCCAGTTCGTCGTCGTGGGCATCGGCTCCTCGGGCACGGGTGCGGGACGCCGAGTGTAGAGACAAGCCGGGCGCCAGGATGCGGCCGCCATGCGCCGCCGCCGCCCACGGGCGCCGCCCGCCGCCCACCGTCCTAGAGGATGTAGCGCGACAGGTCCTCGTTGCCGGCCAGCGCCGCCAGATGCCGGTTGACCTCGGTGACGTCGATGGGCACGGTCTGGCCGCTGCGGTGCGGGGCGTCGAAGCTCACTTCGTCGAGCAGGCGTTCCATCACGGTGGCCAGCCGCCGCGCGCCGATGTTCTCGGTGCGCTCGTTCACCTCGAAGGCGATCTCGGCGATGCGCCGCACCGCCGCCGGCGAGAACTCGAGCGTCACGCCTTCGGTGGCCAGCAGCGCCTTGTACTGCGTGACCAGGCTGGCCTGCGTGCTGGTGAGGATGGCCTCGAAGTCGGCCACCGACAGCGACGCGAGCTCGACGCGGATCGGGAAGCGGCCCTGCAGCTCGGGGATGAGGTCGCTCGGGCGCGAGAGGTGAAAGGCGCCGCTGGCGATGAACAGGACGTGGTCGGTCTTTACCACGCCGTACTTGGTGCTGACGGTCGTGCCCTCCACCAGCGGCAGCAGGTCGCGCTGCACGCCCTGGCGGCTGACGTCGGCGCCGTGCGTCTCGCTGCGTGAGGCCACCTTGTCGATCTCGTCGATGAAGACGATGCCGTTGGCCTCGGCATGGGCCAGCGCCGCGGCGCGGATCTCGTCCTCGTTGACCAGCCTCGAGGCTTCCTCCTCGGTGAGCCGGTCGAGCGCCTCGCGCACCTTCATCTTGTGCGCGCGCTTGCGCTGGGCGCCGGCCTGGGCGAACAAGCCCTTGAGCTGCTCGGCCATCTCCTCCATGCCGGGCAGGCCCTGGGGGCCGAGGATCTCGAGCGAAGGCTTCGCGTCGGCCAGCTCGATCTCGATCTCCTTGTCGTCGAGCGTGCCTTCGCGCAGGCGCTTGCGCATCACCTGGCGCGCGGTGTTGTCGCCGGGGGGTGCCTCGGCGCCGAAGCCGATGGCCGACGCCGAGCGTGGCGGCGGCACCAGCACGTCGAGCAGCCGCTCCTCGGCGGCGTCTTCGGCGCGCGCGCGCTGCAGCTTCATCTGGCGCTCGCGCTCCTGCTTCACCGCCACGTCGGCCAGGTCGCGAATGATGGTGTCGACGTCCTTGCCGACGTAGCCGACCTCGGTGAACTTGGTCGCCTCCACCTTCACGAAGGGCGCGTCGGCCAGCCGCGCCAGGCGCCGCGCGATCTCGGTCTTGCCCACGCCCGTGGGGCCGATCATCAGGATGTTCTTCGGCGTGATCTCGCCGCGCAGCTTTTCGTCGACCTGCTGGCGTCGCCAGCGGTTGCGCAGCGCGATGGCCACGGCGCGCTTGGCCGAGCGCTGGCCGACGATGTGGCGGTCGAGCTCGGAGACGATCTCGCGCGGGGTCATCGAGGCCTTGCTCACTCTAGCACCTCGATGGTGTGGTGCTGATTCGTGTAGATGCACAGCTCGCCGGCGATCTTCAGCGACTGCTTGACGATCTCCGCGGCGGCCAGCGGCGAGTGTTCGAGCAGCGCGCGCGCCGCGGCCTGCGCATAGGCGCCGCCAGAGCCGATGGCGACGATGCCATGCTCGGGCTCGAGCACGTCGCCGTTGCCGGTGATGATGAGCGAGTGGTCGCGGTCGGCCACGGCGAGCATCGCCTCCAACCTGCGCAGCACGCGGTCGGTGCGCCAGTCCTTGGTCAGCTCGATGGCGGCGCGCTGGAGATGGCCCTGGTGCTTCTCGAGCTTGGCCTCGAAGCGCTCGAACAGCGTGAAGGCGTCGGCGGTGGCGCCGGCAAAGCCGGCCAGCACCTGGTCATGGAAGAGCTTGCGCACCTTGCGCGCGCTGGCCTTGACGATGATCTGACCGAGGGTGACCTGGCCGTCGCCGCCGAGCGCGACCTGGCTGCCGCGTCGCGCACTGAGGATGGTGGTGCCGTGGTACGTGTCCATGCAGACACTGTAGCGGCGCCGGAGACGGGCGGGCGGCCACTGGCCGCTTCGGGAAAGGGCCCGGCTCAGACCTTGCGGACGCCGACCTTCGCGTGCTCGTTGATGCCCATCGCGCCGTAGAAGAGCGCGACGAGCCGGTGCGCCTCGATGAACTGCACCGAGCGGCCCTCGGTGCGCCGGGCGAGCACCCAGTTCAGCAGGTCGCCCGCGGCGATGAAGTCCACGCGGATCAAGCGCGCGCACGACACGTTCACCAGGGTGGCCTTGCCGAGCTCGCCCTCGAGCTTCTTCATCGTGCTGCTGATGTCGCCGACCAGCTGGCCCGAAAGTTCGACGTTGGCCACCTCGACGCCGGTGATGGCGTCTTCCGACAGGCCCGACTCCATGAAGCTCGTCGAAACGTCGCTTACCACCGACAGCGGCGGCGTGCGGGTGGAGATCGCCTGGCCGCTGATGTGCACCTTGCAGCGCGCCGCCTCCCACGAAGGCGGCGAGACCTCGTAGGTGACGCAGTAGTCGATGGCCGCCTCGTCGAACTGGTCGGCACGGTTGGCCAGCCTGAGACCATCGAGCCGCGTGAGCCAGAACGCCGGGTCGGCGTCGCGCACGCCGGTGGGCGCGGCCTCGGCCAGCACCTGGAACAGGCGGTCGCCGCCGATCCAGCGCATCTCGATGGCCTGCCCCGCCCACAGCCGGAACAGCGTGCTCAGCTGCATCGCCGCCTCGGCCTCGATGCTGCGCAGCTGCCCCCAGTCGAACACCCACGGCAGCGGCATCTGCAGCGTCTGCGAACGCAGGCGGGCCACCGCGTCGATGTCCAGCAGCGCCGGGCTCACCCAGCCGACATCGCCGTTGATGCTGCCGCGCTCGGCGCGCGAGCTGCCGGTGAGCAGCGGTTCATCGGCCAGCGCCTCGGCCACCAGCTTGGGCAGCGAGTACCACTGCGGTGCGGACCAGCCGAACTGCTGCGCGTAGTCCAGCGCCAGGCTCTCGAAGCGCTGCTGCTGCCCTGTGGCGCGGTACAGGTCGAACAGCACGAGCCACGTCTCGGCGTGCTGGTGGCGCACGCCGCCCGCCCCGGTGAGCCGCTGCAACGCCTCTTCGCATTGCTGGAAGTCGGCGTTGGCAAACGAGATCACGGGCTCGTCGAGCTCGGGGTCGTGCATGACCTCGTTGACCTCGACGGCTTCGAACGGGCTGTTCAGGTCGCCCGTGGCCGCGTCGGTGGTCGGGGCGAACTGCATCGGCGCCAGCGCCGGCGCGGCCGGCGAGAGCGGGGGCAGGCCGCGTGCTGCCGCAGGCGCTGCCGCAGCGGCGGCGCCATGGCGCCCGGGCGCGGGGGCCGGTTCGGGTGGGCGCGCCGAGGCCGGGGTCTCGTACAAGGACGGGTCCAGCCGCATGGCCGGTTCACCCTGTGCGTCGGCCGGCAGCACGTCGTGCAGCATCGGTACGTCGGCGCCGGCCGGCAGGGCTGCGCCGCCATTGGCCGGCCGAGGCGGTGGCGGGGGCGGCGGCGAGCGGCGCGAGCCGGGCGGCGCGAACGACTCGCCCACCATCTGCTGCTCGATCTCGTCGATCTTGGCCTTCACGGCGCCGTCGGCGCGGGCCGGCTCGGCCAGACGCGCTTCGGAGTCGTCGATGCGCGAGGCGCCCTCCAGAGCGGCGGCCTGCTCGGGCGAGAGCCCCTCGCGGCGGATGCGCCGCAGCATGTCGAACTCGCGCTTGCGCACGAAGTCGTTGCGGCGCTTGCGTTCGATCATCGCCTTGAGCTCGGACTTCTCCAGCTCGAGCTCGCGCGAATCCTCCTGGCGCGAGTTGAGTTCGTTCCAGTCGGTGGCCGGGTTCGCGACGAACCGCACCACCTTCCGGAAGAAGCTCTCGTTCTCGGCCATGCGCTGACTTTACTCCGGGCGGTTACACGTCCGCGGGAGCACAGACGCACCCCGTTCGAGGGGCCGCCACTTTGCTCACGCGCGCGGCCGCGGGCCGAAAGCCGCTACCGCCGGGGCAGCCGGGCGTGCCAGCTGGTTCCGCGCCGGCCAGGCGGCTGGTGCTGCCCCTCGGGCCGCGCAGCACCCTCCGCGGCGCCGCGGGCGCCGGCCTGCGGATCATCGCGCAGCGTGGTCATCAGTCCCCGAACATCTTCTGCTTCAGCTCGCGCCGCTGCTGGGCTTCCAGCGACAGCGTGGCGGTGGGCCGGGCGAGCAGGCGCGCCAGGCCGATGGGCTCGCCGGTCTCGTCGCAGTAGCCGTAGTCGCCGCTTTCCAGCCGCGCCAGCGACTGCGAGATCTTCTTGAGCAGCTTGCGTTCGCGGTCGCGGGTGCGCAGCTCCAGCGCGTGCTCCTCCTCGATCGTGGCGCGGTCCACCGGGTCGGGCACGATGGAAGTGTCCTCGCGCAGGTGTTCGGTGGTTTCGCCCGCGTTGGACAGCAGATCGTCCTTCTGCTTGATCAGCCGGTGGCGGAAGAACTCGAGCTGCTTCTCGTTCATGTACTCGCCGTCGGGCATGGCGAGCAGTTCGTCTTCGGTGAGGTCACGGCCGGCCTTGCCCTTCCAGGCATTGGCCAGCTTGGGGTCGATCTTCCGCGGCGGGCGGGCAGGGGACGCTTCGATCACTTCGGGTGCGGTAGGTCGCGGCGGCGCGAAGCGATCGGTGAACCGATTCGAGACGGGTGCCGCGGGGGTTGAGGAAACGGACGTGCTGGCCGAGCCTGCCGCGGCGGCAGGTGTCGGTGTGCGCGAGGCGGGGGCGGCCGCCTTGGGGGCATGGATCTCGGGGCCGACCGCAGGGCGGCCCGCGGCGCGCGCCGCCCCGGCCGGCGCGGCGGGCACCGCCGGTCGCGTGGGGGTGGCGGCCGCGGCGGTCTTGGCCGCGAGCAGCTTGACCTCACCCTTGCCGACGGGTTTGGCCGGTGAGGCTGGCTTCTTCGGCACGGCCGCCGGGGCCGCCGCGGCCTTGCCGGCGGGCGCGCCGCCGGCCTTGGCGTGGGCGGACTTGGCCGCTGGCTTCGGTGCGGGTGCCGCTTTCGCCACCGGCCTGGCCGGGGCCTTCGGCGGGGGCTTGGGCGGCGCTTTCGATGCCGACCGGGCCGGCGCACTCTTGGCAGGGCTCTTGCCGACCGGTGCCGGCTTGGCGGGTGTCTTGGCCGCGGTCTTGCCGGCGGCCTTTGCCGGAGCCTTCGCCTTTGAAGGCGCTTTGGCCGGGGGCTTGCTCACGGGCATCTCCTCGCCTGGACGGACACTTCGAAAGAACCTGCCCCGAACGCCCCTGGTGGGGCGCCTCGGTGGCCGCGCCGCCGAGGCCGCGACGAGCCGGGGGGCTTGAAAGGCGCGCGGATTGTAGCCACGGGGTTGCGGGGGTCGAGGAGGCTTTGAACGAGGGGTTTGTCAGGCCCTTCACACCACGTGGCCACAGGCGTTGCGCGCCGCCGCGCCGGCGTTCAGACCAGGCACTGTTCGAGGCCCTGCAGCAACACGTCCTTGGGCAGGTCGATGCCGATGAACACCATCTTGCTCATCTTCTCCTCGCCCGGGGCCCACTTGGGCCCGAGGTCGCTGCCCATCAGCTGGTGCACGCCCTGGAAGACAACCTTGCGCTCGCTGCCCTTCATGT
>JAEUPD010000056.1 GCA_016788525.1 Rubrivivax sp.
GAAGATCGCCACCGGCAACCAGCTGCTGTGCCGCTTCCGCATGGACGACGACATGGTGTGGAACCTGCTCACCAGCCACGGCAAGGGTGCCGCGAACGACGGCATGTCGCGCCTGCACGCCTCCATCCTGATGGCCGGCCGTCATCGCGAAGCCGCGTAAGTCGCCCACCCCCGAAGCGGCCTTCGGCCGCCTCCCCCTCCAGGGGGCAACGCCGGCGGCCCGGCAAGGCCGGCTCCGCGGCGTCCACTTGGCTCAGACCTCTCTCCGACGCAAGCAACACCATGGCCCGCACCAAGAGCATCCTCACCGAAGCGCGGCAGATCGAGCGGGCGGTCACGCTCATCAAGCTCGGCGCCCGGCTGCAGGTGCTGGAAAGCGAGACCGACCTCAGCTACGAGCGCCTGCTGCGCCTGTACAAGGAGGTGGCCGGCAAGAGCCCGAGCAAGGGGCAGCTGCCGTTCTCCACCGACTGGTTCATGACCTGGCAGCCCAACATCCACGCCAGCCTCTTCCTGAACATCCACGAGTACCTCAACAAGGTCGCCGCGCTCGACGAGATCGACACGGTCATCAAGGCGTTCCAGCTCTACACCGAGCAGATCAGCGCGCAGGGTCTGCTGCCCCAGCTTTCCGTCACTCGGGCGTGGCGGCTGGTCAAGTTCGTCGACAACGGCATGCTGACGATGACGCCGTGCAGCAAGTGCGGCGGCCATTTCGTCACGCACCCGCACGAGATCGCGCGGCACTTCGTCTGTGGCTTGTGCAACCCGCCGGCACGTGCGGGCAAGGGCAAGCTGGCTGGTTCGCTGGCCGACGCGGCCAGCGCCACCGGCGTGCGCTCCAGCCTGGCCGCGCCGCAGGGCGCCGAGGAGGTCAGGCCTCCCGCGGCAACCCGCCTGCCGGCGTGCGCAAGCGGTGCGCGCCTGAGTACTGCTGCACATTAATGTGGCAACCGCCGAGGACACGGCTCAAGCTTTCGCGCGCATCATCCGATCAAGCGGCAGCAACCAGTTCATCGGTTTCCACTCGGTTCATTGCTCGTCTCCTCCTGGCACAGTCCCCTGTGCTTTCAAGCGGGTCCTTCGGGGCCCGCTTTTTTTGGCGGGTGCGGGTTCAAGCATTGCGCGCATGGGGCCGATATCGAGAACGCCGTTTCGCCCGGCGCCGCCCCGGCCCGCCCGCCCGCCCCCTGTGAAGCTCGTTCCGTTCTCGAAGCAATACCTGCGCATCGGCGTGCCGCTGCCCTTTGGCCTGCGCGACCAGACCGGGCGGCTGCTGCTCGGCGCGGGCGTGCAGATTGCCGATGAGACGCGGCGCAGCGAGCTCGCCGGCCAGGATCTGTTTGCCGACGAAGCCGAGGCCGCCGACTGGTACCGCCGCCTCGCCTTGGCGGTCAACGAACGGCTGCTGCGCAACGCGCCCTTGAAGGAGGTCGCCTCGGCGCTGCCCGATCAGGTCTCCAAGGAGAGCCACGCGCCGGCGCCACGGTCGCTGGAAGAGGATTGGTCCGAGACCGTGTGCATGCTGGACGGCGCGCTGCGCGAGGTTCGCCCAGGCAGTGAATGGGCCCGTCGGGTCGATGCCGCGCACGCCCGCGCCCGCAGCCTGATGCAGCATCGGCCGGATGCATCGCTGTACCTGCTGATCTACCGGGCCGGGCATCACACGGAGCAGTATTGCGCCAGCCACTCGATGCTGGTGATGCTGGTGTGCGAGCTGGCCGCCCAGATGCTCGGCTGGCCGGCGTGCGAAGCGGAGGCGGTGGGCCGCGCCGCCCTGTTGATGAATGTGGCCATGCAGCGCCGCCAGGACCAGCTTGCTGCACATGCGATTTCGCTCACGCCCGCCATTCGCGAAGAGATCGCGCGCCACGCCGCACGCGGTGCCGAGCAACTGGCCGGCGCCGGCCTCGGCGAGCCGCTGGTGCTGGAGGCGGTGCGCCGTCACCACGACGCAGAACCCGCCGACAAACCGCTTGCCGAGCTCAGCGCGGCCGAGCGCGTGGCGCGGCTGTTGCGCCGCGTGGACGTGTTCACCGCGAAGATCAGCTGCCGCGCCAAGCGCTCGCCGATGTCGCCGGTGCTGGCCGCGCGTGAGGCTTGCCTGGGCGCCGACGGCCGGCCCGACGAGATCGGCGGCGCGCTGCTGAAGGCGGTGGGCATGTACCCGCCGGGCAGCTTTGTCGAACTGGCCAGCGGCGAGGTCGGCATCGTGCTGGCGCGTGGCCGGCGGGCCAATCTGCCCTACGTGGCCAGCCTGGTCAGCGCGGGTGGCACACCGCTGGGCGAGCCGGCGCTGCGCGACACCTTGGACCAGCGGCATGCGGTGAAGGGCGCGGTGAGCCCGTCGGCCGTGCGCGTGCGGCCGGCGCACGCGCGCCTGCTGGCCCTGCGCTGAACACCCGGGGACGCCGTTCGCGCCACCGCGCGAGGGGGCCGCCGCGATGCACTGAACTGGGCGTGGCCACGGCGCTTTCTTCGGCCCTCGGGCCCCTGCCGTGGCACCACACTGGCCAGGGCCGGGGCGACCGCCGCCGACGCGCACATGCTGAATGCCACCGATGGCCAGGCGACCCACATGCCGCACCACGACCGACCGCCGCGCCCTCCGACGCACCTGCCAACCTCAAGGCGCCGATGCCTCCAACCCCCACGGCTGCGCTCGCGCTCCTGACCCCAACCCGCCGCTGGATGCCCTGGCCACTGCCCGCCCTGACGGCCTGGGCCGGTGGATGGGCCGTGGTGCTGGCGGTGCGCCAGCTCGGGGTGCCCGCGGGCTGGGACCTGGCGTCGGGCCTGGTGCTCGCCACGGTCGTGGCCTGGCCCAACGCCCGGCCGTGGCGGCGGCTCATCGCCGCGTCGGGCTTCCCGATCTCGGCGGCGCTGACGGCATCGCCCTCCCTTCACGGCGAGCCCGCCTTGTGGCTGGCCGCGCTGCTGCCCCTGGTGCTGCTGTACCCGCTGCGCGCATGGCGTGACGCACCGTTCTTTCCCACGCCGGCGCGGGCGCTGCACGGGCTGGCCACGGCGGTGCAGCCTGCGCCCCGCCGCGTGCTGGACGCAGGGTGCGGCCTTGGCCACGGCCTGCGCGCGTTGCAAGGCGAGTGGCCGCTGGCGCAGTTGCAGGGCGTGGAGTGGAGTGCCCCGATGGCCTGGCTCGCCGCCATGCGTGTGCCGCAGGCGCGCGTCGAGCGCGGCGACATGTGGCTGGCCGACTGGTCCTCGTTCGATCTGGTCTACGTCTTCCAGCGTCCCGAGAGCATGGCCCGCGCCTGGCAAAAGGCCACGACGCAGATGCGCGCCGGCAGCTGGCTGGCCAGCCTGGAGTTTCCGGTGCCCGGCGTGAAGGCGCACGCCACGCTGCATGCCGATGGTGCGCGGGCGCTGCACCTGTATCGCCTGCCCGCCCCGCGCCGCCGGGACGGCGGCCCGCCGGACTGCCCGACCGGGCGCTAAACCACCGGCGACCCGGGCCGATAACCGGGGCATCCCTTCCTCCGCCGGTGGTGCCTTGGGCGCCCCTGGGGGCATCACCCGCAAGCGCACCATGTTCGTCATCATCGGCTGGGTCGTCGCCCTCGGCTGCATCTTCGGCGTGTTCATCGCCCACGGCGGCAACATGGGCCCCATCCTCAAGGCCCTGCCATGGGAGATGGGCATGATCGGCGGCGCCACCCTGGGCGCCTTCATCGTCAACAACCAGATGACGGTGATCAAGGCCACGCTGGCCGGCGTGGGGAACTGCTTCAAGGGCGGCAAGTACACCAAGGACCGCTACATGGAGCTGCTGGCGCTCCTGTACGACATCCTGACCAAGGCGCGCAAGGAAGGCCTGATGTCCATCGAGAAGGACGTCGAGGACCCGCAAAGCTCGCCGCTCTTTCAGAAGTACCCCAACGTCGGCAACGATCACCACGTCACCGAGTTCGTCACCGACTACCTGCGCATGATGGTCTCGGGCAACCTCATTGCCCACGAGATCGAGTCGCTGATGGACAGCGAGATCGAGACCCACCACCACGAGGCGCATGCCCCGGTGGCGGCCATCCAGCGTGTGGCCGGCGGCCTGCCGGCCTTCGGCATCGTGGCCGCCGTGCTGGGCGTGGTGAAGACCATGGGCTCGGTCGGCCAGCCGCCCGCGGTGCTGGGCGCGATGATCGGCTCGGCGCTGGTCGGCACGTTCCTCGGCATCCTGCTGGCTTACGCCTTCGCCGAGCCGCTGGCCGGCCTGCTGGAGCAGAAGGTCGAAGAGGGCGGCAAGGAGCTGCAATGCATCAAGACCACGCTCCTGGCCAGCATGCAGGGCTACGCGCCGCAGGTGGCGGTGGAGTTCGGGCGCAAGGTGCTGCTGTCGACCGTGCGGCCGACCTTCGCCGAGCTCGAAAGCCACGTGAAGAAGAAGTGATGGGCGCTTCGGTTTGCCATTCGATGCAGCACGGCGCCGGGTGCGGCGGGTTGCCGAATGGCCTTTGCTTACTCCGTGGCAGCCGGGTCCCGCCCCGGCGAGACCCGGCTGCCACGGAGTAAGAACCGAACAACCGAAGCCGCGCCCAATGCGAATGCGAGCAACAGCGCGGCGCTCACGCAACTGAACAAGGACTAAGCCATGGCGGGCGACGCCAAGAAACTGCAGCCCATCATCGTCAAGCGCATCAAGAAGGGCGGCCATGCCGCCCATGGGGGTGCGTGGAAGATCGCCTATGCCGACTTCGTGACGGCGATGATGGCCTTCTTCCTTCTCATGTGGCTGCTGGGCAGCACCACCGAAGGCGACAAGAAGGGCATCGCCGACTACTTCGCAAGCCCGCTGAAGGTGGCCATGCTCGGCGGCTCGGGCTCGGGCGATTCGTCGTCGGTGGTCAAGGGCGGCGGCACCGACCTCACGCGCACCACCGGCCAGGTCAAGCAAGGCGAGATCGAGGCCAAGCGCAGCACCATCAACCTGCGCATCCTGAAGGCCGAGCAGCAGCGCGCCGAGGCGGCGCGCCTGGAACAGCTCAAGCGCAAGGTCGAGGAGAAGCTCGCCGGCAACGAGCGCCTGGCGATGATGCGCTCGCAGATCCTGCTGGACATGACCGCCGAGGGTCTGCGCATCCAGATCGTCGACGACGAAGGCCGCCCGATGTTCGCCAGCGGCAGCGGTGAGCTGCAGCCGCACATGCACGAGCTGCTGCGCGAACTGGGCGCCACGCTGGCAGCGGTACCGAACCGGCTGACCATCGAAGGCCACACCGATGCCACGCCGTTCCCTGGCGGCGCCAGGGGCCTGGGCGGCTACAGCAACTGGGAGCTTTCCGCCGACCGCGCCAACGCCACGCGACGAGAGCTGCTCGTCGGCGGCCTGCCCGACGAGCACGTGCTGCGCGTGCTCGGCCTGGCGGCCAGCGTGCCGTTCCTGCCCGCCGACCCGCGTGCGGCGGCCAATCGCCGCATGAGCCTGATCGTGATGAACCGCGACGCCGAGGAGCGCGCGCTGCGCGGCGGCGCAGTCCCGGTCGAGCCGGCGGCGCCGGACGAGGCAGGCGCCGCGGCCGCGCACTCAAGTCCGATCCGACCCGACCGATAAGCCGGCAGCCGGCTCGCCACTCGCTCGCCCTCTCAGTACACCGTTCAGGACGCCCAGGAAACGCACCGCCATGAGCAACACCACGGACCTCAAGTTCCTCGTCGTCGACGACTTCTCGACCATGCGCCGCATCGTGCGCGGGCTGCTCAAGGAGATGGGCTGCAACAACGCCGACGAGGCCGAGGACGGCGCCGTGGCGCTGAACATGCTCAAGAACGGCAAGTACGACTTCGTCGTCTCCGACATCAACATGCCCAACATGAACGGCTTCGAGCTGCTCAAGGCGATCAAGGCCGAAGACAGCCTGAAGCACCTGCCGGTGCTGATGGTCACCGCCGAGGCGCGCAAGGAGGACAT
>JAEUPD010000068.1 GCA_016788525.1 Rubrivivax sp.
ATGTTGGTGGCGCTTCAGGGACTTGAACCCCGGACCTGCGGATTATGATTCCGTCGCTCTAACCAACTGAGCTAAAGCGCCAAGAGCGCAAGATTATATCGGCGTCGGGTCGCGAGCCGGGCCGTGCAGCCACCGCCAGCCACAGTGCCGGGCCGCCTTCCGATGTTCAGCTTCTTCCGCAAGAAAACCCCGGCGCCCGGCGCGCCCGCGGACCCGCCTGCGTCGGCCGCCTCGGCGATGCCGACGGCGCCCGCGGTGCCCGTTGCCTCGGCCGAAGCGGGTGGGGCCACACCCGATCCCGGCTGGCTCGCTCGGCTGCGGCACGGTCTGCGCAAGACCGGCAGCAGCATCGCCGCAGTGTTCGTCGGCACGCGCATCGACGACGCGCTGTACGAGGAACTCGAAGCGGCGCTGTTGATGGCCGACACGGGCGTGGGTGCCACGCGTGTGCTGCTGGACGAACTGAAGCGCCGGGTGAAGGAGGCCAAGGCGGGCGATCCGGCAGCCGTGAAGGCATTGCTCGCCGACGTGCTGGCCGACCAGCTGGCGCCACTGCACAAGCCGCTGGAAGTGGGCGAAGGCGCACCCACGGTGATCATGGTGGTGGGCGTCAACGGGGCGGGCAAGACCACCAGCATCGGCAAGCTCACCCGCCACCTGGCCGAAGGTGGCTGCAAGGTGCTGCTGGCCGCGGCCGACACCTTTCGTGCCGCCGCGCGCGAGCAGCTGGCCGTGTGGGCCACGCGGGCCGACCTGCCCGGCGCCGGGCCGGCGGCGGGCGCCGTCGGCCAGGTGCAGATCGTCAGCCAGGAGGGGGCCGATCCAGCTGCCGTCACTTTCGATGCCGTCTCGGCCGGGCGGGCGCGCGGCTGCGATGTCGTCATCGCCGACACCGCGGGCCGGCTGCCGACGCAGGCCCATCTGATGGAGGAGCTCAAGAAGATCCAGCGCGTGATCGGTCGCGCGCACGCCGGCGCACCGCACGAGGTGCTGCTGGTGGTGGACGGCAACACCGGGCAGAACGCGCTGGCGCAGGTGAGGGCGTTCGATGCGGCGCTGGGCCTGACCGGCCTGATCGTCACCAAGCTCGACGGCACCGCCAAGGGCGGCGTGCTCGCCGCCATCGCGCGCTGGGGCGTCGAGCAGGGTCGCGTGGTGCCGGTCTACTTCATCGGCGTGGGCGAGAAGCTCGAGGACCTGCAGCCGTTCAACGCGCGCGAGTTCGCCGAGGCGCTGTTGCGCTGAGGGCCCGCCACCGGGCATGCCAGAGCGTTCGCTGGCTTCAGCGTTTGGCCATCGTGACTTCGAGGTCGTCGAAGTAGTCCGACGAGACCGGCTCGTAGTCGATGCCGCGTTCCTGGCGCGGGCCGTAGACGGTGGCGGCGAAGCCCTGGTCGTCCGGTGGAATCTCTTCCATCTCGGCCACCGGGATGAGCGGCATCGACCCCGAGCGCTGGGCTTCGCGCACTGCGCCGCCTTGCTGCAGCAGCGGCCCGATCGCCGCGCGGGCCGCCTGCGCGTCCGGCAGTTCGCCCGACCGCCAGGTGACCACCTGCACACCGGCCTGACGCAGCACCCGCGCCATGCGCTCGTGCCGGCGACGCGCGCGATCGCTTTCGGTGGGGTTGCGGATGTCGATGACGGCCACCACGCGAGAACCGGAGTCGCACAGAAGCAGGTCGGCGCTGAGCGAGCCCACGCGCTGCAGCCACTCGGTGTAGCTGCGCCGCAGGGGCACCCGCACGAACCGCGCCAGCGGCACCTGCGCCAGCACCAGGTGGGCCGGGAAGGCGCGCCGCAGCACGTCGAAGGCGTGCCGTTCGTCGATCGTCATCACGCGCGCCGCCTCGGGGGGCCAGCCGGCGACCGTGTCCACGGTGTCGCGCTCGGCGGTCCGGTCGCCACGCAGGCGCCGGTGCAGCACGTACAGCAGCGCCAACGCCAGCAGCGTGGCCGGCAGCGCGAGGGAGGAGAGCTCGCTGAGGGAGGAAAGGCTGTCCATCGTCGTTGGCTGGCGGCAGGTGCCTGGGCCCGCGAACGACGAGCCGCCTCATACGATCGACTCCCGTGGCTGGCCGATCCAGCCACCAATCGATAAGAAACGTATCCGGAAGTGACTGAAGGCGTCCGCCGGGGGGGGGGTGCGCCGGGTGCGGCGCCTCAGCGCGGCAGGCCGGGAAAGCCGCCGCCGCCCATGCCCGGCATGCCGCCCATGCGGCGCATCATCTTCATCAGGCCGCCGCCCTTCATCTTCTTCATCATGCCCTGCATCTGCTCGAACTGGTTGAGCAGCCGGTTCACTTCCTGAACCTGCACGCCGGCGCCGGCGGCGATGCGGCGCTTGCGGGTGGCCTTGATGAGCTCGGGCTTGCGGCGCTCCAGCGGCGTCATCGAGTGGATGATGCCTTCCATGCGGCGCACGTCGCGCTCGGCGCGGCCCATGTCGGCGCCGGCGGCCTTCTCGGCCAGCGCGGCGGGCAGCTTGTCCATCAGCCCCGACAGGCCGCCCATCTTCTTCATCTGCGAGATCTGGGCGAGGAAGTCGTTGAGGTCGAAGCCCGATCCGCCCTTGACCTTGTCGGCCAGCTTCTTCGCCTCGTCGAGGTCGACGCCCTTTTGCACCTCCTCGACAAGCGCGACGATGTCGCCCATGCCGAGCACGCGGCCGGCGTGACGCTCGGCGTCGAAGACCTCCAGTCCGTCGATCTTCTCGCTGACACCGGCGAACTTGATCGGCGCACCGGTCACCTGCCGCACCGACAGCGCCGCGCCGCCGCGCGAATCGCCATCGAGCTTGGTGAGCACGACGCCGGTCAGCGGCAGCGCCTCCTTGAACGCCTTGGCGACATTGATGGCGTCCTGGCCCTGCATCGCGTCGACGACGAAGAGGGTCTCGATCGGCGACAGCGCCGTGTGCAGTTCGCCGATCTCGGCCATCAGCGCTTCGTCGATGGCCAGGCGGCCTGCGGTGTCGACGATCAGCACGTCAAAGAAGTGGCGCCTCGCGTGGGCAAGCGCGGCTTCGGCGATCTCGCGCGGCCTTTGCTCCGGTGCGCTCGGAAACCACTCGGCGCCGGCCTGCTCGGTGACCATCTTGAGCTGCTGGATGGCCGCGGGCCGGTAGACGTCGGCCGATACCGTGAGCACCTTCTTCTTGCGCCGGGTGATGAGGTGGCGTGCGAGCTTGGCCGTGGTGGTGGTCTTGCCCGACCCCTGCAGGCCGGCCATCAGCAGCACTGCCGGCGGCTGCGTGGCGAGGTTGACGTCGGCTGGCGGCTTCAATGCGCCGGCCGCGTCGACCTCACCCATCGTCGCGGCGAGTTCCTTGTGCACGATGCCCACCAGCGCCTGGCCAGGGTTGAGCGAGCCCACCACCTGCTGACCGAGGGCCTTGTCCTTGACCCGCGCGATGAAGTCGCGCACCACCGGCAGCGCGACGTCGGCTTCTAGCAGCGCCAGCCGCACCTCGCGCAGCATGTCGGCGACGTTGCTCTCGGTGATGCGGGCCTGGCCGCGCATCGTCTTGACCAGGCGCGACAGGCGTTCGGAGAGGGAGGATGCCATGAAGGGGAATCGCCGCGGGCGGCGCCCCGGCGCAGGGCGCCCGAGGGCGACACGCGAAAAGGAGGTGGGTGCCGAAGGCGGCCGGGCGGTTGCCCGTGCTGAGGCGCCGAGGCCCTCGACGAGGCTCTGGGTAAACTGCGCCGGTGATTCTATCGAGCGCACCCACCACGCTGGCGCCGGGAGGCGGGTTGTTGCTGGCCGTGGTCACGCTCTTCCTTTATGCCCTGGCGGCGTTGCCGCCGTCGTGGACCGCCGCCACCTGGCGCCGGCTCGCCGCTGCCGCGCTGTTGGGCGCCTTTGTGCTGCACCTGCTGCTGCTGCTCATCGACATCGGCGGCCTGGCGCGCGGCACGCAGGGCATGCGGTGGGGCTTCGGGCCGGTGCTGTCGATGACCGTGTGGCTGATGATCGCGGTGCACACGGTGGAGAGCCGCTTCCTGCCGTTGCCTTCGGTGCGGCTGGCGCTGGCGCTGGCCGGAATAGGCGGGGTGGTGGCGGCGCTGGCCTTCCCCGGGGACGCGCGGCACCCGGCTTCGGCGCTGGCGCCGCTGCACTTCGCGCTGGGCGTGGGTTCCTACGGCCTGTTTGCCGCCGCGGTGATGCATGCCAGCCTGCTCGACCGTGCCGAACGCCGGCTGCGCGGCGCACGAGGGCCGGCCCAGGTGGGCATGCCGCTGCTGCAGTTGGAGCGGTTGACGTTCCGCTTCGTCCAGGCTGGCTTCACCGTGCTCACGCTGACCTTGCTGCTGGGGGCGTTCACCGCGGCCAACGCGGCGGTGCCTTGGCGCTGGGATCACAAGTGGGTGTTCTCGCTGCTGGCCTGGGGCGTGTTCGCGGCCCTGCTGGCCGGGCGGCGCCTGCGCGGCTGGCGCGGACGGCAGGCGACGCGCTGGCTCTACGCGGGCGCGGGGTTGCTGCTGCTGGCCTATGTCGGCTCGCGCTTCGTGTTCGAGGTGGTGCTGGGGCGCATTTCGCCCTGAGGGCCGGGTTGCGGTGACAACACAACAGGGCGGTTGGGCATGATCAGAGTGCTGGTCCTCGTGGCCGTGGTGGTGGGGTTGGTGCTCTGGCTGCTCAAGGCGCGCCGTTCCCAGGGTGGCGGTAACGCCGCGCGCGATGGTGCGGCCCGGTCCGGGCCACCGGCCACCATGGTCGCGTGCGCGCATTGCGGGGTGCATCTGCCGCGCCCCGATGCCGTGCAGGACGCCCAAGGGCGAAGCTTCTGCGGCGAGGCGCATCGCCTGGCCGGGCCGCGGTGAACATCGGCGGGGCGCGGCTGCAGGCTTCGCGACGCCGGACCGGGGCCGGTGGCTAGCGGCGAACGCCGGCACAACGACCGCCGCGGCGGTGAGCGGCGGCGTGCGGGCGGACGCCGCCGCGACGACGCGCTGTTCGCGGCCACGCTGGGCAGCGAGCCCCAGGCGACCGAGCCGTTCTTCGACCCCGGCTGGCTCGCCGCCGGCGAGCTGCCGGCCGACAGCCGGCTGCTGCTGCGGCATGCGCGCCGCGTCGCCGAAGCGCAGGACACCGCGCTGGTGCGCGTGTTCCGTACCTATGTGGCCGCGCGCGCGCTGGTGGGGGTGGGGCTGGTGGTGGCCCAGGGGCTGTCGGCGGCGATGGGGCTGCGCTATGCCGGGCTGCTGGGCCTGCTGAGCGTGGCCTACGCGGTGCAGGCCATCACCTTGTGGCTGCTGCCGCGCTTCCGCCCCCTGGCGGCGGCCAAGCCGCACCAGCGCCGCCGACAGTGGCTGGCCACCATCGGCGTGGACATCCTGGCCTTCATCGGCCTGCACCTGATGGAGGTGGGGTCGAGCTTCAACTACGCGGCGCTGCTGGTGCTGCCGGTGCTGATGTCGGGTGTGCTCACCTCGCGACTGCTGGCGCTGGGCACGGCCTCGGCGGTGGCACTGCTGCTGCTGATGGTGGCATGGCGCGCCGGAGGTTCCGACCCGCTGATGGGGTCGGGCCTGATGCTGCAGTCGGGGCTGGCAGGACTGGGCTTGTTCGTCATCACGCTGCTGGCCGGCGAGCTGGCCGGGCGCCTGGCGCGAGAGGAGCTGGCCGCGCGCGGCAGCCTCGAACTGGCGCGGCAGCAGGCGCAGCTCAACCGCCTGGTGATCGAGGAGATGGCCGACGGCGTGCTGGTGGTGGATCGCGGCTTGCGCGTGCGTGCGGCCAACCCGGCGGCGCGCGCGCTGATGGTGGAGGCGGGGCTGTCGCCGCCGGCGCCGTTCGGGCTGGCCGAGCGTGGCGCCTGGCGCGCGCTGCACGACGAGGTGCAGCACGCGTTCGTCAGCGGCGCGGGTGGCGCCGATTGGCCCGAAGGCGGCCGCGACATCGCGCTGCGTTTCGCGGCCGACACGGCCCGCACGCTGCGCGTGCGCGTGCGTTTCATGCGGGGCAATGCCCTCGAGATGGGCGAGCGCCGCGAGGTTTCGCCCGACGGCGAAGACACCGATGCCCCCCCGGCCGACGAGCCGTTCATCGTGCTGCTGATGGAAGACGTGCGCACGGCGCAGGCCCGCCTGCGGCAGGAGAAGCTGGCGGCGATGGGCCGCGTGTCGGCCGGCATCGCGCACGAGATCCGCAACCCGCTGGCCGCCATCGCGCAGGCCAACGCCTTGCTGCTCGAGGACGAGCTGCCGCCGGCGCAGCAGCGGCTGGCGCGCATCGTCGCCGACAACGTCGCGCGGCTGGACCGGCTGGTGGGCGACGTGATGGAGGTGGCCCCGGGCGCCGAGCCGGTGGCCAGCGTGATCGACGCGCGCGCGCACGTGGCCGCTGCTGCCGCTGACTGGGCCGCCACGGTGCAGCTGCCGCTGGCGGCCGACAGCCGGCTGCAGGTGCGGCTGGGCGACGCTGCGCTGGGGGTGGTGTTCGATGCCGAGCACCTGCGCCGCGTGCTCGTCAACCTGCTGGACAACGCGGCGCGGCATGCCGGCACTGCGCCCGGGTCCATCTTCGTCGGTCTTGCGGCCCGCGACGACGACGCGCGCGTGACGCTGTCGGTCGTCTCCGACGGGCCGCTGATCGCGCCGGAGGTCGAGCGCTTCCTGTTCGAGCCGTTCTTCTCGACACGCAGCCGCGGTTCGGGGCTGGGCTTGTATATTTGCCGCGAGCTGTGCGAGCGCTACGGCGCCAGCATCGAGTACCGGCAGCGGCCCGCCGGCGAGCGGGCGCGCAACGAATTCGCGGTGACGATGCGCCGTGCCGAACTGACCGAGGCCCACATCGTGCTGCCCCTGGGAACCTGAGACGGACGTGAGAAGGGCGGACCCCTTGGATGCATTCGTACCGCACCGCTGCCGGTGCCTGTGCGGGCCGCGATGAGCCCGGCCTCCGGGGCCGGCGCTGCGGCCGGTGGCGCTGCCGCGCCGCGGCTGCTGGTGGTCGATGACGAGCCTGACCTGCGCACGCTGTACGAGCTGACGCTGGTGCGCGAGGGCTACGACGTCGAGTGTGCGGGCAGCGTCGACGAGGCCTGGGCCGTGCTGGCCGAGAGGCCGTTCCAGCTCGTCATCACCGACATGCGCCTGCCCGATGGCAGCGGGCTTGACCTGCTGCACCGAATGGAAGCGGCCGGACGCGGCGAAAAGGCGATGGTCATCACCGCTTACGCGTCGCCCGAGAACGCCGTCGAGGCGCTGAAGGCGGGCGCCTACGACTACCTGACCAAGCCGGTCGACCTGCGGCAGTTTCGTGCGGTGGTGGCCGCCGCGCTGGGCCGCACGCCCGGCCCGGTGCGCGAGCGTGCCGGCGGGGACAGCCGCGCGAGCGCCGCCCCCGCGACGCGGCCGGCGGCCGCCCTGGCCCGTCTGGCCGGCGACTCGCTGGCCATGCAACAGGTGCGCTCGCTGATCGAGAAGGTGGCGCGCAGCATGGCGCCGGTGCTCGTGGCCGGCGAGTCGGGCACGGGCAAGGAACTCGTCGCCCGCGCCATCCACGACATCTCGCCGCGCGGCGCCGGGCCGTTCGTGGCGGTGAACTGCGGCGCCATCCCCGAGGCGTTGCTGGAGGCGGAGTTCTTCGGCTTCCGCAAGGGCGCGTTTACCGGAGCGCACGAGGACCGCGAGGGCTTCTTCCAGATGGCCCAGGGTGGCACGTTGTTCCTCGACGAAATCGGCGACCTGCCGCTGGCGATGCAGAGCAAGCTGCTGCGCGTGATCCAGGAACGCGCGGTGCGGCAGCTGGGCGCGGCGGCCGAGGCCGCGGTCAACGTGCGCATCGTCAGCGCCACGCACAAGGACCTCGGCGCCGAGGTGCAGGCCGGGCGCTTCAGGCAGGATCTGTTCTACCGGCTCAATGTCATACGCATTGCCGTGCCGCCGCTGCGCGAGCGCATCGCCGACCTGCCCGATATCTGCGCGGCCGTGCTGGCGCGCATCGCCCGCGACGCGGGGGTCAGCCCGGTACCCACCCTGGCGCCCGAGGCCTTGCAGCAGCTGCTGCGCCATCCGTTCCCGGGCAACGTGCGTGAGCTCGAGAACCTCTTGCACCGCGCGTTGGCGCTGGCCGTGGGGCCGACCATCACGCGCGCCGACCTCGGGCTGGGAGCGGCCGACGACGAGGGGCCGCGAGAGCCGCGCACCGGCGGTCCTGCCGCTGCCGGGCCGACAGGCGAGCCCGCCTTCCCGGGCCGCATGGCGACGGCTGCCGCGGCGGCTGGCACGACGCTGCCCGCAGCGGCTCGCGCGGCCGGTGGCGCGCCGGCGGGAACTGCCCTGCCCGGCGACCTGGCCGCGTACCTCGACAGCGTCGAACGCGACATCCTCGAACGAGCGCTGGCGCTGCATCGCTTCAACCGCACGGCCGCGGGCGCCAGCCTCGGGCTGTCATTGAGGCAGATGCGCTATCGCATGGCCCGGCTGGGCGTGATGGCCCCCGACTCCTCCGGCGATCGCGGCGAGTGAGCGTGCCTTTGCACAGGCTGTGGACGGCCTGTGCACGTGCGGTTGAAACGCGGTGCATGCCCTGTGCGTGGGGGACCCGCGGCTGCGAGGTGCCGCGCGGATGTGGACAGCGCCGATGGGGGAAACTCCACCACACACACTATCGCTAGTGCCTTGTGGGCAGGGTGCACCCCATATATAGTGTCGGCTCGGGCGTGCGTGAGAGAGCCACCATAGAGTGGCCGGAGTTGCCGGCATCGTCGGGGCGGCAGTTCCAGCAACGGTCCACAGAGGTCCTCGTGCGTGCGGTTGATCCTGCGCGCACCATGGGCCCGGGCCGCCGGGCCGCCCGCGAAGACTTTGCCGCCACCGCCATCGGTGTGCGGCTTGGTGCGCCAGCGTTGACGGCGCGCTTGTCGGGTGGGTGTGGGCGCGGGCCGGGCAGGAGCTCGGTGCTTTCCTGGATTCCGTTCGTCGCGCGAGGCCTCGGCCTTCGCGCACGGCCGGGTGCCGCCGCGCGGTTTGTGCCGATGCCTGCCCGGCCGTTGCTTGCCCGCTGTCGCTGCCTGCGCTGGCCCCCTGGCGCACGCGCCTGAACACCATTGAACCGGACACCCAAGAGAGGAACCTGCATGCACGCTGCTCAGCTTGCCGCCACCGAAGGACTGACCGCCACCCTCGCCGGCGCCGCCGGCACGCCAGCCAGGCCTGCCCTCGGGGCCGGCGGCGGTTCGGCGTACGCGGGCTACCAGATCATTCGCCGCAACGGGGCGGTCGTGGGCTTCGAGCCGGGCAAGATTGCCATCGCGTTGATGAAGGCCTTCCTCGCCGTGCACGGCACCCAGGGGGCGGCCTCGGCCAGCGTGCGCGAGACCGTCGAGCTGCTCACCGACACGGTGGTGCGCGGGCTGCTGCGCTCGCGGCCGGGCGGCGGCACGTTCCACATCGAGGACGTGCAGGACCAGGTCGAGCTCGGCCTGATGCGCGGCGGCCATCACGAGGTGGCGCGGGCCTACGTGCTGTACCGCGAGCACCGCTCGCGTGAGCGCGCGCGGCAAGGTGCGGCACCCGCGCAGAAGGCTCCCGAACTGTTCGTCACCGATGCCGGCGAGCGGCGACCGCTGGACATGGGCGCACTGCGTGCGCTGGTGGAGTCCGCCTGCGCCGGGTTGGGCGCCGAGGTCAGCGCCGAGCCGATCCTCGCCGAGACCCGCCGCAACCTCTACGACGGCGTGCCCATCGACGAGGTGTTCAAGGCCGGCATCCTGGCCGCGCGCACGCTGATCGAGAAGGACCCGGCCTACACGCGCGCCACCGCCCGCCTGCTGCTGCACACGATCCGCAAGGAGATCCTCGGTCGCGAGGTCGCGCAGGAACAGATGGGTGAGGCCTACCCCGAGTACTTCCCGCGCTTCATCCAGCAGGGCATCGCCGCCGAACTGCTGGACGACAAGCTGGCGCAGTTCGACCTCGCACGCCTGGGTGCGGCGCTCAAGCCCGAACGTGACCTGCAGTTCGACTACCTCGGCCTGCAGACGCTGTACGACCGCTACTTCCTGCACATTGACGACGTGCGCATCGAGCTGCCGCAGGCCTTCTTCATGCGCGTGGCGATGGGCCTGAGCCTCAACGAGATCGATCGCGAGGCGCGCGCCATCGAGTTCTACGACGTGTTGTCGACGTTTGATTTCATGAGTTCGACGCCCACGCTGTTCAACAGTGGCACGAGGCGCAGCCAGCTCTCCAGCTGCTACCTCACGACGGTGGCCGACGACCTGGACGGCATCTACGAGGCGCTGAAGGAGAACGCGCTGCTCAGCAAGTTCGCCGGCGGCCTGGGCAACGACTGGACTCGCGTGCGCGCCCTGGGCAGCTACATCAAGGGCACCAACGGCAAGAGCCAGGGCGTGGTGCCTTTCTTGAAGGTCGTCAACGACACCGCGGTGGCCGTCAACCAGGGGGGCAAGCGCAAGGGCGCGGTGTGCTCGTACCTGGAGAGCTGGCATTTGGACATCGAAGAGTTCCTCGAGCTGCGCAAGAACACTGGCGACGACCGGCGGCGCACGCACGACATGAACACCGCCAACTGGATTCCCGATCTGTTCATGAAGCGGGTCATCGAAGGGGGCCAGTGGACGCTGTTCAGCCCGAGCACCTGCCCCGATCTGCACGACAAGTTCGGCCGCGCGTTCGAGGAGGCCTACACGGCCTACGAGGCCAAGGTCGACCGCGGCGAGATCAAGCTGTTCAAGCGCATGGCGGCCAAGGACCTGTGGCGCAAGATGCTCTCGATGCTGTTCGAGACCGGGCATCCCTGGATCACCTTCAAGGACGCCTGCAACGTGCGCAGCCCGCAGCAGCACGTGGGCGTGGTGCACTCGAGCAACCTGTGCACCGAGATCACTCTGAACACCAGCGACACCGAGATCGCGGTGTGCAACCTGGGCAGCGTGAACCTGGCACAGCATCTGAAGGATGGCCAGATCGACCAGGCGAAGCTGAAGAAGACGGTGGCCACGGCGATGCGCATGCTGGACAACGTCATCGACATCAACTACTACGCAGTGAAGAAGGCGCGCGACAGCAACCTGCGCCACCGGCCGGTGGGCCTGGGCGTGATGGGCTTCCAGGACGCGCTGTACCAGCTGCGCCTGCCCTATGCCAGCGCCGAGGCGGTGGAGTTTGCCGACCGCTCGATGGAAGCGCTGTGCTACCACGCCTACTGGGCCAGCACCGAGCTGGCCGCCGAGCGCGGCCGCTACAGCAGCTACCGCGGCAGCCTGTGGGACCGCGGCATCCTGCCGCACGATTCGCTGAACCTGCTGGCCGAGTCGCGCGGCGGCTATGTCGAGATCGACCACAGCCAGACGCTGGACTGGGAGGCGCTGCGCGCACGCATCGCCGAGCACGGCATGCGCAACAGCAACTGTGTGGCCATCGCACCGACTGCCACCATCAGCAACATCATCGGCGTCGACGCGTCGATCGAGCCGTGCTTCGGCAACCTGTCGGTCAAGAGCAACCTGTCGGGCGAGTTCACGGTGGTCAACGAGTACCTGGTGCGCGACCTGAAGCGCCTGGGCCTGTGGGACGACGTGATGGTCATGGACCTGAAGCACTTCGACGGCTCGCTGCGCCGCATCGACCGTGTGCCCGAGGAGCTGAAGCGCTTGTACGCCACGGCCTTCGAGGTCGAGACGCAATGGCTGGTGGAGGCTGCGGCGCGTCGGCAGAAGTGGATCGACCAGGCGCAGTCGCTCAACATCTACATCGCCGGTGCCTCGGGCAAGAAGCTCGACGAGACCTACAAGCTCGCGTGGCTGCGTGGCCTGAAGACCACCTACTACCTGCGCACCGTGGGTGCGACGCATGCTGAAAAATCC
>JAEUPD010000099.1 GCA_016788525.1 Rubrivivax sp.
CAGCGTGGTGCGCCCGGCGGTGGCGCCGACGAGAAAGCCGCGCGCGCGGCTGTCGGCGGCGCAGAAGATCAGGTCGCCCACGCGCTGGAAGCCGAAGCACGAGTAGAAGATGTAGAACGGCAGCATCGGCACGCCGTGCGCGCTGTAGGCGGTGGCCGCGGCGATCCAGCTGCTGATGGCGCCGGCCTCGTTGATGCCCTCTTCGAGGATCTGGCCCGACTGGCTTTCCTTGTAGTACAGCAGCTCGTCGCGGTCTTCGGGCTCGTACAGCTGGCCCTGCGCGGCGTAGATCGCAAACTCGCGAAACAGGCTCTGCATGCCGAAGGTTCGCGCCTCGTCGGCGACGATGGGCACGATGTGCCGGCCGAGGTTCGCGTCGCGCAGCAGTTGCGTCAGCTGCTGCACGAAGACCATCGTCGTGCTCTGCTCGCGCTGCGCCTGGCGCTCCACGAGCCTGGCGGTGTCGGCCGCGGCCGGTGCCGGCAGCGCGGTGGTGCTGCCGCGCCGCGCCGGCAGGTAGCCGCCCAGCGACTCGCGCCGCGCGTGCAGGTAGCGCAGCTCGGGGCTGTCTTCGGCGGGCCGGCAGAACTTCAGCGCCACCACATCGGCTTCGCTCATCGGCAGCGCAAAGCGCTCGCGGAACTGCAGCAGCGCCTCGTCGTCGAGCTTCTTCTGCTGGTGCGAGCCCATCTTGCCCTGGCCCCAGTGGCCCATGCCGTAGCCCTTCTTGGTCTGCGCCAGGATCACGGTGGGGCGGCCGCGGTGCTTGACGGCGGCGTCGTAGGCGGCGTGGATCTTCACCGGGTCGTGGCCGCCGCGCTTCAGGCGGTCGATGTCGTCGTCGCTCATGTGTGCGACCAGCGCCTGCAGCTCGGGGTACTTGGCGAAGAAGTGTTCGCGGTTGAAGCGGCCGTCGGTGGCGGCGTACTTCTGGAACTCGCCGTCCACGGTTTCGTGCAGGCGCTTGATGATCATGCCTTCGCTGTCGCGCGCGAACAGCGGGTCCCAGTCGCCGCCCCACAAGAGCTTGACGACGTTCCAGCCGGCGCCGGCGTACAGGCCTTCCAGTTCCTGCACCACGCTGCCGTTGCCGCGCACCGGGCCATCCAGCCGCTGCAGGTTGCAGTTGACGACGACGATGAGGTTGTCCAGCCCTTCGCGCGCGGCCAGGCTCAGACCGGCCAGCGACTCGGGCTCGTCCATCTCGCCGTCGCCGACGAAGCACCACACGCGGCGGCCATCGGTCCTGGCCAGCCCGCGGTCGCGCAGGTAGCGCATGAAGCGCGCCTGGTAGATGGCGGTGAGCGGCCCCAGGCCCATCGAGCCGGTGGGGAACTGCCAGAAGTCGGGCATCAGCCACGGGTGGCAGTAGCTGGAGAGGCCGCCGCAGTCGGACAGCCGCCTCGTCTCCTGCCGATAGAGCGTGAGGTGTTCCTCGCTCAGGCGGCCTTCCAGGAAGGCACGGGCATAGACGCCGGGCGAGGCGTGCGGCTGGAAGAAGACGAGGTCGCCCTCTTGCCCTGCGCCGGCGCCACCGCGGAAGAAGTGGTTGAAGCCGACCTCGAACAGGTCGGCGATCGACGCGTAGGTGGCGATATGGCCGCCGAGGTCGGCCGACTCGCGGTTGGCGCGCACGACCATGGCCAGCGCGTTCCAGCGCACGATGCCCGCGATGCGTGCTTCGAGCTCGAGCTGCCCGGGGTACGCCGGCTGCCCGTCCAGCGCGATGGTGTTGACGTACGGCGTGTTCAGCACCGGCGGCAGCGGCACGCGCAGGCGGCGCGCTTCGTCGAGCAGCCGGCGCAGGATGTAGGTGCCGCGCTCGCGCCCCTCTTCGCGCACCAGGGTCTCGAAGCCCTGCAGCCACTCGGCGGTCTCGGTGGCGTCGCTGTCGGCGGGCATCACGCGCCAGAAGGCGGCAGCGACCTGGGTCGCGGGGTCTGGTGGCTTGCGGGCGGAGCTCATGCTCCCGATTCTCAGCCGATCTCCACGACGATGCGGCCGCCTGCCTGGGCACGCGAGCAACAAAGCGCAATCCGGCTGCGCCGCTCGGTGGCGGTGAGGCAGTGGTCCCGGTGGTCGGGATGACCGCCCACCAGCGGCACCGCGCAGGTGCCGCAAACGCCCTGCGAGCACGAGGTGGGCACGTCGATGCCCAGGTCGTGCAGCGCGTCCACCGCGCTCTGGTCGGCGGCCACCGGCACTTCGATGTCGCGGCCGGCGATGACGAGGATGAAGGGCTCGTCACGGCCGGCGGCACCGTCGGGGGTGGGAGGCGCGAAGTACTCGAGGTGCACGCTGCCTTCGGGCCAGTGCTTGGCGGCGTCGAGCGCGGCTTGCATGAAGCCGCCCGGGCCGCACAGGTACAGGTGCGTGCCGGGGGCGGGGTGGCGCAGCAAGGCCGGGATGTCGAGCTGTTGCGCACCGGCTGCGGCGCCGGGTTCGTCGAAGTGGAAGTGCACCTGCGGTGCGAGTGCCGCCAGTTCGTCGGCGAAAGCCAGCTGCGCGCGGCTGCGCGCGAAGACGCACAGCGTGAACGCGGCGCCTTCGCGTTGCAGTTGTTCGGCCATTGCCAACAAGGGCGTGAGGCCGATGCCCCCGGCCAGCAGCAGGTGGTGCGTGGCCCCGGGGTGAAGCGGAAAGGTGTTGCGCGGCGTGCTGATGGCCAGCAGGTCGCCGGCCCGCACGCGCTGGTGCAGCGAGGCCGAGCCGCCGCGGCTGGCGACCTCGCGCTTGACGCCGATGACATAGCGCGTGCACCCCTGCGCAGCGCCCGCCGCGCGCGGCTCGGCGCCAGCCAGCGAGTACTGCCGCGTGAAGCCGCCGGGCAGGTGCACGTCGATGTGCGCGCCCGCGCGGTAGCCGGGCAGCGTGCCGCCCCAGGGGTGCACGAGTTCGAACGCGCTGACATCGGCCGTCATCGGGCGGATGCGCGCCACGCGCACGGTGAGGGTGCGGTCGAGCATGATGGCGGCGGCAGTGAACTCAGCGCTTCAGCGGAATGAAGGCGGTGGCCTCGACCTCGATGCGCACCTCGCGGCTGGGCAGCATGCCGCTGACTTCGACCACCGTGCTGACCGGCGGCTCGCCGGGGTAGAACAGCCGCCGCACGCGGTTGTAGAGCGGGTAGTCGCTGAGGTCGGTGAAGTACTGGACGAGCTTGAACACGTCGCTCATGCCGCCGCCGGCCTCGACAGCCAGTTCGCGGATGCGGTTGAGCACGAACCAGCTCTGCACCAGCACCGGGGCCTGGAAGATGTCGACGCTCATCTCGCCGGTTTCGCCGAGTTGCTGCCGGATGTCGGGTTGCAGCTGGTCGAAGGACTGCACCACGGTGCGGGTGGTGGGGTCGACGGCGATCACGCCGGACATGTAGACCATGTCGCCGATGCGTTTCATGGCGGCGTAGCGGGCCAGTGGCTGGCCGGTGCTGGTTGATGACATCGTCTGGGGGCTCCGTGTTGGGGGGTGTGTCGTTGCGCCGGCTGGCGGGGTTTTTCTTCTGACCTCGGGGTCTCTTACTTCGGCGCAGCCGGGTCTCGCCCCGGCTGCGCCGAAGTAAGAAAACCACTCGAAAACAAGATACAAAGCCGCCCCGCTCCAGCCGCAGGAGCCGCCACTCACCTCACCCCCGCCAAGACCCTCTGCACCCGCAGAAGAAACCTTTCCCGATCAACCTGCGTCGCATTGTTCATGCTGAACAGCTGCAACCAGGTCACCTTGCCGCTTCGAGACATCAGCGCCCGCAGCCCGCGCACGAAGAGCATCTTGCCCGGGTCGCGGATCAGCTTCAGCCACCACCACGGCGAACCGGAAGTGGTGATGCAGCACAACCACCGGATGTGCTGCATCAGCGGCGCTGGCTTCTCGCCCTTCTTCCTCGGAATCGAGAACGCGATGTCCGGCAGCCAGGTGCGCTCGAGCCAACCCTTCAGCATCGCCGGCGGGCCGTACCACCAGGTCGGGTAGACGAACACCAGCCCCTCGGCGCGCTTGAGCAGTTCCACATGCCGCTGCACGCGCGCGGCCAGCCAGGCGGTGTCGGCGAGGTAGGCCTGCCGCTCGGCCGTGCTCAGCACCGGGTCGAAGCCCTCGCGGTACAGATCGACGAGATCCACCTCGTGCCCGGCGCCGCGCAGGGCTGCCAGCGCACGGTCGCGCAGCGCGGAGCAGAAGCTGCCTTCCACCGGGTGGCAGTAGACCATCAGCACCTGCATGCGTTCGCCGCGAGGGGGGTGCTTGCCCGTCAGCCGGCACGCGCCATCGCCGGCGACCAGCCGCGCGTCTTGCCGGGGTTCATCAGCCCGTACGGGTCGGCGCGCTTCTTGAACTCGATCTGGGTGGTGTCGATCGTCTTCATGCCGCCGTCCTCGATGGTCACGGTGTGCGGGTTGAAGATCGTGCAGCCGTCGCCCTCGATGCTGCGGATCAGCTCGTACTGGTGGGCCAGGCCCCTCCAGCGTGCCAGCACGATGGCGAAGGTGGCGTATTGGCCGTGCATCTTGGCGAATTCCTGGTGCTGCCAGACGTCTTCGCCGAACCGCTCGAGCTGCCGCATCACGACCTCGGGGTCGAACGGCTGCGGGTAGGCGATCTGCAGGTAGGTCCAGCTGCGGTCGACCTTCAGCACCTGCAGCGTGGTGTGGTTGTAGGCGCATTCGCAGGCCGGCGGCAGGCCGGCGGCCTCGGCCGCGGTCTCGTCCATCGCCATCGATACCGAGCCCCCGTGCGCATGCACCAGATGCTCGAAGGCGGCCATCGAGCCCGGGGCCACCATGGCGAAGATGGCGTGGCGGTCACTCGGGAAGCGCTCCTTCAGCGTCGCGTAGTAGGGCGCGAAGCGGCGGTCGACCGCCGACAGCAGGAAAAGCTCGAAGGCAGGCGAACTGGCCGCCATGCAGGTGTGCAGCACCTGCCGGTAGTCGGGGAACAGCGCGATCACGTTCAGCCACTGGACCGCCGGGCTCAACGCCACTTCGACCTCGGTGATGATGCCGTTGGTGCCGAAGGCGTGGTGCACCTGCTGGATCTCGTCGCCTTGCAGCTTCAGCACGCGCGGCTCGCGCTCCACGGTCACGACTCGGCACGTGATCAGGTTGCCGGGGTCGCGCAGCACGCCGTGCGCGATGCTGCCCACGCCGCCGAAGCCGCCGCTGATGAAGCCGGCGATGGTGGCCACGCGCCAGGTGCTCGGCCACATGCGCAGCGCCTGCCCGGTCTCGCGCGCCGCCATCTCGATGTCGAAGAGCTTCGCGCCGCCTTGCACGCGCACGCGGCCGGGCGCGATGTCGAGCACGCGCTGCATGCCGCTCACGTCGAGCACCAGGCCACCGGCCAGCGGCACGCACTGGCCGTAGTTGCCGGTGCCGCCGCCGCGCACGGTGAGCGGCAGCCGGTGGTGTGCGGCCACGGCGGCCACGCGCACCACGTCGTCTTCGGTGCTGACGCGCACCACGAGGTCGGCGACGCAGTCGCGCAATTCGGCGGCCAGCACCGGGCTGTACCAGTAGAAGTCCTTGGACAGCGCCTTGCGCTGACGCGGCTCGGCCATGACGTTCAGGCCGTGCAGCTCGGCGGCAACCCGCGCCCAGTCGGGCTGGGCGTTCAAGCCATGGTCGGCCGCGCGGTGAGAGGGCACCGGCGGAATGGCGTGCGCGTCGGTGCGTTGGCTGTTCATGCGGCCGCCCGGGGTGCCGTGCCCTGCGCCGGGCCGTGGGCGAGGCTGCGGGCCCGCTGCGGCCGCAGCTCGCGCGAGAGTTCCCGGAAGTCCGGCGGCGTGGCGTCGGCCGCATTCAGCCGCTGGCCGGCGCGCAGCACCTGGCGGCCGAACTGCGGGCGCGACAGCACCTCGGTGCTCGTGCGCCCGGCGTGCAGCACGAGGTCGGCCGGTGCGCCCACCCGCAGGCGGCCGTCCCGAGGGCCGCCGAGGAAGCGTGCCGGGGTGGTGGTGACCGTGTCGGCCCAGCCGACGAGCGCGTCGTCCAGCTGTGCCGCGTTGGCGGCCAGCGCCAGCGCCTGAAGCAGGTCGAGGTCGCCGCCGGGGAAGAAGACGTCGCGGTGGTTGTCGCTCGCCAGCGCCAGCGGGATGCCGCGCGCGCGTGCCTCGTGCCACGGCAGCAGGCCGCGGCGCCGCGGCGTGCGGCGCGTGCCGCCGGCGGTGACGCCGTTGTCCTGCAGGTAGAGGTTCGTGTAGGGCAGCGAGACGAGCGTCAGGCCACTGGCGGCGATCTCGTCGAGCAGGCGGTCGCGATCGCCATCGGGCAGCGTGCCGAGCACGCAGGCGTGAGCGCACACCGTGCGCCGGCCGACGCCGCGCTCGCGCGCGAGCCGGGCCACGTGGCCGATGTTGGCCACGGGCGGCTCGAGGTGCTCGTCGATGTGGAAGTCGAGCGCGAGGCCATGGCGCCCGGCGAGGTCGAACGCGCGCGGCAGCCACTGCAGCGGCGCGCCGGGGTAGACGAACAGGCCCAGCGCCCCGCCGCCGGCGGCGAGGTTGCGCGCCAGGGTCTCGGCCACCTGCCGATCGGCTAGGCGATCGATCGACGCCAGCGAGGTGATCTGCAGTTCGACGCGCCCGGCCCACTGCGGCTTCAACTGCTGCATCACACGCCACGCCAGCGGCCCTTCCGGGGCGCCGGGATCCGGCCAGTCGACGTACGTGTTGATCGCGCGCGTGCCGTGCGCATAGGCGGTGCGTAGCGCGAAGCCGATGCGCGCGCGCAGTTCCGCCTCGGTCCAGCGCGCGTAGTCGGCGCGCACCCGGTCCACCGCGGCGAAGAGGTCGCGCTCGGGGTCGAGGCCGGCGGCCAGCAGGTCGCCCTTGTCCAGGTGGGTGTGGAGGTCGGTGAACGCCGGCAGCGCGAACGCACCATCGAGGTCGAAGGTGGCGGCACCCCCGGGGGCGCGGGGCTCGATCGCCGCGATGCGGCCGCCCTCGATGAGCAGCGCCAGCGTGCACACCGGCGGCGCGGGCTGCAGCGACCCCGGCGCATCGAGCAGCTGTGCCGGCACCTGCACGCCGCCCAGCCAGTAGCGCCCGGGCAGCCGCTCGGGCCAGCGCGCGGGGTCGAACGGGCTCATCGGCGTGCTCGCGGGCTGGGGGCCGCGCCGTCAATGATCACGGCGCACCTCGCTTTCGTGCCAGTGCCCGAGCAGCAGCCGGGCCAGCGCGGCGAAGGCGACGAAGATGACGACGCCCAACAGCGACACCAGCAGCAGCGCCGCGAACATCATCGGGATCTCGGTGCGGAGCATCGACTCGAGGATGCGCGAGGCAAGCCCGGTGCCGCGCCCTGCCGAGCCGGCGGTGAACTCGGCCACCATGGCGCCGATGAGCGCCAGGCCGCCGGCGATCTTCAGCCCGCCCAGGAAGCAGGGCAGGGCGCTGGGCAGCAGCAGGTAGCGAAAGCGCTGCCATGGCGTGGCGCCGTACATCGTGTACAGGTCGCGCAGGTTGCTGTCGGCGCTCTTCAGGCCGATGAGGGTGTTCGAAAGGATCGGAACGAAGGCGACGATCCACGCGCAGATCAGCAGCGCCGCCATCGTGCCGTCGACATAGACGAGGACCAGCGGCGCGATGGCGACGATGGGCGTCACCTGCAGCACCACCGCAATGGGGAACAGGCAGATTTCCACCCACCTGGACAGTGCGAAGGCCATTGCCAGCAGCACGCCGCCGGCCACGGCGGTGGCCAGCGCCATCAGCGTGAGCTTGACGGTGAACCACAGCGCCGGCGCGAGGCGGCCCCAGTTGTTCGCCAGCGTCTCGAGCACCAGCGTCGGCGCGGGCAGGGTGTCGTGCGGGATCTTGTTCACCGCGACCACCCCCTCCCAGGCGACAAGCAGCGCGGCGACGATGAGGATCGGCAGCGCCACGCGCGCGATGCGTTCGCGGCGCTGCGCGCGCGCCAGCCGCCGTGCCGGCGCGGCGGGGTCGGCGCCCAGCGGGGCGGGGCGCGTGGTGGCGCGGCGCTCGACGGTGGGGCGGCCGGCCTGGCGGCCGGCGCCGCTGCCGGCAGGGTCGACGGGACCGCCCGCGAGCGTGCTCGCGAACGCGCCCGCGTCCACGCCGCCTGCGGCCGCACCGCGCACGCCCGGCTCGTGGGCGGCAGCCATCAGTGGTCCACCGCCACGCCGTCCATGGTGGCGTGCAGCACCCGCTGCACGCGCTTGACGTGTTCGTTGTAGCGGCTGGAGACGCGGAAGTCGCCGGCCGCGCGCGGGTATGGCTCGTCGATCGCGATCTCCTGCACCACGCGCCCGGGCCGCGGCGCCATGACGACGACGCGGTTGCTGAGGTACACGCCCTCGTAGACGCTGTGCGTGACGAAGACGACCGTGAAGCGGTGCTCCTTCCAGATGGCCAGCAGGTCGTTGCCGAGCTTGCTGCGCGTCATCTCGTCCAGCGCCGCGAACGGCTCGTCCATCAGCAAGAGGCGCGGGTGCGTGACCAGCGCGCGCGCGATCGACACGCGCATCTTCATGCCGCCGGAGAGTTCGCGCGGGAATACCGCCGCGAAGCGCGCGAGGCCCACCATGGCCAGCGCGTCGCGCACGGTGTCATCGGCCTGCGCCCGCGTGATGCCCGACAGGCGCAGCGGCAGGAACACGTTGTCGAACACCGTGCTCCACGGCATCAGCGTGGGCTCCTGGAACACGAAGCCGAGTTCGCGGTCGGTGCGCGAGGCGCCCAGCGTGCGGTGCGCGGCCCAGGTCAACTTGCCCGCGGTGGCGCGGGTGAGCCCGGCCAGCAGGCGCAACGCGGTGCTCTTGCCGCAGCCCGAGGGGCCCAGCAGGGTGATGAAGTCGTGCTCGCCGATCTCGAGCGACATGTCGTGAAGCGCCAGCGTGCCGCTGGCGAAGCGCTTGCTCACGCGATCAAGCCTGACCAGCGGCTTGGGCTGCGGGTCGGCAGGGGCAGCGATGAAGGCGGGCATGGCGAAGCGCTGCGAGGCGGGGCGGATTCGGTGCGGAGCCCCGGGTCCTTCGGGAGGGGCAGGCGGTCGCGGGTGAGCCACCACGGGGCGGCGCCGCTGGCAGTCTAGGGGATGGCCCGAAGCGCCGTTCGCCCGCGTTTTCCCGAGGCAGGCAGACTTCGCCCTGCGGCCCTCATGGCGGCGTGGTCATAGGGGGGCGACGCGAGTCGCACGGGCTGGCCGCCGCCCGCGCCTGATCTGCTGCAAGGCGGCATTGGCGGCCTTCATGCAACATCGCCCGCCCTGGCCCGCCTGCCGAACCGAGTTGGCCGCCCACGGAGCCCCCATGACCACGTCGCCCCTGACCCTGCACGCTGCGCCAGCGGCAGGGTTCGACCAGCCGTTCGAGATGCTTGACGCCTGCCACCAGCGCGTGCGCCGCTCCCTCGCATTGCTCCAACGCCTGGAACGGCACCTGGCCGAACGCGGCGCCGACGAGCAGGCCCGGCAGGCGGCCGGCGACATCCTGCGCTACTTCGACCTGGCTGCGCCGGCGCATCATGAAGACGAGGAGAGGCATGTGCTGCCGTTGCTGCGGCGGCTGGGCGAGGCTTGCGGCGATGCGGGTGCCGGGCGGCCGGACCTGCACCGGCTGGCCGAGCGTCTGCACGCCGACCACCAGCGCATGGCCGCGGCCTGGGCGCTGGCGCGGCCGCCGCTGCAGGCGCTGGCCGAGGGCGGCGCCTGGCCTGCCGGGCCGGCGGAGGCCGCCCGAGCGCATTGGCAGGCGTTCACTGCCTTGTACGAAGACCACCTGGCGGCCGAGGACGAGGTGGCCTTCCCGGCTGCCGCGGCGCAGGCCGATGCGGCTGCGCGCCGGGCCATGGGCGAGGAGATGGCCACGCGGCGCGGCGTGCGGCGCTGAGGTCCGGAGTCGAGGCGCGAAGCAGGCGCCGAGGCCGGGCTGAACCAGCGGCCTTGATTACACTGCCGCCCCTCGTTCCACGGACCGACAGCCCAACATGAAGCTCACTGCGGCGCTCCTTGCCTTCTCCGTGGCCGCGCTGGCCGGCTCCAGCGCCTTGGCGCAGCCGGTGCGCGAAGCCAAGTCGCTGCTGATGGACTACTCGTCGGAGGCGCTGATCGACGCCGAGGGCGCCAAGGCGATGCTCAAGGAGAACATCCCGGGAAAGGTGTGGAAGGTCTACCCCGAGGAGAAGTGGACCTTCCTGAGCCAGGTGGAAGGCGGCCTCACGCGCGAAGGCATCTGCGTCGTCACCGCCCGCGTCGTGCTGCTGCCCCGCACCGGCACCGTGCGCGCGGTGCTGTGGCGGCCGGAGAAGAAGGCCACCGCGTTCGACGCCAAGCCCGGCGCGACGGCCGAGCAGTGCAGGGCCATCGCACGCGAGAAGCTGAAGGAGGCCATCACCGCGGTGGTCTCCTCGCTCGTGAAGACCTGAGGCGGCCGAGCCTGCCTCTTCACGGGCGAACGGCCGGCGTCTCCACTGGCAGGCCCGCCGCGCGCCCGGCGAGATAGGTCTCCAGCGCAGTCATCTCGTCGCTGTCCCAGCCGAAGGGCTCGGCGCGCACGCCGGTGAGGCAGCCGCGCACGCGGCGCTGCAGCGTGCCCATGCCCTGCCACTCCAGGCGGTAGATCGGGTAGCCGGTGGCATGCCCCTGTGGGATGGCGCTGCCGGCCAGCCGCCGGCCGGCGTGCTGCTCGTGACACTGCGCGCACGACAGGTCGAGCTGCCCCAGTCGTTGAAGGACTCGGCAGTGCGATGCGTGCCTCGCCGTCGGCGTGCCGCTCCCTCAGTAGCGCATTGGGGCACATCGAGAAGATCCGAGGCCTTCCCCAACGGATACGCGTGGTGGGCGACAAGGCCTTCGACTCCGCCCGAACCAAGCTACGGGCCAGCCCGGGTTGACGATGTCGGGCGTGCCGTCTCTACTTGCCCGGCGAGCCGGCTTGCGGCGGGTGTTGGCCCCGCGCCGTGCACAGCGCACGAGGAGCACATGATGGGACGCAGTGTCAGCTTCAGCCGCCCGGACGGTGCCACCGTCCAGGGCTACCTTGCAGAGCCGCCGAACCCGGCGGGCGCGCCGGCGCTGGTGGTCATCCAGGAGTGGTGGGGCCTGAACGAGCAGATCCGCGGCGTGGCCGACCGCTTCGCCCAGGCCGGCTATCGCGCGCTGGTGCCCGACCTGTACCGGGGCAAGTCCACGGTGGAGGCCGAGGAGGCCAACCACCTGATGACGAACCTGAACTTCGGCGACGCCGCCGGCCAGGACGTGCGCGGCGCCGTGCAGTTCCTGAAGGCTTCAGGCAGCACGAAGTGCGGCGTGACGGGTTTCTGCATGGGCGGCGCGCTGACCGTGCTGTCGTCGGTGCATGTGCCCGAGATGGACGCGGGCGTCATCTGGTACGGCTATCCGCCGCTGGAGTATGTCGACGCGGCGAAGATCAAGGTGCCGCTGATGGGGCACTGGGCCACGCGCGACGCGCCGTTCCCGATCGCCGGTGTCGACGCACTGGAGGCGAAGCTGCGCGCCGCTGGCGTGGCCTTCGAGTTCCACCGCTATGACGCGTTGCACGCCTTCTTCAACGAGACGCAGGTGGGCGAGAAGAAGCTGCTGCCGGTCATCGAGTACGAGCCGCAGGCCGCAGCGCTGGCCTGGTCGCGCACGCTGGCGTTCTTCGGGCGTTCGCTCAAGTAGGCCCGCTGCGGGCCGCAGGGCCACCCGCGCGTACTCACCGGCGTCGACCATCTTGTGCCGGGTCCCGCAGTGACACGTTGCACGCAAGGCGGGGTTGCATGCCGCCTCCGCGGCTGCGCCGGTGCCGGCCTGGAGTAACGTCCCTGGCCGGGGAAGGGAGAAGCGGCCGCACCTGGCGGCCTGGCGGGCGGGTGCGCAGTGCCCGCGGGCCTTGCGGCGCCCTGCGCTGCCTTCTTCCCGAAGGTCGATGTCATGTCCTTCAGGTTCTAGTCCAAATGGTTGCCATGAAGCTGCCTTCGCTGCCTTGCCCGCCCAACCTGCCCGGCATGCCACGGATCGTCGCGCCACCGGCCCTCGCCGGAGCCCCTGGGGGCCAGCGAGCGTGCGCGACCCTGCCGCGCCGCACCTGGGCTGCGCTTGGCGTGGCCGCCGCGTGCCTGCTGATGACGTTGCAGGCGCAGGCCGCGCGCCTGGCGCTGGTGGTGGGCAACGACAGCTACCAGCACGCCACCAAGCTGCGCAATGCGCGCAACGACGCCAACGCGATCAGCCGCGAGCTCGAAGCGGCCGGGTTCACCGTGACGCGCGTGCTCGACGCCACGCGCGACCAGATGGACGACGCGCTCGGCGGCTTCCTGCGCAAGGTGCACAAGGGCGACGAGGTGGTGTTCTTCTTCTCCGGCCACGGTTCGCAGCCGCCCAACCTCGGGCCGCACCTGCTGCCCGTGGACATCCGCCCCACCGACAACCGAGTCATCGAGCGCAACGGTCAGTCGCTGGAGCGGCTGACCGACGAGCTGAACCAGCGCGCACGCTTCTCGCTCATCATCATCGACGCCTGCCGCGACGACCCGCTGCGCGAAAGCTCCGCCGGCCGCTCGATCGCACCGGGCTCGACGCTCACGCGCATCGAGCCGCCCAAGGGTTCGCTGGTGATCATGGCCGCCTCCAAGGGCCAGCAGGCGCTGGACCGGCTGTCCAACAACGACCCGGTGCCCAACGGCCTGTTCACCCGTGAGCTGATCAAGCACATGCGCACGCCCGGGCTCTCGGCCGTGGAGATGCTGCGCCGTGTGCGAAGCAGCGTGGAAACGGCCGCCGAGGGTGTGAACCACAAGCAGCGCCCGGCGCTGATGGACGAGTCGTCGTCGGACTTCTTCTTCCACCCCGGTGGAGGGGGCGGAGCCGCCCCAACGCCGAGGCCGGCGCCGGTCCCGGCGCCCGTGCCTGCCCCCGTGCCTGCTCCCGTGCCGGGGCCGGCAACCGTGCCCTCTCCGGCGCCAGTGCCGGTGCCTGCGCCGGGCGGGTCGGATCGCGCCGCAAACCCGCAGCGCGAGTTCGACGCCTGGGAGCAGGCGTTGCGTGCCGACAACCGCGGCGCGTTCGAGAACTTCCTGCGCCAGTTCCCCAGCGGCCGCTACGCCGACCGCGCGCGGGCGCGCATCGCCACCTACGGTGCGGCGGCACCGGCGCCCGCCCCGGCCGCCCCGGCACCCGTGCCCGCGCCGGCGGCGAACAACCCGGCGGCCGAGTTCGCGTTGTGGGACAAGGCGCAGTCCAGCAACCGCAAGGCCGACTACGAGGCCTACCTGCGGCAGTACCCCAATGGCCGCTACGCCGACCGTGCCCGCGCCGCGATGGCCAAGGCGCAGTGAGCGCCCGCAGGCCGCGCCACCGCCCCGATTCCCTCCACAGCCCCCCAAGACCATGAAGCTCAAGACCCTGTTGGCACAGACCGCGCTCGCCGGCGCCCTTGCCCTGACGGTTGTCGCGCCCGCGCTGGCGCAGACGTACACCAAGGAGCAGCTGCAGCAGACCTATTCGTCGTACCTGCAAAGCGAGGGCTTCAACCCGAACATCACGCAGGCCGGCAACGTGCGCTTCCGCCGCGAAGGCAAGTTCTACATCATCTACGTCGACGAGAAGGACCCCGAGTACTTCCGCCTCGTGTTGAGCTTCAGCGCCGAAGACAAGAGTGCGCAGGCGCGCAACCGCCGCCTCGAAGGCGCCAACCTCGCCACCACCGAGACCAAGGTGGTCAAGGCCTACGTCGACAGCGACGGCGACCCCAACTTCGCCTGCGAGATGTTCCTCATCGTGCCCGGTGACTTCAAGACGCACCTGCCGCGGCTGCTGCGCGCGATGGACACTGCCTACGAGAAGTACAACAAAAAGATCGCCGACATGCGCTGAGGCGCACTGCGGCCGTTCTCGCCCCAGGCCCCACAGGCCTTGGGCCCGGGAGGCCCGCGCCGTCCGGGGCTGCGGCCGGTGCCGCGGTGGCCTACTGGGCCTTGGCCGGGTCGCCCACGCGGCCCACGAACAGCGGCGCACCGCTGGCGCGGTGCATCACCACGAAGGCGAAGGCGCGGTCCACCGCGCAGGCCGGCAGCGCCGGCGCCAGCGACTTCGGCTTCACCGTCGCGGCGGCGGCGGCCACTGCCTCGCCCCCCCACTCGTCCAGCGTGATGCCGGCGGCGTGATGCACGTCGTCGACATGCGCCGTGCCGGACAGGCGCCCGAGCATCGGCCGCAGTTCGGCACGGTCGGTGAACGCGCGCTGCACGCCCAGCCGCTGCAGCGAGGCCTTGGCCGAACCGGCCTTGGGCGCGAACGCGAGCTTGGGCATCGAGAAGCTGCAACGCACCGGCGCCTGCGCCTTCAATTCGCTGTGCCAGCGCGCGAAGGTGGCGCCGCGCAGGCGCTCGAGCAGCGCGTCGACCTGGCCGGCAGGGGCGGCCGGCGCGGCGGTGCCGGCCGTGGCGCCCGCACCCGCGGCGGCCGGCATCGCGACGACGAGGTCGAAGCCGCTGGCGAACGGCAGCGCGTAGAGCTGCGTGCCCTCGACCACGGCCTGCGCGATGGCGCGCTCGTCGTTGAGCGTGGGCACGCTGCCGGGCACGCCGGTGCTCGTGGTGAAGGGGCGTGTCTCGGTGCGGCCGGCATCGAAGGGCTGGTCCCACGCCGAGCGGAAGTGCAGCGCCGCGGTCAGCGCCACCTGCGTCGAGCGTGCCACGCTGCCTGGGGGCAGCAGGTCCTTCACGCGACCGGCGGTGTGTTGCGCGGCCCAGCCATTGATCTGCGCACGCGCGGCCTCGGCATCGGCGAACGACAGCACCATCGCATCGGCGGCGTGGCGTTGTGCGATGCGGCGCCTGAATCCGCCAGGCATGTCCTTGGCCACCGCGGTATCGACCCAAACGCGGGCAGCCTGGCTCACGGGGCTGGCCACGTCGCGCGAGGCCGCTGCGCCGCCGCGCAACTGCGCCGAGAGCGCCGGCAATGCCACCCGCATGGCCTGCGCGCCCGCGCGAGCGCCGCCGAACAGGGCTTCGATCTCGCGCTCGGTGGCACCTTCGGCCCCGGACTGAACCATGCCCAGCACGGTGGCCACCGCCAACGGCGACACCACGGCATTGGCGCCGGGGGTGTCGCGCAGCAGCGCCAACCCGAGGTCCCCCAGCGCGGCGCTGGCGTCCGCGAGGGCAGCGGCGTCGGCGACGGCGCGGTACGGCCGGGCCCCGCCGGAGCGAGCCGCAGTGCTGGCGCCGGGGGGCGACGCGCGGGCGGCGCTGGCCGTGCTGGCGGTGCTGGCGGCGCCACCGGGCGTGGCGGCCTGGGTGGCCAAGCCCGCGCCCGCGGTTGCTGCCGCGATGGCCGCCACGGCGGCCACGGCAATGCCCGGCCTGGGTGCCGGGCGGCCGGGCACGTGCCCGCTGTCGCCGCGGCCTGCGCCGCGCCGACCGGTCATTGCACTTCCCGGATCGACACCACGGCGCTGGCGCCGTAGCGCCCGCTGCCGCCGGCCGCGCCGGTGGCCTCCACGATCAGCGTGCGCGTGGCCGCCGCGGTGGCCGGCGCCGAGGCGAACACCGCGCGCGCATCCATGTCGCGGGAGAGGTCCTTCCTGTCGGACGAGACGATGGCCAGCAGGTGGCTCGTGCCGGCCGGCCCGCCCGATCGCACGCGCCAGTTGGGCCGCGGGAAGCGGTGCTGGCCGGCGCTGATCTGGTTGTTGGCGTCGAGCTTGTTCGGAAACAGCAGGTTGAAGGTCTTGCCGTCGCTGCCCACCTGCAGGATGTAGAGGTAGCCGTCGCGGTTGGTGGTGACGGTGAAGTCGAGCACGTCCTGGCCGATGCGCATGGACTCGCGCGCGGTGACCAGCTGCACCTGGTAGCCGCGGTCGGCGGCGGCCGCGATGTCCTGCAATGCGCTGGCCGGATGCACGGCGCTGGTGCCGGCTGCGGTGCCGCCCGGCTGCGCCGGCGCCGGCGCGGCCGGCACCTGCGCCGCGGGCGCGGGCTGGGCGACCGTGGCCGCGGGGGTGGGGGCCGGCACGGGCGCCGGGGCAGCGACGGGCGCCGGGGCTGCGACGGGTGCGGGGGCCGGAGCCGCGGCAGGGGCGGGGGCGGGGGCAGGGGCCGGCGCCGCGGCCAACGCCGTGCCGCCGGGGGCCGTGGAGGTGAAGGTCAGCGGCAGCTTGGCGTTGCCCTGGAGCATGATGGTCTGCTTCACGCCCTTGCGGTTGAGCCAGCCCTGCGCGCAGGCCTGCAATTCCTCGCCGGTGATCGAGCCGCTCTTGTTGGCGTCGGTGCCGGCATCGGCCAGGCACTGCGCCCAGGTCAGCGTGCCCCAGCTGCCCTTGGAGGTGGCGAACGACACCTGCGTGTCGGTGCTGGCGGCGATGTACAGCACCTGCGGGCCGCGCTGGTCTTTCTCGAGCTTGTCCAGGCTGCGCGTCATGCTGCGCGTGTTGACCGCGTCACCGCAGTTGTAGCCGCCGGCCACGGCGGTGTTGGCCTTGTAGTCGGCCGGCAGGAACTTCGCCTTGCCCTCGCCCGGGTCGGCGGCGGCCAGGCTGCGCGTGGCCGCGCCGCCCGAGAAGCACGAGTCGTTCATCATCACCACCTGGCTGGCCTTCTGGCCCAGCTTGGTGAGCGCCTCCTGCAAGGCGCTGTCCATGAACACGCCGTCACGCACGTACATGGCCTCGCTGCAGCGCGCCGCGGTGCCCGCGCGGGCGTCCATCTGCGTGCCGTGGCCCGAGTAGTAGAGGAAGACCTTGTCGCCGTCCTTGATGCGGGCGTGCAGGCCGTCCAGCGCCGAACGCACGCCGCGCGGCGTGAGCTGGGCCTGCGAGACCTCGGCGATGTTGCGATCGGGCACGCCCATCAGCTGGGCGATGGCGCGGGCGAGCTTGCCGTCCAGGTCGATGCCAGGCAGGTTGGCCCGCGGGTCGCCGTAGTCGCCGATCCACATGATCAGCGCGTGGTTCTCGGCCAGCGCCGGCCCGCCCGCGCCCAGCAGGCACGCCGCCAGGGCAGCGCCAGCCGCGCGGCGCAGCCGGTGCGGTGGCTCGGGGGTGGGGGGCACGGGCGCGTGGCGTGCGGGCTTCATGCGGGCTCCTGAGGATGTCAGACGTTGAACACAAGGGGCACAGCGAGAACGCCGGGCCGGGGGCGGGGCGATGCGATCGTCCACGCAGCCTGGCGCTGCAATGTGGCGCATGGGGCACGCTGCCGCGGCACCTGCCGGCCGTGCCTGATGCCGACCCGATTGACGCATGTCCTTGCGGCCAGTGTGCCATGCAGCACCCGCCGGCTGCCCCCTGGGAGAAGGACCTTTTCCCCGGATTGCCACCGCCGATGGCGGCGCGGCACTTCGGTGCCGCCTGGCACCGCGTCACCCGAAGGTCGCGGGCGATCAGTGGGGCGTCGGGGTGCGATCGGGGAGAAGTACCGCGCCGCGCCGGCGGCAGAATGGCGCCCCAGATGCCTATCCGAACGCGTTGATGCCCGCCCGTTTCCTGGACCCGCTGCGCGGCGTGCTGAGCGCCTTGGCCGTCGGCCTGAACACCTTGCTCATGACCCTGGCCATGGTGCCGCCGGCCCTGCTGAAGCTGCTGGTGCCGCTGGCCCCCGTGCGCCGTGCCGCCGACCGGGTGCTCGCGGCGCTCGCGTCGGCCTGGGTGGCCGTGAACAACGCCTGGATCGCCGCCGTGCAACCCGCCGCGCGCTGGGACGTGCAGGGGGTGGAAGACCTGAACCCGCGCGGCTGGTACCTGGTGATGAGCAACCACCAGAGCTGGGTCGACATCCTGGTGCTGCAGCGGGTCTTCCACGGCCACATTCCGTTCCTGAAGTTCTTCCTCAAGCGCGAGCTCATCTGGGTGCCGGTGATCGGCCTGGCCTGGTGGGCGCTGGACTTCCCCTTCATGCGCCGCGGCAAGAGCCGCGGCGAGCTGCAAAAGGACCTCGAGGCCACGCGCAAGGCCTGCGAGAAGTTCAAGGCCATTCCGACCTCGGTGATGAACTTCGTCGAGGGCACACGCGCGACGCCAGCCAAGCGCGCCGAGGCAAGGAGCCCCTACCAGCACCTGCTCAAGCCCAAGATCGGCGGCCTGTCGGTGGCGCTGGCCACCATGGGCGAGCAGTTCCAGTGTCTGCTCGACGTTACCGTGGTCTACCCGCACGGCACGCCGACCTTCTGGGAGCTGCTGTGCGGCCGGCTCGAAGCGGTGATCGTGCGCGTGCAGCAGCGCGCCATTCCGCCGGACGTGGTGGGCGTCGAACGCGCCGCCGAGCGCGCACACGTGGTGCGGCTGGGGCGCTGGGTCGAGCAGCAGTGGAAGGAGAAGGACCGGCTGATCGGCGAGCTGCTGGGCGCCGCGGCGGCCGAGCCGGGGTGAGGCCGTGGCGACGCGCCTGGCACGGGCATCTTCGTCGCGCGTGTCCACGCAGCGGGCCGGGCCCGGCTGTAAACCCCGCATGAACGCGGAATGAACGCGGCATGAACGCGGCATTGAGCGGCACCTACCGCCGCTACCTGGACGCTGCCGATCCTGCGGCCGATGCCGTGGCCGCCACGTTCGCCAAGCTGCCGGCGGGGCGCGGGCGCCAGATGCTGGACCTGGCACTGGCCCAAGGCATCGGCGCTGTCAACGATGCCCCGGCGCAGCTGGTCGAGTTCTTCGCGCAGCTGGAGTCCGTTCCGCCATGGGCCGACCGGAATCTCATCGACCGCGGCGGCACGCTGTTCCTTCGCAGCGGGCTGGTGGGCATCGCGGCGCTCAACCTGGCCTGCCTGCCGATGATGTACCGCTCGCCGGCCGGGAACAAACCCCTCGTCTTCACCGGCCAGCTGCTGCGCAGGGCGCCGCGGCGCCTGGCGGAGACCGCGCGCTTCATGCTCGAGACCAGCCGCCCCGGCGGGCTGCACCGTGGCGCCGAGGGGTTCCACATGACCGTGCGCGTGCGCCTGATGCACGCCCAGGTGCGCCGGCTGCTGCGGCAATCGGGGCGCTGGAACCCGGCCTGGGGCGAGCCGGTGAACCAGCTGTACATGGCCGGCACGAGCATCACGCTGTCGGTGGTGTTCCTGCGCAGCCTCAGGCAGCTGGGCATGCTGGTCAGCCGCAGCGACGCGCAGGCGCTGCTCGCCTTGTGGCGGTACTCGAGCCACCTGATGGGGGTGATGCCGGAGCTGCAGGTTTCGACCGAGGCCGAGGGTTGGCGCATCATCGAGTTCATGGCCGAGTTCGAGGGCGCACCCGACGACGATTCGCGCTCGCTGATGAACGCCGTGATGACGGCGCCCTACGTGCCGGGGCTGGAGCGCTACACCTGGCGCGTGCCGATGGCCTATGACCTTTCGCGCGCGCTGGTGGGCGAGGCGCTGGCCGATGCGCTGGGCTATCCGCCGCGCCACGGCTGGAGCTGGGTGCGTCTGGCCGTGTGGCCGCTGCTGGCCGGTGCCGAGGTGCTGCAACGCGCGGTCCCGGCGGTGCGTGCGCGCGCGGCGCGTCAGGGCACGGCCCTGGCCGAGAAGATCATTGCGCAGATCCTGGCCGGGGGACGCCCCGATGCGCCGGCGATGACGCGGCAGGCGCACCCACACTCCGCGGGAGGTCGACCATGAAGCCGCAACCGCTGCAGGCGCTGAACGCGGCCGACTGGGAGCTGCTGCAGCGGCGCATGCTGCGGGTGTCCTACCCGCGCGGTGCGGTGTTGATGCAGGAGGGCGTGTACCGGCGGGCGCTGCTGATCGTGCGCAGCGGCTCGGTTCGAGTCGAACGGCTGCTCGACGAGCGCGCCATCGTGCTGGCCCAGCTCGGTGCCGGCGAGGTGCTGGGCGACATCGGCTTTGCCGAGGACCGGCCGGCCAGCGCCTCCATCGTCGCGCAGGAGGCCTGCGAGGTCGACACCATCGAAGGCGACGCGATGCACGAGCTGATCGGTGCCGAACCGGGCTTTGCGGGGCGCTTCTATCACTCGCTGGCCATCTCGCTGGCGCAGCGCGTGCGCGCGGGCGACGCGGCGCGCATCGCCGCCGCCGGCGGCCATGGCGAGCGCCTGAGCCGCTCGCGCACCGGCAACATCAGCGTGCGCCAGATTCCTGCCGAACTGGGCGATGCGCTCGAGGGCTTCGAGCGCGCGATGCTGGCGAGCAAGCAGGCCCTGCGTTCCGGCGCTGCACCGGCGAGCGAGATGTCGCGCGTGGCCTCCGCCTGCGATGCCGTGGTGGCGCTGCTGCGCACCTACACGCGTGGCGACGCGCTGGTCGACATCGGCTACAGCGACTTGCTGGCCTTTCGCGACCCCGGGCAGATCGAGGCCGGCGTGGGCGACTTCATCTTCCGCGAGACCTTCTCGACATTCATGCTCAGCGCCACGATGTCGCGCTGCCACGCCAAACCGCGCGGCTTTCCCGACGACGCGGAGACGATGGCGGCGATCTACCGTGACGAAGCCGAGGGCGACGACTGGCTCGGCCCGCTGATCGACCGCTGGTTCCTGAGCCGGCCGCTGTGCCGCTCGCGGCGCGCCGGCGTTCAGCATCTGGTGTCGGTGCTGGAAGAGATGTCGGCCGCCGCCGCCGGCGCGGAGCTGCGCGTGGCCAGCCTGGCCAGCGGCTGCGCCGCCGAGCTGTTCGGCTTCTTTCAGCGCCACCGCGGCGCCAACCTCGTGGCGACCTGCGTCGATCGGGATGAACAGGCCTTGATCGCCGGCGCACGCCGTGCCGAAAGCCAACGGCTGCAGGATCGCATGTCGTTCCTGCTCGGCAACGCCGTGCCGTCCGAAGCAGTCCGGCTCGCGCTCGGCCCGCATCACCTCGTGTACGCGCTGGGTCTGGGCGAGTACCTGGCCGATGACCAGGTCGTCGCGATGCTCGATCTGGCCCATTCGACCCTGCTGCCGGGCGGCCGCCTCGTCGTGAGCCATCTGGCGCCAGACCACGCCGACCAGGAATTGATGGGCAACCTGCTGCACTGGCAGACCCGGCCGCGCAGCGGCGACGAATTGCGCGCGCTGCTGGCACGCTCGCGATTCGCCGGCCAGCCCGTCGACCTGAGCCTGGATGACGCGCAGGTGACGCTGATCGCGTCGTGCCGCAAGGCACGGTGACGCGGCGCGTGGCACGGCCAGCGCGGAATCAGCGCGGCGATTGCCATGCAACCGCTCGGCTCGAAGCCCCAGTGCGTGCCGCCGTGCGCCGGCGGCCGACCGTCATGTCCGCGCCAGCCCCAGCTCCAGCAAGCTGCGCGCGCAATCGACGATGCTGCGCTCCGCCGGCCGCGTCTGCCAGCCGAGCACGGCCTTGGCGTGGGATGCGTCCAGGTGGCGCACCACGCCGAGTTCGAGAGCGGCGACGCGGGCTTCGGCACTGAAGAGGGCGCTCACGCGCACCAGCCAGTCCGGTGCGTTGCGCGTGGTCACCTTGTGCGCCTGGTCGCCGAGTTCGGCGCGCAGCAGGTCGGCCATCTCGCGCAGCTTGACGTAGCGGCCCGAGGCGATGAAGCGCTCGCCGGCCACGCCGGGCGCGCGCAGCGCGCGAACGTGCAGGTCGGCGGCGTCGCGCACGTCGACGACGCCGAAGCCGAGGTCGGGGGTCGCGCTCACGCCGCCATCGAGCAGCCGGCCGATGATCGAGACCGAACTGCGGTTGTCGCGGCTCCACAGCGGCCCGAACACCACCGAGGGGCAGATGCTGCAGAACTCGAAGTCGGGCGTGGCTTCGCGCGCCACCCATTCGCGGGCCGCACGTTCGGCCAGGGTCTTGCCCTTCGCATAGGCCGAGATGTCGCTGCGCTCGGGGTTGGTCCAATCGGCCTCGGTAAAGGTCTGGTCCCCGTGCGCGTCGCGGCGGCCATAGGCGACGGCCGACACCGAGGAGGTCATGACGAAGCGGCGCACGCCGGCCGCGCGGGCGAAGCGCAGCGCTCGCAAGGCCCCGTCGCGCGCCGGCCCGATCAACTCGCCGGGCGCCTGGCGCGGCCCGGCGGGCACCGGCGAGGCGACGTGCGCCACATGGCTGCAACCGGCCATCGCCTCGGCCCAGCCGGTGTCCGATTGCAGCTCGGCGGCGAACAAGTGCAGTCTCGCGTTGTCCACCGCGAGCTGGGTGCGCAGCGCTGCCTCCTTGTCCAGGCTGCGCACCGTGGCGTGCACCCGCCAGCCCTCGGCAACCAGTTGGCGTATCAGGAAGCCGGCGATGTAGCCGCTGCCGCCGGTCACGACGACGGTGTGGTCGGGCATGGGAGCGCTCCTCGTGCAGTTTCGGCGTGCGGGCCGGTTCCTGGGCGCAGGTGTGGCCGGTGCGGCTCAACGCGGGGGTGAAGGTGGCAGGTTCCCCGGGGCGCCATGCGACGCGATGCGCGCCGATTGGCGCAGACTCGCCGCTCCCTCGGCGCCGGCGCCCGGGCGCGCGAGGTAGGCCCGCATGCCCTCGGCACCCTTGCGCGCCGCGATGCGGTGGTTCAACGCGAAGAGCCGGCTCGCCACCGGCCCGAGCAGGTCGAGGATCCACCGATTGGTGCGCACGGTCTCCTCGAAGGCCACCCTCGTGCCGGTGCCCGCCGGTTCCAGGGTCCAGCGCCAGCTGCCTTCGAGCTCGCCGCTCACGGTGCCCTCCAGCAGGCGCGGCGCCTCCGAGCGCGTGCTGCGCGTGGTGATGGTCAGCGTGTAGGGCAGCAGCACGCGGAACTTCAGCACCGCGACCGACCCCACCGGCCCGTTGTCCTCGGTCACCCGGGCGTCGAGGTAGATCGGCCACCACAGCGGGTAGGTCTCGGGCTGTTCGATCAGTGCCCACACGCGCGCCGGCGGCGCATCCACTGCCCACTCGTCGCGAAAGCTGTAGGTCCTCATGACCCGGCCTTCGATGGCCCGACGAGCACACGCTGCAGGTTGGCCAGCGCCGCCGTCGCATCCTTGGCCATCGTGCGCGTCGCCGCACCGCCGAACACGAACCACCACGGCCAGCGCAGCCGCACCTGCCGGCGAAAGAGCGTGCCTTGGCCATCGGGCTGCAGGGTGTACTCGAGCTCGGACTCGAAGCCGCGGCCGGCGTCGCCGTAGAGCACCCAGCGCTGCCCGGACTCGGCGGCGGTCACCTTCCAGGTCACCGCGCCGCGAAAGGGCCCGACGCGGATGCGCTCGATGACCGCCTCGCCCACGCCCAGGCTGTGGTCGGCCGCGGCGTCCACGTCACGCGTGTTCGGGTGCCACTCGTGCCAGCGCGAAGGGTTGGTGACCAGTGCGTACACGTCGGCCGGCGGGCGCGCCAGGCGCACGACATGCTCGAGGGTGTCGCGCCAGGGCTCGCTGGCGGGCGCGTTGCCATCCGGACGCTGTGCTTGCATGCCCCTCTCTCCTTCTCGAGTGCACGTGTCGTCTTGCGCAGCGCACCGGGATGGCCGGGCTCGCGCACGGGCCAGCACCGGCGCGCGCCAGGCCGAGGTCGGCGAAGCAGTCCTTCGCCGCCCCCCGGCGCGCCCATGTCAGCCCTCGAAGCGCCCGAACACCAGCGTCGCGTTGGTGCCGCCGAAGCCGAAGCTGTTGGACATCACCGTGTTCAGCGGCGCATCCAGTCGCTGCCGCAGGATGGGCAACCCTTCGGCGGCGGGGTCGAGCGTGTCGATGTGCGCCGAGGCGGCAGCAAAGCCGCCTTGCAGCATCAGCAGGCAGTAGATCGCCTCCTGCACGCCGGCGGCGCCCAGCGAGTGCCCCGACAGCGACTTGGTCGAGCTGATCGGCGGCACCTCGGTGCCGAAGACCTCGCGCACCGCACCGAGCTCGGCCAGGTCGCCCACCGGCGTGGAGGTGCCGTGCGCGTTGACGTAGTCCACCGGCCGTCGCACCGTGGCCAGCGCCTGGCGCATGCAGCGCACCGCGCCTTCGCCCGAGGGGGCGACCATGTCGTGCCCGTCGGAGGTGGCGCCGTAGCCGATGAGCTCGGCCAGGATCGGAGCGCCCCGCGCCTGCGCGTGCTCCAGCGCCTCCAGCACGACCATGCCGCCGCCGCCGGCGATGACGAAGCCGTCGCGCGCCGCGTCGAAGGCGCGCGAGGCCTGCTCCGGCCGGTCGTTGAAGCCACTGGACATCGCGCCCATCGCGTCGAACAGCACCGAGAGTTCCCAGCTTTCCTCCTCGCCGCCGCCGGCGAACACCACGTCCTGCTGGCCCCAGGCGATGAGCTGCGCGGCGTGCCCGATGCAGTGCGCGCTGGTGGCGCAGGCCGAACTGATGGAGTAGTTGACGCCCTTGATGCCGGCGCTGGTGGCCAGGCAGGCCGACACCGTGCTGCCCATCGTGCGCGTGACCATGAACGGCCCGACCCGCTTCACGCCCTTGGCGCGCAGCGTGTCGGCGGCCCACACCTGGTTGGCGCTGGAAGCACCGCCGGAGCCGGCCACCAGGCCCGTGCGCGGGTTCGAGACCTCGCCGGGCGCGAGCCCCGCGTGTTCGATTGCCTGCTGCATCGCCAGCCAGGCGTAGGCCGCGGCGTCGCCCATGAAGCGCAGCGTGCGCCGGTCGATGGCCTCGTCGAGGTTCAACTGCGGCCGGCCGCTCACCTGGCAGCGCAGGCCACGCTCGGCGTAGGTCGGGTTGAAGCGGATGCCGCAGCGCCCATCGCGCAGGCTTTGCGCCACCTCGGCGGTGTGGTTGCCCAGGCTCGAGACGATGCCCTGGCCGGTGACGACGACCCGGCGCATCACATGCCCTCCGTCGAGGTGAACAGCCCCACCTTGAGGTCGGCCGCGGCGTAGATCTCGCGCCCGTCGGCGAGCACGCGGCCGTCGGCGATGCCCATCACCAGCTTGCGCTCGATCACGCGCTTGAGCTCGAGGTGGTAGCTCACGCGCTGCACCGTGGGCAGCACCTGGCCCTGGAACTTGACTTCGCCGGCGCCGAGCGCACGCCCGCGCCCGGGGTTGCCGCGCCAGCCGAGCCAGAAGCCCACCAGCTGCCACAGCGCATCCAGGCCCAGGCAGCCGGGCATCACGGGGTCGGTCTCGAAATGGCAACCGAAGAACCACAGGTCGGGCCGGATGTCGAGTTCGGCCTCGATGCGGCCCTTGCCGTGGGCGCCGCCCGTGTCGTCGATGTGCACGATGCGGTCGAACATCAGCATGTCGGGCAGCGGCAGGCGGGCGTTGCCCGGGCCGAACAGTTCGCCATGGCCGCAGGCCAGCAGCTCGTCGCGCCCATAGGCATGGCGACCGAGATCGCGTTGGCTTCGGCTCGGCGGCGTGGTGTTCATGGACGGGTGTGCTGGGTGGGTCATCGCGAGCGGCACGGTTCTGCGAGCGGGGCTCATTCTCCGCTCGACGCCAGGGTCCGGGCGGCGGGGGCGCCGGGCTCCTGCGCCGGCGGCCGCTGCATTGTCGCGGCCGCCGGCGGCAAGCTGGATGGGCTGAACCCCCAATGCCCGGCGGGGCCGGCTGATCAGCGAACCGCTCGCCGACGCGACTGCCGTGCGGCCGCGGCGCGGGCGGTGGCCGCCGCCAGATGCCCCTCGGCCAGCCGGCACAGCAGCGGCAACGCCTGCTCGAGCAGCGGCCCGCGCGGCCGCTGCGACGAAGTGGCCAGCCACAGCGAGGTGGCCAGCGGCCGCCGGCCCTTCAGCACGATGGGCCGCGCGGCCAGCGCCTCCTCGCGCGCGCTGCCGGCCACGGCGTTGAGCGCCAGCACTGCGTGCAGCGGGTGCCGCACCACCAGGTCGAGGATGGCCGGCACGCTTTCGACCTCGAGCGCCACGCGCGGCTTGAGGCCGGCCTCGGCCAGTGCCGATTCCAGGCGCATGCGGATGGCGTGCGGCCGGCTGGGGATGACCAGCTCGCGCCCCGCCACCTCGGCCAGCGGTGCTGCCGGCCCCACCAGCGGCCCGGCGCGCCGCGCCGACACCAGGCACAGCGCCTCGTCGGCCACGCGCTGCAGCTCGAACGGCGCCGAGGGCGTGGCGTTGTAGACCAGCGCGCAGTCGATGCGGCCCTGCGCCAGCCACTCCAGCATGTAGGTCGACAGCCCCTCCACCACGCTCAGCGTGGCCTTGGGGAAGTGCTCGCGGAAGGCCTCGACCAGCGGCGTGGTGAGCGTGCGCGACAGGCTCGGCGGCAGCCCGATCGAGACCAGCCCGGCGGCGGCGCCGCGCTGCTCCTCGAGGTCCTGCCGGGCGCGCTGCACCTGCTGCAGGATGCCGCGGCCATGCGCCAGCAGCCGCTTGCCCGCCTCGGTGAGCGTGACGCCGCGGCCGTTGCGGTTCAGCAGCGGCTGGCGCAACTCCACCTCGAGGGCCCGCACCTGGCGGCTCAACGCCGGCTGCGCCACGCGCAGCACCACCGAGGCGCGCGTGAAGCTGCCCAGCTCGGCCACGCGCACGAACGTCTCCAGCTGCCTGAGGTCCATCGGGGCGGATTCTGGCAGGCCATGCCGAACGGTTCTAGCAGCTAGTCGGCCCTGCTGCTTGATGCATGGCTCGGGTGGACCAAGAATGGCTTGCGCCGGGTGTGAGCCGAGCATCCGAGCCGAGCCCCTGAGCCGAGCCCTTGAGCCGAGCCCCTGAGCCGAGCCCCTAAGCCGAAGACTCGAGCCGAGGATATGAGCCGCGCATGACCACTTCGATCACCGTCACCGCGATTTCGTCGATGGCCACGCGCGCCGTGCTGGCCGAGCTGGCCGCCGCGTTCGAACGCCACTTCGGCATCGGGCTGCAGGTGGAGTCGGTGGGCGGGGTCGACGCGGCCCGGCGTGTGGCCGCCGGCGAGGTGTTCGACCTCGTGTTTCTCGCGGCCGACGCCATTGACAAGCTCATCGCCGGCGGCCACCTCGTGGCCGGCAGCCGCACCGACCTCATGCGCTCGCCGGTGGCGGTGGCGGTGAAGGCAGGTTCGCCGCGGCCCGACCTCTCGTCCGAGGAATCGCTGCGCCGGGCCGTGCAGGCTGCGCCGACCATCGGCTACTCCACCGGCCCGAGCGGCACGCACCTCGTGCAGTTGTTCGAGCGCTGGGGCCTGGCCGAGTCGCTGAAGCCGCGCACCGTGCAGGCCCCGCCCGGTGTGCCGGTGGCGCGCCTGGTGGTCGAGGGCCAGGTGGCGCTCGGCTTCCAGCAGCTCAGCGAGCTGATGAACGTGGCCGGCGTCGAGGTGGCGGGCCTGCTGCCCGGTGCTGCGCAGTTCATCACCACGTTTTCGGCCGGCCTGGGCAACCGCCGGCCACCGGCCAGCCAGGCCGCGGCACGCGCCGCGCTGGCCTTCATGGCCACCAACGAGGCCACCGACATCAAGCGCCGCCACGGCATGGAGCCGGCCTAGCTGCGCCGGTCCAAGCCGCGAACGCCGTTCAATCAGACTCACTCCCGCCCGCCATGATCATCGACATCCACGGCCACTACACCACCGCGCCCAAGGCGCTGGAAGACTGGCGCAACCGGCAGATCGCCGGCATCAAGGACCCTGCCGCCAGGCCGCGTGTGGCCGAGCTGAAGATCAGCGACGACGAGTTGCGCGAGAGCATCGAGGCCAACCAGCTCAAGCTGATGAAGCAGCGCGGCAGCGACCTCACCATCTTCAGCCCGCGCGCCAGCTTCATGGCGCACCACATCGGCGACTTCGAGGTCAGCAGCACCTGGGCGGCGATCTGCAACGAGCTGTGCTTTCGTGTCGCCAAGCTCTTCCCGGAGCACTTCATCCCCGCGGCGATGCTGCCGCAGAGCCCCGGCGTGGACCCGAAGAGCTGCCTGCCCGAACTGGTGAAGTGCGTCGAGCAGTACGGCAACGTCGCGATCAACCTGAACCCCGACCCGAGTGGCGGCCATTGGAAGGAGCCGCCGCTGACCGACCGGCACTGGTACCCCATCTACGAGAAGATGGTCGAGTACGACATCCCGGCGATGGTCCACGTCAGCACGAGCTGCAATGCGTGCTTCCACACCACCGGCGCGCATTACATCAACGCCGACACGACCGCGTTCATGCAGCTCATCCAGGGCGACCTGTTCAAGGACTTCCCGACGCTGAGGTTCGTCATTCCGCACGGCGGCGGCGCGGCGCCCTACCACTGGGGCCGATATCGCGGGCTGGCGCAGGAGCTGAAGAAGCCGCTGCTCAAGGACCACCTGCTGAACAACGTCTTCTTCGACACCTGCGTCTATCACCAGCCGGGCATCGACCTGCTGACCCGGGTGGTGCCGGTGGCCAACATCCTGTTCGCCAGCGAGATGATCGGCGCGGTGCGCGGCATCGACCCC
>JAEUPD010000156.1 GCA_016788525.1 Rubrivivax sp.
CGTGCTCGTCGACATGAAGACGCCGGGCATCACCGTGCGCCCGCTGATCCTGATGGACGGCGGCCACGAGGTGAACGAGGTGTTCTTCGACGACGTGAAGGTGCCGGTGGAGAACCTCGTGTTCGAGGAGAACAAGGGCTGGACGGTCGCCAAGTACCTGCTCGGCCACGAGCGCATGGGCTCCGGTGCCGTCGGCGCGGGCAAGCGCGAGCTGGCGGCGTTGCGTGCGCTGGCCGCGCGCGAGCAGAAGAACGGCCGGCCGCTGCTCGAAGACCCGCGCTTTCGCGACCGCCTCTCGCGCGCCGAGATCGAATTGGCCGCGCTCGAGATCACGAGCATGCGCTTTCTCGACCAGATGCGCCGCACCGGCCAGCCACCGGGGGCCGACGTGTCGATGCTGAAGATCCGCGCCACCGAGGTGCAACAGATGATCACCGAACTCATGATGCAGGCGGTGGGCCCGCTGGCCGCGCCGTTCAAGGGCGTGGAAGGTGGCGAGGTCGACGCCCTCGCCTCGCGCCTGGCGCCGCGCTACTGCAACTTCCGCAAGGCCAGCATCTATGCCGGCAGCAACGAGATCCAGCGCAACATCATCGCCAAGATGACCTTGGGGCTGCCGGCATGAGCGCGCGGAGGACATGCGAATGAACTTCGAGCACACCGAAGAGCAGCGGCAGCTCGCCGACTCGCTGAACAAGTACCTCGCGGCGAATTACGGCTTCGAGCAGCGCAAGGCGATCGTCGGCTCGGCCAACGGCGTCAGCGATGCCGTGTGGGCCACGTTCGCCGAGATGGGCCTGATGGGGCTGGCCGTGCCCGAGGCCGACGGCGGCTTCGGCGGCGGGGCGCTCGACCTGATGGCGGCCATGGAAGCCTGCGGCCGCGCGCTGGTGGTGGAGCCGCTGCTGGACCACATCGCGCTGGGCACGCGGCTCGTGGCGCGCGCCGGCAGCGCGGCGCAGCGCGCGGCGTGGCTGCCCGGGGCCATCGATGGCAGCGCGAAGCTCGCGTTCGCGGGGCTGGAGCCCGGGCGGCGCTACGAGCTGGCGCCTGCGGCCACCACGGCACGGCGCAGCGCCGCGGGCTGGGTGCTCGAAGGGGCGAAGGCGGTGGTGGTCGGTGCGCCTTCGGCCACCCGGCTGGTCGTCTCGGCGCGCAGCGACGCAGGGCCGAGCCTCTTCCTCGTCGACCCGAAGCAGCCGGGCGTGAGCCTGAACCCCTGCCGCACGATCGACGGCCAGCGTGCCGCCGACGTGGCACTGAAAGGCGTGCAGGTGTCCGCCGACGCGCTGCTGGGCGCCGACGGCGGCGCGATCTCCTTCATCGAGGAAGCCGCCGACTTCGCCACCGCGCTCTTGTGTGCCGACGCCATCGGCGCCATGCACGATGCCAACGACGCGACGCTGGAGTACCTGAAGACGCGCCGCCAGTTCGGCGCCCCCATCGGCGTGAACCAGGTGCTGCAGCACCGCATGGTGGAGATGTTCATCACCACCGAGCAGGCGCGCTCGATGGCCATCCTGGCGGCGAGCACGGTGGACAACGAGAAGGATGCGAAGGCCCGCCAGCGTGTCATCTCGGCCGCCAAGGTGAAGATCGCCGACGCCGCGCGGCAAGTCAGCCAGGAAGCCGTGCAGCTGCATGGCGGCATGGGCATGAGCGAGGAGCTGAAGGTCTCGCACACGTTCCGGCGGCTGACGATGATCGCGCAGCGCTTCGGCGATGCGGATCACCACCTGGAGCGCTACGCGGCGCTGGGTTGAGAGCCGGCAGCGGCCGGGTCCGACGCGGCACGCCGCCTCCGACCCTGGCGCTGCACCCCGGGGGTGGCGTGACGCCGCGGCCCGCCCGTGAGCGTTCGCGGCCTACAGCCGGCAGACCTCGCGCAGGTCACCGTACGGAACCACCGGCATCGCCGCGAAAGTGGCGCCCTGAAGCTGCCGCGCCCGCAGCTCGCACCGACCGCTGCTGTTGAAACCCACCACGAACTCGTACTGTCCCTGGGGTGCCAGCTGCACGGCCACGGCGTGGCGGCACGAGTCCGTCAGCGTGGAGCCGGCAGTCATCCGGCGAACCGTGACCAGCTCGACGATGCGCCTGCCGGGCGCCAGTTTCAGCTCCACCGCCTCGGAGCTCTCGGCCTCCGGCGAGCCCACCATGCCGGCACGCGGATACTGCGGCAGCGCGGTGGGCGTCAGCCCGGTCGTTTGGGGTGGCTGCGCGGCCAGGGCCGCGTGGCGCGAGAACATGCGCAATGTACCGAAGGCCACCACCTCGCCGCAGCTCGCGTCGCCGGCCACCGAGCGCGAGGCGGCAGAGACGGTGACCTCGCGGTGCGCCCGTGTCAGCGAGGGCCAGTAGTCGGCCGGATACACCAGGCGCAGGCGCAGGCGGGCCGCGTCTGCACCTTCGAACGGCTGGTACGGCACCGCCCGCGCCGCGGGACCCGCGGCGCAGGCGGCCAGCAGTGCCGCGCCGATCGAACCGATGGCCCACAGCCACTGCCGGAAGTGCCGCGACCCGCGCACGCGACGCAAGAGGCAACCCCCGGCGTTCAGGCCGCATGGCGCAGGGGTCGTCGGGGTTCTGTCTTCCATGTCCTGCTCCACTCGCACAGTCTGCTAGCGCGAACCCGCTGCCGCGGCGGCGACGAACAGCGGGCTGCGCACCAGGCGCAGGTCCGGCGTCCCGTTGGTGGCCTTGGCCGGCAAGCTCGTGTCCTTCGCGCGCGCCAGCGCCAGGTCGCTGTCGAACCGGTTTGCCACGGCGAAGCGTGGCCCCAGCGCGGTCGCGCGACCGTGGATGTCCGTCACCTTTGCGGTGTGGACCTGGTAGTTGCCGAGGTAGACCGCCTCGCCCGGCCGCACCGTGAAGCGAACCGAGAAGGTCGTCGTCGGCGTGTAGTTGCCCCCGGCAACGTCAAGCCTGAACCGGTGCATCTCGTAGTCTCCGGCCGGGATGGCCTGAACGAGGACGACGCCGGAGTCCTTGTCGTTGCTGTAGTCGCGAGCCTGCGTGGCGCGCATCAGCGTCAGGCCGTGATACGAGGTGAACGTACCCTCGGGCCGCCTTTCACCCGGGGCGGCGCTGGGGTCGACGCGCCGGTAGTACATCCTCACGGCATGGAAGTTGGAGTCTTCCGCGACACCCAGCCCGATGACGACGCGGCCGGCGTCGGCACCGCTGTGGTCGCCCCGGATCTGCGCGGCGCAGCCCGCCAACAAGACGGCCGCGGCGAAGGTGAACAGGGCAAGCATGGACTTCGTCATGGCCAGGACTCCTGCGTGGTGGATGAGGGTGCAAGAAGGCACGGCGCGCACCTGCGGCGGGCGGAACGGCCCCGGGGACCGGGCCGGGGCGGGCCGGCGGCCGGTGCGCGGGGGCACTGTCGCAAGGCACCGTTAGGCAAGCGTTAGCGGCACGGGGCGATCAGCGGGCCACGCCCGGCGTGCGCTCGCGCACGCTTGCACACGCTCGCACAAGATGAGCCACGCCCACGGGCGACCTGTATTCTTCGGGGCCGCCCAGCCCACGCCGAGGTGCCCCGTGAAGATCCCGTCCCTGAAGGAAGTCATCAGCGCCGAAGAGTGGCAGCTGCGCGTCGACCTCGCCGCCGCCTACCGTCTGGTGGCCGCCTACGGCTGGAGCGACCTCGTGTTCACCCACATCTCGGCACGCGTGCCGGGGCCAGGGCATCACTTCCTCATCAACCCCTACGGGCTGATGTTCGACGAGATCACCGCGTCGAGCCTGGTGCTGATCGACCAGGACTGCCGCAAGCTGCGCGAATCGCCGTTCCCGGTGAACCCGGCCGGCTTCACGATCCACAGCTGCATCCACGCCGTGCGCGAGGACGCCGGCTGCGTGCTGCACACGCACAGCCGCGCGGGCGTGGCGGTCAGCGCGCAGAAGGGCGGCGTGCTGCCGATCAGCCAGCAGAGCACGCTCGTGCTGCAGTCGCTGGCTTACCACGACTACGAAGGCATCGCGCTGCACGACGAAGAGAAGCCGCGGCTGCAGGCCGACCTCGGCGGCGCGCAGTTCCTGATGCTGCGCAACCACGGCCTGCTGACCGTGGGCCGCACCATCCCGGACGCGTTCCTGAACATGTACTTCTTCGAGAACACCTGCCGCATCCAGATCGACGCGCAGGCTGGCGGCGAGCTCAACCTCATCGGCGCCGGGCCGATGAAGGCCAACGCCAACGTCTCCAGGCAGGCCACCGCCGGCCAGGGCGCGATGCTGGCGTGGCCGGCGCTGCTACGAAAGCTCGACCGCGAGAACCCCGGGTACGACAGCTGACCCCGCAGCCGGCCCGGGCAGCCGCGGGGTTGACAGCGCCGCGGCGGGGCTGAAGCATGCCGGCCGGCTGCGCCCCGCGCGCAGCCCAAGCGAAGGGAAACCGGCGACCCGACCATGACGCTGGCCAAGCGCATCGGCAAGTACCCCGTCATCCGCGAGATCGCCCACGGCGCGGTGGGCACGGTCTTCGAGGGCTTCGATCCGACCAGCGGCGAGAAGGTCGCCATCAAGGTGCTGCGCGCCGAACATCTGCCCGACCACGCGGCCGATTCCGCCGGCGCGCGCTTCCAGCGAGAGGCCGATGCCACCCGGCGCCTGCGCCACCCGAACATCGTCACCGTGTACGAGTACGGCGAGCAGGGCCGCATCCGCTTCATCGCGATGGAATTCCTGAAGGGGCGCGAGCTGCGCCAGGTGCTGCGCGAGCGCGGCCGGCTCGCGCTGGACGAGGCGGTCAGCGTGATGGTGCAGCTGCTCGATGCGCTGGGCCACTCGCACCGCCAGGGCGTGGTGCACCGCGACATCAAGCCTTCCAACGTGATGGTGCTGGACGACCAGCGCATCAAGGTGCTGGACTTCGGCATCGCGCGCATCGAGAGCGCGGCGTACACGCAGCTGGGCTCGATGCTGGGCACGCCGACCTACATGTCGCCCGAGCAGATCCGCGGCGAGCCGGCCGACGGCCGCGCCGACCTGTGGGCCGCCGGCGTGATGCTCTACGAGATGCTGGTGGGCCGCACGCCCTTTGCCGCCACCGGCGTGATGGAGGTGATGCGCAACGTCGGCCTGCTCGAGCCGGCGCCGGTGTCGTCGCTGGTCGCGAGCCTGCCGCCCTCGCTGGACGAGGTGCTGCGCCGCGCGCTTGCCAAGAAGCGCGACGAGCGCTTCCAGGACGCCGGGGCGTTTGCCGATGCGCTGGTACACGCGGTGGCCGCGGCCGAACCCGGGGTCGACCTGGAGGTGGCGGGCAGCACGCCGGTCGACCTGGACCTCACCGCGGCGGCGCCGCCGCCGAGCGACGCTTCGCGCCAGCAATCACCGTAGCCGCGCAGCTGCCGCGGCGCTGCAGGCGAGTGGGCCGCGCGATCTTCGGTCCAGCCAGCGGCCCGGTCGCGCCACGCCGCGCACAGGGCGCGTCGGCAGCCCGGTCCTGCCGCTGCGTACGCTGGGCAACTCGCCGGGCCGGCCAGACCATCACGCACGCAAGGCCGCCCGATTGCCCTCAACCGAGGCCGGCCTGGACCCGGTGGTTGGTGCCCAGGTCGCGCGCCCGCGCGCGGAACTCGCGGCGGGCAGAGGCCCGGGCCGAAGCGCCGCGCCGCGCAGGACGCGAGGCCCGGCGTCGCCGGCGGGCCCTGCGGGCCCGCCGTCGATGACGGCCGACGGATACACCGTCGGCC
>JAEUPD010000262.1 GCA_016788525.1 Rubrivivax sp.
TCGGCGGCATGATCAACGCCGCGCGCGGCGAGATGAGCCGCGACCCGGTGGTGTGGTGGAGCTTCGCCGCGGCCTTCGGCTTCATGGTCACGCTGGTGCTGGCCGCCAACCTGCTGGCCGACGGCGTGCGCGATGCCTTCGCCCCGCGGGCGGCCGCCCTGCGGCCGCGGCGGCTGCGGCGGCGCAGCGCGCAGGGCCGGGCCGATGACGGGACAGGCGACGAGGCCGCGGTGGCCGGTGCGCCGGAGCGGGCCGCATGATCGAGATCGACCGGCTCGCCGTCGAGCTTGACGCCGAGGCGGGTGTCGTGCGCGCCATCGACGACCTGCGCCTGACCCTGGCGCGCGGTGAGACCTTCGCGCTGGTGGGCGAGAGCGGGTGCGGCAAGAGCATGACCGCCCTGGCGCTGATGCGGCTGCTGCCCGAAAACGGCGGCGTGAGCGCGGGCAGCGTGCGCCTGGGTGCCGGCGTGGACTCCGGCATGGTCTCCGGCAGCCGATCGGCGCCGGCACAGGGCGAACCCGGCGCGGCGATGGAACTGCTCGACCTGCCCGAAGCCGCCATGCGCAGCGTGCGCGGCGGGCGCATCGGCATGATCTTCCAGGAGCCGGCCACCAGCCTGAACCCGGTGATGCGCGTGGGCGACCAGATCGTCGAGGCGATCGAGGCGCACACGCCGCTGCGCGGCGGCGAGGCACGCGCCAAGGCGATCGGCTGGCTTCAGCGCGTGGGCATCCCGGAGCCGGCACGCCGCATCGACGACTACCCCTTCCGCATGAGCGGCGGCCAGAAGCAGCGCGTGATGATCGCCATGGCGCTGGCCGCCGAGCCCGACTTCCTGGTGGCCGACGAGCCGACCACGGCACTGGACGTGACGATCCAGGCGCAGGTGCTGGAGTTGCTGAAGGACCTTCAGCGCGAACGCGGCATGGGCCTGCTGCTGATCACGCACGACCTGGCGGTGGTGGCCGGCATGGCGCACCGCGTGGCGCTGATGTATGCCGGGCAGATCGTCGAGGTGGCGCCGGCGACCGAGTTCTTCGCCGCGCCGCGCCACCCGTACGCGCAGGCACTGCTGCGGGCATTGCCCCGGGGCGCCGAGCGTGGCGGTGCGCTGCAAGCCATCGGCGGCACGGTGCCGGCGCTGACGCAGGCGTTCACGGGGTGCCGTTTCGCACCACGTTGCGCGCTGGCGCACGACGCGTGCGTGGCGGCGCCGCCGGGGCTGCGCAGCGCGGGTGCCGGGCACGAGGTGCGTTGCGTGCTGAGGGCAACGGTCGGAGCGCACAACGGAGCGCACAACGGAGCGCACAACGGAGCGCACAACGGAGCGCACAGCCTGGCGAGTGAGGATGCCACGCGCCATCTCGCACCGGCGGCAGAGAGCCGGGGCACCGGCCCCCCGCTGCTGCAGGTGAATGCCCTCACCGTGCGCTTCGTCGTCCGCGGTGGCCTCTTGCAGCGCGTGCGCGGGCACCTCGATGCCGTCCGCGAGGTGTCGTTCGCCATCGGCCGCGGCGAGACCCTGGCGCTGGTGGGCGAGAGCGGCAGCGGCAAGACCACCACGGGCAAGGCGATCGTGCAGCTGCTGCGTGGCCTGGCTGAAGTGCGCGGGCAGGTGCTGCTGGCCCCGCCCGCACCGGCCGCGCAGGGCGCTGCCGCGCCGGCTGCGCCCGGGGCGCTGGACTTGCTGGTCACTCAGGGCGAAGCGTTGAAGGCGGCGCGCCGCCGCGTGCAGATCATCTTCCAGGACCCCTTCGCGTCGCTGAACCCGCGCCTGCGCGTGGCCGAGCTGCTCGAAGAAGGCCTCGTGGCGCTGCGCCCCGAGCTCGACGAGGGTGCGCGCCATCGTCGCATTGCCGAACTGACCGAGCGCGTGGGGCTGCGCGCCGAGGCGCTGCAGCGCTACCCGCACGAGTTCTCCGGCGGCCAGCGCCAGCGCATCGCCATCGCGCGAGCGCTGGCGGTGCAGCCCGAGCTGATCGTTTGCGACGAGCCGACCTCGGCGCTCGATGTCTCGGTGCAGGCGCAGATCCTGAACCTGCTGCGCGAGCTGCAGCGAGACCTCGGCGTGTCGTACCTGTTCATCACCCACAACATCGCGGTGGTCGAGTTCCTGGCCGACCGTGTGGCGGTGATGCAAGGCGGGCGCATCGTCGAGCAGGGAGCATGCCCCGAGGTGCTGTCGAGTCCGGCTCACGCCTACACCCGCGAGCTGCTGGCCGCGGTGCCGCGCCTGCTGCCGGCCTGAGCGCGGCGACCTCGCACTTCCTCGGCGTCGCCGTGCGGCGGCGCCTGCCGCCCGGCGCACCGAGGTCGTGCCCTGCCGTCTGCATGGCAGCGTTGCCGGCTGCCAACACGGGGTTTCACCGACATGGATTCCCCGGGCGCTGACGCGGAAACATCCGCAGAACAATCAGTTCACATGGTGCAATGGCGCGAACCCGGTGTGGCCGGCACGCGACATCGACGCCAGCCGACCTTCGTCATTCAACCTTCCACGAGGAGTGAGGTCCCCATGTCATTCAAGAGAACCCCCATCTGCACCGGCGTGCTGCTCGCGCTGGGCAGCGCCCTGGCGGCCGGCGCCGCGCTGGCGCAGACGGCCGAACGCGTCGAGATCACTGGTTCGCGCATCCGCACCCTGGACACCATCTCCAACAGCCCGGTGTCCACCGTGTCCGCGGTGGAGCTGAATGCCTCGCAGCCGGTGGCTGTCGAAGAAGTGGTGAAGTCGCTGCCGGCGTCGGTGCCGGCCATCGGCCCGGGCACCAACAATGGTTCCGGGGGTGGCGCCACCATCGACCTGCGCGGGCTCGGATCGGGTACCACCAGCGGAGCCTCGCGCACGCTGGTGCTGATCAATGGCCGCCGCGTCGTGCCGTTCAACCTGGATGGCTTCGTCGATACCAACACGGTGCCGCTGAGCCTGCTGGATCGCGTCGAGATCGTGACCGGCGGTGCTTCGGCGGTCTACGGCGCCGACGCCGTGGCGGGCGTGGTGAACTTCATCCTGAAGAAGAACTTCACCGGCTTCGAAGCCTCGGGCACCTATGGCATCTCCGGCGAAGGGGATGCGAAGCGCTACCGCGCCGACGTGACGCTGGGTGCCGCGCTGGCCGACGGCAAGGGCACCGTCATGCTGAGCCTCGGCAAGACCAAGACCGACCCGTTGCTGCAAGGCGAGCGCCCCAACGGGCAGCGCGCGCTGGCGTCGACCACCGGCAACCCGCAGGGCTCGCAGACCGATGTGCCGGCGCAATTCACCGGCCTGCCCGGCGGCCTGGGTGACCGGCAGATCGACCCGGTCACCGGCAGTCTCGTCGCACCCGGCCCGGGCTACAACTTCAACCCGGTCAACTACTACCAGACGCCGCTGTCGCGCCAGCAGGTCACGGCGATCGGCAATTACCGCATCAACGACATCTTCGATGTCTATGCCGAGCTGATGCACTCGCGCAGCGACGTCGAGCTGAACCTCGCGGGCAGCGGCACCTTCCTCAACACCTACACGGTGCCCATTGGCAACCCGTTCATCCCGGCGGCGGCGCGCACGCAGCTGTGCACGGCGTTTGGCATTGCACTGGCCAACTGTGTGGCAGGCGATCCCACGCCGATGACGCTGTCGATCGGCCGCCGCTTCGAGGAACTGGGTCCGCGCATCGTCGACCACGACAACAAGATGACGCAGTGGACCCTGGGCACCCGCGGCACGCTGCTGGGCGACAACTGGGGCTACGACGCCTACTTCTCGCACGGCGAGAGCGACCAGCTGCGTACCCGCCGCAACTGGGGTTCGTTGTCGAAGGTGCGCCAGGCACTCAACGCGCTGAACCCGACCACCTGCGTGAGCACCGCCAACGGCTGCGTGCCGCTGAACGTGTTCGGTGCGTCGGGCTCCATCACGCCGGCGATGCTGGGCTTCATCAACCTTGATTCGCTGACGACCTTCAGGGTCGAGCAGGACGTGGCGGCGCTGTCGGTCACGGGTGATCTCGGGGCCGTGAAGAGCCCGCTGGCCAAGTCGCCGATCGGTGTGGCGGTGGGTCTCGAGCGGCGTGAGGTGAGTGCGGGCAGCAAGTCCGACAGCGCCTCGCAGATCCAGGGCGAGGTGCTCGGCACCGGGGCGCCCACGCCCGACCGCACGGGCACCATCACGTTGAAGGAGGCCTATGCCGAGATCCAGGTGCCCGTGATCGAGGGCATGCCGGGCGTGCACAAGCTGGCCCTGGAAGGCGCCATGCGGGCGACCTCGTTCACGAGCAACCAGACGAACACGTACAACACCTACAAGGTGGGCGGCGAGTACGCGCCGATCCGCGGGCTGAAGCTCCGCGGCATGCAGCAGAAGGCGACGCGAGCGCCTTCGATCAACGAGCTGTATGCGCCGCAGGTCTCGGGCCTGTCGAACGTGGCGGTCGACCCCTGCCAGGGCGCCAGCATCAACCAGGGCGCCGCCAACACGGCCGGCACGCTGTCCAACCTGTGCCTGCAGACCGGCGTGCCGTTCGCCAACATCGGAACGCTGAGCGCGCCTTCGGCCGGCCAGATCAACAACCTCAGCGGCGGCAACCCCGCCCTGCAGCCCGAAGAAGCCGACACCACCACGCTGGGCATCGTGTTCGAGCCCGATGCCGTCAAGGGGCTGATGGTGTCACTCGACTTCTACAAGATCGAGATCACCCAGGCCATCAGCGGAGCCAGCGTCACCGACATCCTGACGCAGTGCTACAGCGCCGCGGCCAACCCGACCTTCGCGTTCAACCAGTTCTGCCAGCTGATCTTCCGCAACCCGCTGAACGGCACCTTCAACGGCGCCGAGGCGCGCGGGGTGTTCACCGCGTTGTCGAACCTGGGGACCTTCAAGACCCAGGGTTGGGACCTGGCGGTCAACTACCGCCTGCCGATGCGCGACCTCGGGCTCGACCCGAAGTGGGGGCGACTCGATCTTGGCGTGGTCTACAACAAGGTCGACAAGCTGGAGTTCCAGGCCACGCCGGCCTCGGTGAACCGCAACTGCAACGGCTACTACAGCGTGGCCTGCGGCAACGCCTTCGCGTCGCCGAACTTCAAGCAGAAGTGGATCCAGCGCACCAACTGGAGCGTGGGCGACTTCTCGCTGGGCTACGTCTGGCGCCACCTGGACAAGGCCATCGAGGAGCCCGGCGGCACCAACTTCCTGCCGGCGTTCGCCTCGATCCCGGCCTACGACTACTTCGACTTCAACGCCAGCTGGCAGGCGACGAAGGCCGTGCGCCTGAGCCTGGCCATCAACAATGCCTTCGACAAGCAACCGCCGCTGCTGGGAAACACCATCGGCACGACGACGGCCAACTCGGGCAACACCTTCCCGCAGACCTACGACGTGATCGGGCGCTACTTCACGATGGGCATGAACGTCCGGTTCTGACCAGGCGGGCGCGGCGGGTCGGGCTTGGGGCCGCCCGCCGGGCGCGGCCAAGTCCTCAGCACTGCCACGGGGCGGTCCTTGCGGGCCGCCCCGTGCTTTCTCTTCCAGCCACCTGTGCCCGCGCTACGGGCACCCCCTCAGGTGGGCGGGTGCGGCGTGGGCGGGCGTTGCTCTTTCCCAACGAGGGGGTGCAATGAGAGTGGCCGCTATCGCTTTCCCCGAGCGACCGTGGAGATACCGGCGCCGAGAATCGGTTGCACGCTGGTTACGCGCGCCTGTGGCCCGGGTTCGGGCCGGCAGGCGGGGGGGCTTACCGGCCCCGTCCGACGTCACCGACGCGATGCAACCCGATTCCATCCAATCGTAGGAGGTTCTCCATGTTCCAGAAGACCAAGGTCGGCTTGGCGGCAGCCATGCTGGTCGGCGGCGCAGGCCTGGTGGCCGGCGCCGCGCAAGCCCAGTCCACCGACCAGCGCGTCGAGATCACCGGTTCGCGCATCCTGTCCATCGGCGCGCAGTCGCCGGCGCCGATCCAGGTGCTGACGAGCGAAGACATCGCCAAGTCGGGTGTCGCCAACGTGCAGGAACTGCTGCTGAAGCTGCCCTCGCTGGGCCAGCCCGCCATCAGCCGCACCAACTCGAACTTCTCCACCGCCAGCGCCGGCGTGGCCACGGTCGACCTGCGCGACCTGGGCACCGACCGCACCCTGGTGCTGGTGAACGGGCGCCGCTACATCGCCGGCGTGCCGGGCAGCGCGGCGGTGGACCTGAACACCATTCCGACCGACTTCGTCGAGCGCGTGGAGATCTTGACCGGCGGCGCCTCGGCGACCTACGGCTCCGACGCCATGGCCGGCGTGGTCAACATCATCCTGAAGAAGGCCTTCACCGGCGTCACGATCGACGTCCAGTACGGCGAGTCTGAGAAGGGCGACGACAAGAAAGGCAAGGCCAGCGTCACCACGGGCCTGGTCAGCGCCGATGGCCGCAGCCACGTCATGGCGCACTTCGGCTACTCCAAGCAAGGTGCGGTCTTCTCCAAGGACCGTGCCGGCAACGAGGTCGACAACATCTCCACCGCGTTCCTGACAGGTGACGCGGCCGACCTGTTCAACTTCACGACACCTTTCCTGTCGAGCTTCTCGCCGCGCGGCCGCATCTTCTTCGACACCAACGGCGCCGCCGCCGGCGGTGGCACGAGCCGCACGTTCGACGCCCAGGGCAACATCATCACCGTCAACACCAACGGTGCTGGTGGCGCGACGCCCACCGGCTTCAACCGCCAGGAGTTCCGCACGATCGCCATCCCGACCGAGCGCTACCTCTTCGCCACCAAGGGCGAGGTGGCGTTCGCCGAGAACCACTCCGTGTTCTTCGAGGGCAACTACGCGCAGACGCAGACGCGCACGCGGCTGGAGCCGTTCCCGATGGACTCGGCCGACGGCACGGGCGGCCTGTACCCCGCCACTGGCATTGGCCCGGCGGAGTTCCGCGTCGGTGCGCAGATTCTGGCGAACCCGCTGATCCCCGCCGGCCTGCTGGCGTTGATGACCGACACCGATGGCGACGGCCTGAAGGACTACTCGTTCACACGCCGCCTGTCGGAGTTCGGCAACCGCGGCAACGTCGCCGACCGCGACACCTTCCGCGCGTTGGCCGGTATCAAGGGCACGGTGGCCAAGGTGTGGGACTACGAGTGGTTCCTCGGCTACGGGGCCACCAAGGAGTCGCAGGTCTCCAGCGGCCAGGTCAACGTGCTGAACTTCCGCAACGCGATGGAAGCCATCCCCGACGTCAACGACATCGACGGCGACGGCAACCTCACCGAAGCGATCTGTATCGACGCCCAGGCGCGTACCCAGGGCTGCGTGCCGGCCAACATCTTCGGGGCCGGCAACATCTCGGCGGCGGCGCTTCAGTACATCACGGCGCCGGGCCTGCTCGCCACGTTCACTTCGCAGAAGCAGACCGGCGGCATCGTCCGCGGTGAGCCGTTCTCCGGCCCCGCCGGCCCGGTGTCCCTGGCAGCCGGCTTCGAGTGGCGCGAGGAGTTCTCGCGCAGCGAGTTCGACCCGCTGCAGCAGGCCGGCCTGAACGCCGGCAATGCCATCCCGCGCACCGAAGGCGAGTTCCACGTTTCCGAGGTGTACGGCGAAGTGCGAGTGCCGCTGCTGAAGAACCTGCCGGGCGTGCGCTCGCTGGTGTTCAACGGCGCGCTGCGCGGCGCGAACTACTCCACCGTGGGCAGCGTCTCCAGCTGGACGGCGGGCCTGGAGTGGTCGCCGATGGCCGACCTGCGCATCCGTGGCACGTCGGCGCAGTCGACCCGGGCGCCGAACATCAACGAGCTGTTCTCGCCGCCGAGCCAGAACTTTCCGCAGGTGCTCGACCCCTGCGACGGCGTGACCCTGGCCGACACGAGCACGCTGGGCCAACGCTGCCGCGCCGCGCCGGGCGTGCTGGCCAACATGAATGCCAACGGCGGCGTGTTCACGCTGAACCAGGCCGACCTGCAGGGCACCAGCGGCTTCGACCGCGGCAACCCGCTCGTCCAGGAAGAGGTGGGCAAGTCGTGGACGCTGGGCATCGTCTACACGCCGTCGTTCATGCGCAACCTGTCGGTGGAGCTCGACTTCTTCAACATCGACATCAAGGACGCCATCGTCAGCACGCCGCGGCAGTTCCTGCTGAACCAGTGCTACACCGGTGACACGAGCTTCTGCCAGTTCATCACGCGGCGTCCTGCGAACGTCGGTGCCAACAGCGCCGGCTCGCTGGCGCGCGTGGACACGGCGGTGTCCAACAGCGGTGGCCTGACGAGCGAGGGCTTCGACCTGACGCTCAACTACGCCGAACGCATCGGCCCGGGGCGCCTGAACTCGCGTCTGGCCTACACGCGCCTGGAAAAGGGCAGTGTGGTGCCGGCCGCCGGCTCGGCCCCCGATCCGTATGCAGGCGAGGTCGGCGCAGCCAAGGACAAGTTCGCGCTTTCGCTCGGCTACAGCATGGGCCCGTTCTCGGTGGCGACCACCACCACGTACATCGGCAAGTCAGCGATCGACGATCAGCTGCTGGCCGAGTTCGGCGTGCCCGCGGGTTCGATCACCGTGCCGGCGAAGACGTACCTCGACCTGCAGCTGAACTACACGCTGGGCAAGTCGACGTTCTACTTCGGCATGGACAACGCCCTGGGCACGAAGCCCCCGCGCTTCGACACCAACGCGCTCATCACCGGCGCGTCCACCGGCACCGGCACCGCCTCTGACGTCTACGACGCCATCGGCCGCCGCTACTACGTGGGTGTGCGCCTGGCGCTGTGATCCTCGCGCGCTAGCCTCGTAAACTTCCCGGGCCCGGCCTGCGCAGTGGCGCAGCCGGGCCCGTGTTCTTGTGCAAGGGAGATGGAGAAATGAGGACTGAAGGAAAAGTCGCGCGGCGCGCGTTGTCATGGGCCTTGGCCCTCGGGTGGCTGGGCGCTGCCGCAGCGGTGCAGGCGCAGCCGGCGCGCGTGATCGGGGTGATGTCGCTGATTGCTGACGAGTTCGTGGTCGTCGGGCAGGAGGGCACCACCGGCACGAAGCTCGACCAGAACGTGCGCGAATCGGTGCCGATCGCCGGCGGTGCCGTGGAAAAAGTGGTGCTGACCACGGTGATGAAGGCCGTGGCCAGCGTGGACACCGCGGCCAAGGTGATGCCGATGCTGGTGAACGAACCGCGCTACTACCGCGGGCAGCGCGACTGGACCGATGGCGACAAGGCCACCTTGCCCGCCGAGGTCGTCGAGGCACTGCGAGGCGCGAACATGACGCATCTGATCCTCGTGACCAAGCATCGGGCCGACACGCGGATGAACACCGGGCGCATCTCGCTGGGCTCGGGCCGCCTGGAGGGCGTGGGCTTCTTCGTCGACCGCATCTCGAGGCTGCAGCTGTTGGGGACGAGTGAACGCACCGTCGGCTACCTTGCCCCGTACCTTTATGCCCAGGTCGCGCTGATCGACCTGGCCGCAGCGCGTGTGGTGGCCAAGCGCGAGATCACGCGCGGCGAGGTGGTCGTGGCCTCGCAGACCGGCGCGGCGGGTGGCGACCCGTGGACCTGGCTCGACGAGAAGGGCAAGGTGCAGGCGCTCGCCTCGATGATCGAGCGTGACGTCGCCGAGGCCACGGTTGCCTTGGTGAAGCGTTGAGGATGGCTGCCGGCCGCCATGCCGTGCTGGTGCTGGCCGTCGCCGGCAGCGCCGGCTTGGCCGGCGCACAAGAAAGCGCCATCGAGCGTGACCTGCGGCGCTGCCGGGCCATTGCCGACAGCGTGGCCCGCGTCGCCTGCTACGACGGCATCGCGCTGCCCGGCTTCGGTGCATCTGCCGCCTCGGCCGTGGCGGGCGCCCCTGCAGCGGTGGCTGCGCCCAGCGTGGCGCAGGCCAGCGCGCCGTCGTCAGGCGGCTCGAGCGCCATGCGCGACTTCGGGCTGCCGGAGCGTGCGGCGGCGCAGCTGCCACAGTTCGTGGACAGCACGATCCAGGGCGAGTTCGACGGCTGGACCCCGGGGGCCCGGGTGCGCCTGGCGAACGGGCAGCTGTGGGAAGTGGTCGACGGCAGCACGGCCAGCTATGCGCCGCAGCGCAACCCGAAGGTCCGCATCGAACGTGGATGGCTGGGCAGCTACTTCCTGAAGGTGGAGGGGGTGGCGCACATTCCGCGCGTGCGCCGGCTGCAGTAGGCACGACGGCCGCACGCCTTCTCGTGCAGCGGGCACCGGCAGCAGGCATCGGCGGCCCGTCGCACCTGAAACATGCCGTTGCCGCGCTGATCGCAGCGCTGGCCAGAATGCGGCCGGTGAATTTGTCCGACCCTACCGCTGGCAAGGCCCGCGCCGCGGCGCGGCGAAGGTTTCTTCGGCTCGCCGCCTACGGTGCGGCCGCAGCAACGCTGACAGGTTGTGGCGGCGGCGGCGAAGGCGCCGCCGGCACCACCCTGGGTGGGCCGGTGCCAGCACCACCTGCACCTGCGCCTGCGCCGCCGGCACCGGCGCCTACCCCGGCCCCGAGTCCGGCTCCCGCGCCCTCCCCTGCGCCCACCCCTGCGCCCACCCCTGCGCCGACACCCGCCCCGTCACCTGCACCGACGCCCGCGCCCACACCTGCCCCGACCCCGGCGCCGCCTCCGCCTTCACCCAACGTCATCAACGCCGACCCGAGCAACTACCTCACCCGCCTGGCTGCCCTGAAGGCCGGCGACACGCTGTTGCTCGCTCCAGGAAACTACGGCGTCACCGCCGGTGGGTCGGACACCGGCAGCGTGCCCGGCCTGCCCATCTTCAACCTCAACGGCACGCCGGCCGCGCCCATCACGATCACCGGGCCGACCACCGGGCCGATGCCGGTGCTGCTGGGCCGCAGCACGCACAACACCATCCGCCTGAGCAACGCCAGCCACATCGTCGTGCGGCGCCTGGAAGTGAACGGCCGGGACCTTGGCGGTGCCGGCGTCGCCGTGCAAGGGCCCTGCAACCACATCACCATCGAAGACTGCCACTTCCACGGCTTCGGCGGCGACCAGCAGATCGTGGCCATCTCCACCACCGGCCAGCCGACCTGGGGCTGGGTGATCCGCGGCAACCTCATCGAAAGTGCCGGCACCGGCATGTACTTCGGCAACTCCACCGGCAACAGCCCGTTCGTCGCCGGCCTCGTCGAATACAACGTCGTGCGCGACACCATCGGGTACTGCATGCAGGTCAAGCATCAGACGCCGTGGGGCACGGTGCCCGCCGGCATGCCCACCGGCAAGACGACGACGATCATCCGCCACAACGTGTTCGCCAAGTCCGGCAACAGCTCCACCGGCGACCTGGCCCGGCCCAACCTGCTGATCGGCGACAGCCCGCCCAGCGGGCCAGGCGCGAGCAACGACTTCGCGATCTACGGCAACTTCTTCCACGACAATCCCAGCGAGGCGCTGTTCCAGGGTGAGGGGCACATCGCCTTCTACGCCAACTTGCTGGTCACGAGCGGCACCGCGCTGCGCGTGCAAACCCACAACGGCGCCGTGCGCAACGTGCGCATCTTCCACAACACCGTGGTGGCCGGCGGCTCGGGCGTCCTGGTCAGCGGCGGCGCGGCGGGCACGACCCAGCGGGTGTTCGCCAACGCGGTGTTTGCCGGCGGATCCGGGGTGTCGGTGACAAGCGCGGGCGGCAGCGCGAGTGACAACGTCGCCGACGCGCGCGTGAGCTCGCCCGGCTACCTGGGCAATCCGCTGGTCGCCCTTCCGGGACTGATCCTGTACCCCAGGGCCGGCATGCTGAAGAAGACGGCCGTCGACATGAGCGGCGTCGCCACACACCCTGACTGGAACCGCGATTTCAACGGTGCTGCTTACGACAGCACCTTTCGCGGAGGCTACAGCGGGGAGGGTGCCAACCCCGGGTGGTCGTTGAACATCGCGCGCAAGCCGGCGGTGTAGCGCGCGAGGTGGCCAGCGGGCCTTTGGCCCGGCCTACTTCGGTGCGAGCCGAATGGCACCGTCCAGCCGGATCGTCTCGCCGTTGAGCATGTCGTTCTCGACGATGTGCACGGCCAGCTTGCCGTAGTCCTCGGGCGTGCCCAGACGACTCGGGAAGGGCACCGCGGCGGCCAGCGAGTCCTGCACCTCCTTGGGCATGCCGAACATCATCGGCGTGCCGAAGATGCCCGGCGCGATGGTGACCACGCGGATGCCGGTGCGCGCCAGGTCGCGCGCGATCGGCAGCGTCATGCCCACCACGCCGCCCTTGCTGGCGCTGTAGGCGGCCTGGCCGATCTGGCCGTCGTAGGCGGCGACGCTG
>JAEUPD010000144.1 GCA_016788525.1 Rubrivivax sp.
CGGCGCTCGCGCCAGCCTCGACCACAGCGCCCTCTTGCTTGCGTCGGCTCTCACCCATCGGGTGAGAGTACCAACCTCGCCGCAAGCCGCGCCAGCGCTTGCAGTTCAGGCGATCACTGGCGGGCAACTGCGGTTTCTAGGTTCATTTGGGCCAGCAAATGAAAGTAACTCGCCCGCCGGGGCGAGACCCGGCTGCGTGGGAGTAGGAACCGAACCGCCGCAGCCAGCCCGCCCGCGGCGAAGAACGAACACCTACCCAGCGCGGTAGCGCGACACCCTCTGCACCGTCGCCGCCCGCCTCAGCGCCCGCAGCACATCGGCCAGATGCACCCGGTCGCGCACCGCCACCAGCAGCCTCAGCTCGACCACGTCGCCGTCGCGTGAAGAGTCCATGTCCAGGTGCGTGATGTCGGCCTCGGCCGCGCTGATGGCCGAGGCCACCTGCGCGAGCACGCCCTTGCCGTTGTGCACCAGCACATGCACCGTGGTCTCGAACGGGCGCGTCAGCTCGTCGGCCCATTCGACATGGATCCAGCGCTCGCTGTCGCGCTCGTACAGGCGCTTGCCGGTGGGGCACTCCACGGTGTGCACCATCAGCCCCTCGCCGCGGCCCAGGTAGCCGGTGATGGCGTCGCCGGGGATCGGCCGGCAGCAGTGCGCAAACTGCACCGAGCCGCCTTCGCTGCCGTCGACGAACACCACGCCTTGCGCGCCGGCGGTGTCTTCGGTGGCGAAGCGGCCCAGCGTCAGCGCCACGGCGTCGGGCTTGATGCCGCGCTCGCCCATCATCAGCGCCAGCCGCTTGGCGACGATGGTGGCCACCTTGCGGCCCAGGCCGATGTCCACCAGCAGCTCGCCGCGGTGCCGGTTGCCGCCCCAGCGCGCCAGCTGCTGCCACAGGGCGGCGGCGTCGGTCTCGGTGGGGTCGGCCGAGGGCATCGGCAGGCCCTCGGCGCGCAGCGCCTGGGCCAGCATCTTCTCGCCGAGCGCGCGCGACTCCTCGGCTTCCATGTTCTTTAGGAAGTGGCGGATCTTGCTGCGCGCGCGGCCGGTGCGCACCATCGACAGCCAGGCCGGGTTCGGCTTGGCACCCGGCGCGGTGATGACCTCGACGACGTCACCGCTCTTGAGTTCCGTGCGCAGCGCCGCCGGCTCGCCGTTGATCTTGGCGGCCACCATGTGCTGGCCGACATCGGAGTGGATGGCGTAGGCGAAGTCCACCGGCGTGGCGCCGCGCGGCAGCGCGAGGATCTTGCTGCGCGGGGTGAACACGTACACGGCTTCCGGGTGCAGGTCGATCTTCACGTGCTCCAGGAATTCCGTGGAGTCGCGTGTGTCGTCCTGGATGTCCAGCAGGCTTTGCAGCCACATCGAGCTCAGCCGTTGCGCTTCGGCGGCGGCGGTCTTGTCGCCGCGCTGCTTGTACAGCCAGTGCGCGGCGATGCCGGCTTCGGCCACTGCGTGCATGGCCTCGGTGCGCACCTGGAACTCCACCGCGGTGCCCAGCGGGCTCACCAGCGTGGTGTGCAGGCTCTGGTAGCCGTTGGCCTTGGGGATGGCGATGTAGTCCTTGAAGCGCCCGGGCACCGGCTTGTACAGCTGGTGCAGCAGGCCCAGCGCGACATAGCAGTCGGTCAGTGTGGGTACCACGATGCGGAAGCCGAACAGGTCGTTGACCTGTGCGAAGCCGGCGTGCTTGTGCCGCATCTTGCGGTAGATGCTGTAGACGGTCTTCTCGCGCCCGCCGACCCGCACCTTCAGCTTGTGCTTGGAGAAGGCCCGTTCGACCTCGCCGCGCACGCGCTCGACGATGTCGCGGCGGTGGCCGCGGGCGCGCTGCAGCGCCTTCTGGAGCGCGCCATGGCGCCACGGGTACAGCAGCGCGAAGGCCAGCTCCTGCAGCTCGCGGTAGATCTGGTTCAGGCCCAGGCGGTGGGCGATGGGGGCGTAGATGTCCAGCGTCTCGCGGGCGATGCGCCGGCGCCGCTCGGGCGCCAGCGCGGCCATGGTGCGCATGTTGTGCAGGCGGTCGGCCAGCTTGACCAGCACCACGCGCACATCGCGCGCCATCGCCAGCAGCATCTTGCGGAAGCTCTCGGCCTGCCCTTCCTCGCGGGTGTTGAACTGCAGCTTGTCCAGCTTGGTCAGGCCGTCCACCAGGTCGGCGGTGGGGGCGCCGAACTTCTCGATCAGCTCGGCCTTGGTGACACCCTGGTCCTCGATGGTGTCGTGCATCAGCGCGGCCATCACGGCCTGGGCGTCGAGCTTCCAGTCGGCCACCAGGCCGGCCACCGCCAGCGGGTGCGTGATGTAGGGCCTGCCGTCGGCGCGGAACTGCCCCAGGTGCGCCGCGTCGGCAAAGCGGTAGGCCTCGCGCACCTGCTTGAGATCGGCCTTGCCCAGGTAGCCCAGCTTGTCGGCCAACGCCTGGAACGACGAGGCCTCCTCGCGCGTGGCCGGCTCGGCCGGCGCGGGCGGCGTCGGGCGCTGCAGGCCTTGCAGGCCCTGCAGTGCAGAAGGCAGGAACTCGGCAGCGAGTGAGCGCAGGCTCATGCGCCGAATTTAGCGGATGTCGCCTCAGTTGCCTGCGGTTGGGGGTGCCACAGCGGCGGCCCCAAACGAAACGGGCGCCAGCCTTGCGGCGTGGCGCCCGTGGAGGGAGGGGGGTTGCGAGGAATGCGGTGCGCGCTACACGGGCACCTTGCGCAGCATCTCGAGGCCTACCTCTCCGGCGGCCACCTCGCGCAGCGCGGTGACGCCGGGCTTGTTCTTGGCCTCAACCTTGGGCGCATGCCCCTGGCTGAGCATGCGTGCCCGGTAGGTGGCGGCCAGCACGAGCTGGAACCGGTTGGGCACCTTGGCGAGGCAATCTTCGACGGTGATGCGGGCCATGTTCGGGTCGGGCGCGCCGTGGCACGGCGCTAGGCTGGCAAAAACGGCAAAGTATACCGGTGCCGGCTAAATCCCGGCCAGCGCTGCGCAGGCGGCCAGGGTCCGCGCCGCTTCCTCGGCAAACAGCGGCGTGCCGAAGGTGGCAAACGCGGCAGCGGCCACCGCCGCCAGCGCCGTGGCCGCAGCCGAACCGGTGCGGTGGACTTTCATGCTCATGGTTCGCTCCTGCGAATGCCCGCCGCGGATCGATGCGCGTCTGCGCACGCGGGCCCTCGGCAGACAGCGACGCACTGTGGGCCGCCTGACCGACTGCGGCCGCACCGCCCGATGACAATTTCGTAATCCTGTGCCGCCTGGCGAAATGAGACGATTGCGGCCATGCGACTGCTGGTGATCGAAGACGAGGCCAAGCTCGCCCAGTACCTGCACAAGGGCCTGGGCGAGAGCGGGCATGTCGTGGACGTGGCCGCCGACGGCATCGAGGGCCGGCGGCTGGCCACCGGTGGCGAGTACGACGTCGTGCTGCTCGACCTGATGCTGCCGGGCATCGATGGCTTCGGCGTGCTTTCGGCCATGCGCACGGCCGGCAAGCGCACGCCGGTGCTCATGCTGACCGCCCGCGACAAGGTGGAAGACCGCGTGCGCGGCCTCGAGCAGGGCGCCGACGACTACCTCGTCAAGCCGTTCGCGTTTTCCGAGCTGCAAGCGCGCATCCTCGCGCTCGCGCGCCGCGGCACCCAGGCGCCGGCGCAGCCGGCCACGCAGCTGCGCCTGGCCGACCTGGAGGTGGACCTGATCGGCCGCAAGGCCCAGCGAGCGCAGCAGCGCCTGGACCTCACGGCCAAGGAGTTCAACCTGCTGGCGCTGCTGCTGCGCCGGCGCGGCCAGATCCTCTCGCGCACCACGCTGGCCGAGCAGGTGTGGGACATGAACTTCGACTCCGACACCAATGTCGTCGAGGTGGCCGTGCGCAGGCTGCGCGCCAAGCTCGACGATCCGTTCCCGACCAAGCTGCTGCACACCGTGCGCGGCATGGGGTACGTGCTGGAGGAGCGGTGAGATGACGCCTGACACCGGCCCGGCGCGGGCCGCCTCGCCGGGCGCCGCGCCGACGATCCAGCCCGCCGCTGGGCCGGCGGCGGCGCCCTGCGGGCCGATCTGCAGCCACGCCATCGGCACGCGCCTTTCGAAGAAGCTGGCGATGGTCACGATGCTGGTGCTCGGGCTGCTGTCGGTCGCCTCCTGGTTCTCGATCCACTCGCTGGTCGTCGAGCGCAACGGCGAAGATGTGGCGCGGCGCTGTGCGCTGATCGCCGGCATGCTCGAACTGCAGGCGCGCAATGGCGGCGAGCCCGCGGTGCTGGCCTGGCTGCGCCACGACGCGGCGATGCGCGGCGACACGCGGCTGCAGGTCTGGCGCGCCGACGGCAGCGTGCTGCACGCCGACGCGATGCCTTCGGCGATGGTGCAGTCGAGCCACGTGCGGGCGCACGACTTCGACGTGACGGCACCCGCGCTCTCCGGCGGGCGGCTGGCCGCCCGGCTGGAGGTGGACTACGCCCGCGACGCCGCGATGGGCACGCGCTGGATGTGGGTGCTGGCGCTGACCACGCTGGGCGCGGGCGGCGTGGTGGCGGCGGCCAGCTACTTCCGCGTGCGGCGCGAGCTGCGCCCGCTGCGCGAACTGGCCGCGCAGGCCAAGGCCATCTCGCCGCAGCGCCTGGACCTGCGCCTCGCGCTGCCCGACCCGGCCGAAGAGCTGCTGCCTTTCATCGAGCAGTTCAACGCGCTGATGCAGCGGCTGGAGCGTGCCTATGCGCAGCTGGAGGCCTTCAACGCCGACGTGGCGCACGAGCTGCGCACGCCGCTGGCCACGTTGATCGGCCAGACCGAGCTGGCGCTGTCGCGTGATCGCAGCGCCGAGGCACTGCGCGACACGCTGGTGTCCAACCTCGAGGAGACGCAGCGCCTGACAACGATGGTCAACGACATGCTGTTCCTGGCCCAGGCCGACCGCGGCGCCGCCGCGCGGCGCGGCGCGCCGGTGAGCCTGGCCGGCCTGGCGCAGCAGGTGGTGGAGTTCCACGAGGCGGCGCTGGAAGACGCCGGCCTGGCGCTGCGCATCGAGGGCGATGTGGTGGTGCCGGTGGACGAAGCCCTGTTCAAGCGCGCGTTGTCCAACCTGCTGGGCAACGCCGAGCGCTATGCCGAGCACGGCTCGACGGTGGTCGTGCGCATCTCGGCCGAGCTGGCGCAAGGCCCCGAGCAGGTGCAGGTGGTGGTGCAGAACCGCGGCCCGTCCATCGCGCCGGCGCAGCTGCCGCGGCTGTTCGACCGCTTCTTCCGCGGCGACGAGTCGCGCTGCTGCCCGCAGGAGCAGCACCACGGGCTCGGCCTGGCCATCGTCGCGGCCATCGCCCGCATGCATGCCGGGCGCACGCTGGCCGAGAGCGCCGGAGGCATCACGCGCGTGGGGTTCACGCTGGCGACGCGCTGAGGCGGCGCGCGGGCTGGGGCCGCCGCTGGCCTGTGGCAGCCTGTTGCCCCCGGGCGGCCGCTGGGCTCGAGGCCCGGGATGCCCACAGACGGGGTGAAGCTGAAGTCAAAGACTGCGGTTCGAGACCAGTGGCGCGCCAAGGCCGCCGGGTGGTCGGCTCCGCGAATGTCCTCTTCGGGGAGCCCAGCTGCGCAGGTCTCCCCGATGCCCCCTTTATTTCGCTGCGCCGACCACCCGGCGGCCTTGGCGGGCACGCGGAGCGTTCGCCGCGCGCCCGAACGCCGCAGCGTGTGCCTGGACCGGGACGCCGGGGTGCCCTGCGCAGCGAAATCAAGACACCGTTGTGCGCGTCAAGCCCTTTGCGAAGCCGGATAGGCTGGATCGAATGGGCGACCGGAACGCAGCACACCGAAAGCGATGGACAGCAGCTTGTGCATGCACGCTTCGA
>JAEUPD010000009.1 GCA_016788525.1 Rubrivivax sp.
TCGAACTCGGCGCCGACGAAGGGCCGCCGGGCCCCGATGAACCGCACGACGCGCCGGCGCGGCGCCGCCGCCGCCGCCGGCGGCGTGGCCCGCGCAGCGAGGCACCGCCGCCGGCCGGCTGAGCCGCGCCGGCCCGCAACCACCCACGAGGCAGCCCCATGGTCTTTCGCAAACTGCTCCCGCGCGAGGGCAACTTCTTCGAGCTGTTCAATCAGCATGGGCAGCACATTGCCGAGGGCGCCCAGGCCTTCCTGCGCCTGGTGCACCACTACGGCGACACCGATGCCCGCGAGCGCCACGCCCGCGAGGTGGGTCACAGCGAGCGCGCCGCCGACAAGGTGACCGCCGAGGTGCACCGGCTGCTGCACCGTACCTTCATCACGCCGCTGGATCGCGAGCAGATCCACAGCCTGATCAACGCCATGGACGACGTGCTCGACCTGCTGCAGGACGTGTGCGAGGTGATGCAGCTGTACGACCTGCAAAAGCTGCCCGAAGACGTGCTGCGGCTGTCGGAGATCTCGGTGCGCTGCTGCGACCGCGTGCAGCACGTGGTGACGCTGCTGCCGCGCCTGCGCGATGCCGCGGTGGCCGAGTCGGCGCTGAAGAACTGCGAGGAGATCGACCAGCTGGAAAGCGACGCCGACCGCGTGATGCGCTCGGCGATGTCGCGCCTGTTTCGCGAGGAGCCCGACACGCGCGAGCTGATCAAGCTGAAGGCCGTCTACGAGCACCTGGAGTCCATTTCTGACCGCTGCGAGGACGTGGCCAACCTGATCGAGGGCGTGGTCCTCGAGAACAGCTGAGCGGCGCGGCCGCCGGCCTGGACCACGCGTCGCCATGGGGTCATCGATGCAGATCGCGTTGTGGGTGGTGGTGATGCTGGTCGTGCTGGCGTTGCTGTTCGACTTCATGAACGGCTTCCACGACGCGGCCAACAGCATCGCCACCGTGGTCTCCACCGGCGTGCTCAAGCCCACCCAGGCGGTGGCCTTCGCGGCGTTCTTCAACGTCGTGGCGATCTTCTTCTTCCAGCTGAAGGTGGCGGCCACGGTGGGCAAGGGCATCGTCGAGCCCGGCATCGTCGACCAGCACGTGGTGTTCGGCGCGCTGGTCGGCGCGATTGCCTGGAACGTGATCACGTGGTGGTACGGCATCCCGTCGTCGAGTTCGCATGCGCTGATCGGCGGCATCGTCGGTGCGGCCATCGCCAAGGCCGGCATCGCGCCGCTGATCGCCACCGGCGTGCTGCGCACGGTGGCCTTCATCTTCGTCTCGCCGGCGCTGGGGTTCCTGTTCGGCTCGATGCTGATGGTGGCCACGGCATGGGTGTGCCGGCGAACGTCGCCGTTGAAGGTGGACAAGTTCTTCAGGCGCGCCCAGCTCGTCTCGGCGGGGCTGTACTCGCTCGGGCACGGCGGCAACGACGCCCAGAAGACCATCGGCATCATCTGGCTGCTGCTCATTGCCGCGGGCATCACCGCGGCGGCGGACAAGGCGCCGCCGGCCTGGGTGATCTGGAGCTGCTACATCGCCATCGGCCTGGGCACGATGTTCGGCGGCTGGCGCATCGTCAAGACCATGGGGCAGCGCATCACCAAGCTCAAGCCGGTAGGCGGCTTCTGCGCCGAGACCGGCGGCGCGATGACGCTGTTCCTGGCCACCGGGCTGGGCGTGCCGGTGTCGACCACACACACCATCACCGGTGCGATCTATGGCGTGGGTTCGGTGCGCAGCGCCTCGGCGGTGCGCTGGGGCCTGGCGGCCAACATCCTGCTGGCCTGGATCTTCACCATTCCGGCCACGGCATTCATCGCCGCGGTGTTCTACGGCTTGAGCGTCTGGCTGTTCTGAGCGCCTCCCGGGGCCGCGGTGGTCAGCTGCCACTCGAAGAACTTCTGGATGGAAAACGCAAGCGTGCCGATGAGCACGATGCCACCGACCATCAGCGCGGCGATCGCGGCCAGGACAGGGGCCCAGCGCGTGCCGGGTCCGGGGCGCCCCGGGTTGCGGCGGGCATCCCAGCGCTCATCGGGGGTCAGCGCATAGAGGATGGCCAGCAGCGCCGCCTGCGACAGCATCAGCCCGAGGACCGGGATCAGCGCCCAGGCCAGCCGGTCGTCCTGCCCGAAGGTGGCCATGCGCTCGACGCCCAGCAGCCCCAAAGCGGTGAGCGGCACATGCGCCCAGGCCAGCTTGTCGCCTGCACCGTGCAGGTAGATGCGGTGCAGGCCGACCGCGCCGCCCAGCAGGGCCAGCCATGCCGCCCAGCTCTTGGACCGGTAGGCAGGCGGGGACTGGGCTGTCATCGGGAGGTCACTATAATCGCCGGTTTTCCACCGACGGCCTCCTCGTGGGGCGTATCTACGGCGGTGGGGCGCGGAGTCCGGTGGCCGACCTGTCCGAGGGTCGAGCGGCCGCGGGGCTCTTCCGATGGCCAGCCCGGTGTGTCTCCCGTGGCCGGTGATCAGCTCAGCAGTGATCTGCACCTTCCGTACACAAGGCTTGTCAGCATGGTCGTCATCCGTCTGGCCCGTGGCGGCGCGAAGAAGCGCCCCTTCTACAACATCGTCGTCGCCGATTCGCGCGAGCGCCGCGATGGCCGCTTCATCGAGCGCGTCGGTTTCTACAACCCGATGGCTGCCGGCGGCGATCAGCCGATGCGCCTGGCGCTGGACCGCGTGACCTACTGGCACGGCGTGGGCGCGCAGTTGTCGCCCACGGTGCAGCGCCTGGTCGACCAGGCGAAGAAGGCGACCTGAAGCCGATGCCCATCGCCGGCAGGCGGCCGGCTTCAATGGACCCCGGCGACCGGCCGGGCTCGATGGGCCCCGGCGACAACCCGGCGCCAGCAGGCGGCGGGGTCGACCCAGGCCGCGCATGCCCCGACGCCGAGGCGGCGTTCCCCGACGACGCGATCGAGGTGGCGCGCGTGGTTGGCGCCTGGGGGTTGAAGGGCGACATCAAGGTCAAGCCGCTGTCGCGCGACCCGCAAGCGCTGTTCTCCTCCAAGCGCTGGTTCCTGCAGGCACCTTTGGCTGCCGTGGGCGCTGGGTCGAAGCGGGCCGCCGCGGCTGGCCCGTGGCCGATGCTGCTGCGCATCATGCGCGCGCGAATGCACGCCGACCATGTGGTGGCTTCGGTCCACGACCTGCACGATCGCGATGCCGCCGAAGCGCTGGCCGGAGCGCGGTTGTTCATCTCGCGCGCGAGCTTTCCCACCCCCGAGGCCGATGAGTTCTACTGGGTCGACCTGATCGGCTCCGCCGTGGTCAACCGCGAGGGGCTGAGGCTGGGCACCGTGGCCGGGCTGCTGGAGACCGGGCCAGTGTGCCTGCTGCGCATCGAGGGCAGCGCCCCGCCCGGTGGCGGGGCCGATGCCTCGAACGGCGAGTTGCTGATCCCCTTCGTCTCGGCCTATATCGACCGCGTCGACCTGCCGCGGCGCTGCATCCATGTCGACTGGCAGCCCGACTACTGAGCCGGTGGGCGCGCCGCTCGGGGCAGCGGCCGGGGGCTTGCGCTTCGACGTCGTCACGCTGTTCCCGGAGCTGTTCGCGCCGCATTTCGGCCACGGCGTGACGCGGCGCGCCTTCGGCGCCGGGGCCGTGCAGGTGCGGCTGTGGCCGCTGCGCGATTTTGCCGAAGGCGCCTACCGCCGAGTCGACGACCGCCCCTTCGGTGGAGGCCCCGGGATGGTGATGCTGGCCCAGCCATTGCTGCGCGCCTGCGCCGCCGCGCGGGCCGACCGTGGCCTGCCCGCCGCGATGCCGCCGCCGGCCGCGGGAGGGCTGCCCGTCGTGCACTTCACGCCCACGGGACGACGCATCGACCAGGCCGTCGTGCACGAGCTGGCCGGCGGTGAAGGCGCCTTGCTCGTGTGCGGCCGCTACGAGGGCGTCGACCAGCGCTTCATCGACGCATGCGTGACGCACGAGCTGAGCCTGGGCGACTTCGTGCTCTCCGGCGGCGAGATCGCGGCGCTCGCCGTGCTCGACGCGGTGGCGAGGCTTCAGGAGGGTGTGATCCGGCGGCACTCGCACCAGCAGGACAGCTTTTCCGACGGCTTGCTCGAAGGGCCTCAATACAGCCGCCCGGAGCGGCTGCTCGTGGAAGGGCGGGTGCTTGACGTACCGTCGGTGCTGCTGGGCGGCCACCATGGGCAGATCGAGCGCTGGCGCCGCGAACGCTCGCTGGCGCTGACGGCGCGTCGGCGGCCCGACCTCATCGCTGCGGCGCGCCTCGCGGGCCGGCTGAGCGGCGACGACGAGCGATTCCTCGCGCAGCTGCAGCCCGCGCCGGCACCGGGAGACCCGCCGCCGTGCTGACCTGCAGAGCCGGGAAGGGCCCGGATCCCTTGCGCATCGAGATCGACTCCACGCGCGCTGCTAGAATCCGCAGCTTTTCGATCCTCTGCCGGGCCACCACCGCGGGCAAATCGCCCGCAATTCCTCCAACGCCCGTCACGATGTCGTGAGCGAGCGACGCCCGCCGGCCACCGTGCCCCAGGCGCCATTTGCCGCAAGATCGAACGGAGAAGCCCCTTGGACCTCATCGCCACGCTCGAGCGGGAAGAGATTGCCCGCCTGGACCGCAAGTTTCCCGAATTCGCCCCGGGCGACACGGTGATCGTCAACGTCAACGTCGTCGAAGGCAACCGCAAGCGCGTCCAGGCCTACGAGGGCGTGGTCATCGCCAAGCGCAACCGCGGCCTGAACTCCAGCTTCATCGTGCGCAAGATGAGCAGCGGTGAAGGCGTGGAGCGCACGTTTCAGCTGTACAGCCCGCTGATCGCCGGCATCGAAGTCAAGCGCCGCGGCGACGTGCGCCGCGCCAAGCTCTACTTCCTGCGCGAGCGCAGCGGCAAGTCGGCGCGCATCAAGGCCAAGCTGTCCTGATCCGGGCGGGGTGCTCCGCCGCGAAGCGCGGCGCCGTGCCCCGGCTGCGTCCCGGCCGCACCCCCGCGCGCGCATCACCTTGACCCGCCCGCCGCGCATCCTCGACCCACACCAGGTGCCGGTGGTCGGGCATGACGCGCACCTGCCGCCGATTGCGCCCGAACGGCTGAACGCCCGCACCATCGCCGAGCGCTTCGCGGCCCGGCGCGACTTCGCGCCCGAATTCGGCGGTGACGGTCGGCCTCATTTCACCGAGCAGCAGCGGCCGGCAGCCGTGCTGGTGCCGCTGGTCGATCGCGCGGGGGGCCTGCGCGTGCTGCTCACGCGCCGCACCGACCACCTGCGCGACCATGCCGGTCAGATCAGCTTTCCCGGCGGCGGCTGCGAACCGGCGGACGCCAACGCGGCGGCAACCGCGCTGCGCGAGGCCGAGGAAGAGGTGGGGCTGGCGCGTCGCCATGTGCAGGTGCTGGGTGAACTGCCCGTCTACCAGACCGTCACCGGCTTTCACGTCACGCCGGTGGTCGCGCTTGTGCAGCCGCTGTTCGAGCTCTCGCTGGACAGCTTCGAGGTCGCCGAGGCCTTCGAGGTGCCGCTTGCGTTCCTGATGATGCCCGCGCACCACCGGCGCCACGTCTTCACCTACGAGGGTGGCCAGCGGCAGTTCCTGTCGATGCCTTGGCACGGCACCGGCAGCGAGGGCCGGCCTCGCGAGTACTTCATCTGGGGCGCCACGGCGGCGATGCTGCGCAACCTGTACCGCTTCCTTTCGGACTGAGCGTCCCCCGGGTGCGGTCGCCGGCTTGCCGCGGTCCCGCCCCTATCATCGCCGCCGATGGGGTTCTTCGCGGTCATCCTGGCGCTGGCGGCCGAGCAGCTCAGGCCGCTGTCGCGCGGCTCGTCGCTGCACGAGGCGCTGCGGTCCTTCGTGGCATGGTGCGGCCGCAACCTGGACGCCGGCAAGCCGCATCATGCGTGGGTGGCCTGGTGCGCAGCGGTGCTGCTGCCGACCCTGCTGACCGCAGGGCTCTACTGGGGCGTCGCGACACAAGGCGACTGGCTTGCCCTGGTGTTCGATGTGCTCGTGCTGTACCTGACCCTGGGCTTCCGGCAGTTCAGCCACTACTTCACCGACATCCGCGAGGCCCTCGAGCGCGGCGACGAGGACGAGGCGCGCCGCCTTCTCGCCCAGTGGCGACACCTGGACACCGCCGAGCTGCCGCGTACCGAGGTGCTGCGCCACGTCATCGAGCACGCCTTGCTGGCCGCGCACCGGCATGTCTTCGGCGTGTTCTTCTGGTTCATCGCGTTGTCGGCCCTGGGGCTCGGGCCGGCGGGTGCGGTGCTGTACCGCCTGGCCGAGTTCTGCAGCCGCTACTGGGGCTTCCGCCAGCACGCGATGGACGAGCCGGTGAATGCCACGTTGCTGGCGCGCTCGCGGCAGCTGTTCGCGCTCATCGACCATGTCCCGGCGCGCCTCACGGCGTTCGGCTTCGCGGTGGTCGGCAATTTCGAAGACGCGGTGGCCGGATGGCGGCGCGATGCAGGCCTGTGGCTGCACCCGAACGAAGGCGTGATCCTGGCTGCCGCCGCGGGTGCGGTGGGCGTGCAGCTGGGCGGCGCGGCACCGGCCGGGGTCAGCCCCGATCGGCGCAAGACCTTCAGCAGTGGTGCCACGCCCGACTTGGCGGCCGCGGCCGGTTCCACCACCGGCGCCCTGGCGCAGATGGGGCACCTGGCCAGCGTCGTCGGCCTGGTCTGGCGCTCGGTGGTACTGTGGCTCGCGCTGGTGGCGCTATTGACGGCGGCCAACGTGCTGGGTTGATCTTCCGCAGCCCCTCGCGCACGATGCCAGTCCCGGCGCGCCGCGACTGGCACGACAGGCCGTCTCACCAGGCCTTGTGCGAAAGCTCTTCGTGCAGCGCTTCGTAGATGCGCAGCCGGTTCGCACTGACGAGCCCGGCCCCGGCGGCGGCGCGTACGGCGCAGCCGGGTTCCTGGCGGTGCATGCAGTTGGCGAAGCGGCATGCGCCGGCATGGGCCGCGAGGTCGGGCATCAGTGAAGCCAGCGCCTGCGGCGCGATGTGCGCGAGACCGAACTCCTGGAAGCCCGGCGAGTCGATGAGCGCGCCGGTGCGTGTGTCGTCCAGCCAGTACCACGTGGTGCTGGTGGTGGTGTGCCGGCCGGCGTTCAGGGCCTGCGACACCTCGCCCACCTGCGCCTGGGCGCCGTCGACGAAGCGGTTGATGAGCGTGCTCTTGCCCATGCCGCTGGGGCCCAGCACCAGTGTTGCCTTGCCCTGCAGCCGGGGCATCAGCCGCTCGCGTGCTATGACCGGCTCGTGCTTGAGGGACAGCTCGATGACCTCGGCGCCCATGGCTGAATACGGTGCCAGGCGCGCCCGCGCTGCGTCGGCGCCGGGCAGATCGGTCTTGTTCAGCCCGATGAACGCAGGGATGCCGGCCTCCTGCGCGGCGATCAACGCGCGTGCCAGCTGCGCTTCCGAACAGGGCGGGTCCACCGCCAGCAGCACCAGCAACTGGTCGAGGTTGGCGGCGAAGCTCTTGGTGCGCCACGCGTCCTGCCGGTGCAGCAGGTTCCTGCGCGGGACCAGCTCAGTGACGATGCCGCCATCGCCGGCCCGCTGCCAGCGGACGCGATCACCGACCACGAGCTCGCTCTTCTTGCCGCGGGTGAGGCAGCGCACACGCTGGCCTGCGGGTGTGGCCACCAGCACCTGCCGGCCGTAGGTTGCGACGACCAGCGACTCCTGGGTGGCCGTCTCGCTCACGTGTGCAGTGGCGGCGTGCCGCCATGCGCGAGGCTCGCGCGGTCCATCATGCCGGCGCTGGCAGCGCCGCCAAACGCTCGGAAGCCGGTGGATGAGAGTAGTAGAAGCGCACGTACACCGGGTCGGGCGTCAGCGTGGCCGCGTTGTCCTCGTGCAGCTTGAGCAGGGCCTGGGCGAGGTCGCGCCCGTCGGCCTGCACGCAGGCGAAGGCGTCGGCCTCGAACTCGTGCCGGCGCGACAGCTGCGCCGCCAGTGGCGAGATGAAGAACGTGAACGGTGGCAATGCCAGGGTGAACAGCGCCAGGGCCAGCGCGTCGTTGGCTGCGCCGAGATTGGGCGAAACGCCCAGCCCCGCGTAGAAGCCGCTCTGCCCTGCCAGCCACCCGAGCAGCGCCAGGCCCACCAGGCTCATGCCAAAGATGCCCACCATTCGCTTGAGCACGTGTCGGTGCTTGAAGTGGCCCAGTTCGTGGGCCAGCACGGCTTCCACCTCGCCGGGGGTCAGTCGGGCCAGCAGCGTGTCGAAGAAGACCACGCGCTTGGCGGCGCCCAGGCCCGTGAAGTAGGCGTTGGCGTGCGCCGATCGCCGGCTGCCGTCCATCACGAACAGGCCCTTGGCCGCAAAGCCGCAGCGCTGCATCAGGGCGCGCACGCGCTCCTCGAGCAGCTTGTCGGCCAGGGGTTCGAACTTGTTGAACAGTGGCGCGATCAGCGTCGGGTACACCACCAGCAGCAGCAGGTTGAAGGCCACCCAGGCCATCCAGGCCCACAGCCACCACAGGCCGCCCGAGGCGGCCATCAGCCACAGCACCAGCGCGGCCAGCGGCAGGCCGATGACCAGGGCCACCGCGGTGGCCTTGAGCAGATCCAGCAGCCACAGGCCGGCGGTCATGCGGTTGAAGCCGAAACGCTGCTCGATGCGAAAGATTTCGTACCAGCCCAGCGGCAGCTCGAGCAGCGAGCCGATCAACACGAAGGCGCTCAGCAGCGCAAGCTGATAGCCCAGATCGCCCACGTGCGGCCTCAGTGCCGGCAGCAGCCAGGCATTCAGCGCATCGAGGCCGCCCAGCAGTGTCCAGCCCAGCGTGACGGCGGCAGCGACTCCGGCGCCGAGCATGCCGAAGCGCACATGCGCCGTCGTGTAGTCGGCCGCCTTGCGATGCGCTTCGGGCGACACGGTGGTGGCGAAAGCCGGCGGCACGGTGCCGCGGTGCCGTGCCACGTGGCGCAGCTGGCGCGAGGCCAGCCAGAGGCGGGCGGCGTAGGCGGCAAGCAGCGCGGCCACGAAGGCGGATGTGAACCATGCAGCGGACATGAAGCAAGTGTAGGCGCCGGCGGTCGTCGACCGGCTGCGTCGGCGCCAGGCCCGTCGGCCCTGGGCTGCGCGGCGTGCCGGCTGGGTCGATGCCGGACAATCGGCGACATGACCTCCCCCGCGTCTCCCGCCGTGCCGGGCCTTGCGCCCAGCGAGCACAACCTGATCTGGATCGATCTCGAGATGACCGGTCTTGTGCCCGAGCGCGATCGCGTCATCGAGGTGGCCGTCGTCGTCACCGATGCGCAGCTCACGGTGCGCGTCGAAGGGCCGGTGTTCGCCGTCCACCAGAGCGACGCGGTGCTCGACGCCATGGACGCATGGAACAAGGGCACCCACGGCCGGAGCGGCCTCACCGGGCGCGTGCGGGCTTCCACCGTGGACGAGGCCGCCGCCAGCGCGCAGGTGATCGCCTTTCTGCAGCGGTATGTGGGTGCCGGCAAGAGCCCGATGTGCGGCAACAGCGTGTGCCAGGACCGCCGGTTCCTGGCCATCCACATGCCGCAGCTGGAGGCCTTCTTCCACTATCGCAATCTGGACGTGAGCACGCTCAAGGAGCTGGCCAGGCGCTGGAAGCCGTCGGCGCTGGAGGGCTTCAAGAAGGCCCAGTCGCACACCGCTTTGGCTGACGTGCACGAGTCGATCGACGAACTGTTGCACTACCGCCGCCACCTGCTGGCGGCCTGAGCGGCACGCGGCCCCGCCGGCGCCGTGGACCGCCGCGTGGGCACAAAGCCCGGCGCGGTCCGCGGCGAGCGGCGCTCGCGACAATGGCGGCCCGATCCAACCTTGGAGGACACACGCGATGACCCTGCAGGCTGAGTTCGACGCCCTGGTGCCTCCGGGCAATGGCCCGACGCGCCGCGGCTTCGTGCGCCAGGCGCTGGGCACCGGCTTTGCCGCCGCCGTGCTGCCGGTGGCGGCGCAGACGACCATCAAGACCGGCTCCGCCGGGCTGCTGGCCGACGAGGTGCAGATTCCGGTGGGCGACTTCAGGCTCCCCGCCTATCGCGCCGCGCCGGCAGGCAGGCGCGGCGCGCCGGTGGTGCTGGTGGTCAGCGAGATCTTCGGCGTGCACGAGTACATCGCCGATGTGGCACGCCGCCTGGCCCATGCCGGCTACTTCGCCGTTGCGCCGGAGCTGTTCGTGCGGCAGGGCGACGCGCAGTCCTACGGCGAGGTCGGCAAGCTCATCGCCGAGGTCGTCTCCAAGGTCCCCGATGAGCAGGTGATGCGCGACCTAGACGCCTGCGCCGCCTGGGCGCGCGGTCAGGGGGCTGATGCCGGCCGACTGGGCGTGACGGGATTTTGCTGGGGCGGGCGCATCACGTGGCTTTACGCGGCGCACAACCCGGGCGTGAAGGCCGGTGTGGCCTGGTACGGGCGGCTGGTCGGCCAAGGCAACCCGTTGCAGCCGCGTCACCCGCTGGACGTGGCGGGCGCACTGCACGGGCCGGTGCTCGGCCTGTATGGCGAGAAGGACACCGGCATTCCGCTGGAGGGCGTCGAGCGCATGAAGGCTGCGCTGGCTGCCGGCGGCGCGGCCGCCAGGCAGAGCGAGTTCGTGGTCTACCCCAACGCGCCGCATGCCTTCCATGCCGACTACCGGCCGACCTACGTGAAGGAAGCGGCCGAAGACGGCTGGCAGCGCTGCCTCGCCTGGTTCCGCCGCCACGGTGTGCACTGATGACGCTGTTCTACATCGTGCTGGCCACGGCGGCCGGCGGCCTGTTGTCGGTGCTGATCGCGGCCACGCTGACCGTGGGTGTGCTCGGCCGGGTGGTCAAGAGGCTGGTCAGCCTGTCGGCCGGCGTGTTGCTGGCGACCTCGCTGCTGCATGTGCTGCCCGAGGCGTTTGCCGGCATCGGCGGGCACGACCACGGGCACGCTGCGGACGGTGCGATGCACCACCAGCCGACGGCCGCGACGTTGTTCGCCACGTTGCTGGCCGGGCTGATCTTCTTCTGGCTGCTGGAGAAGGCGGAGCTGTACCGGCATGCCCACCACCATGAAGGCGACGGGCACGACCATCACCACCACTTCGACGTGCAGCAGGCCGGCCGCGGTGGCCTGGCGGTGCTGGTGGGCGATGGTGTGCACAACTTCTGCGACGGAGTGATCATCGCCGCGGCATTCCTGGCCGACCCGGGGCTCGGCGCGGTCACGGCGCTGGCCGTGGCGCTGCACGAGATTCCGCAGGAGGCGGGCGACTTCATCGTGCTGCTGAACGCCGGCTTCGCGCGACGGCGTGCGCTGGCGTTCAACTTGCTGTCGGGGGCGGCGGCCGTGGCCGGCGGCATCGCCGGCTACTTCATGGTGGGCCCATTCCAGAACCTGCTGCCATACCTGCTGGTCCTGGCGGCCAGCAGCTTCATCTACATCGCCGTGGCCGACCTGCTGCCGCAACTGCAGCAGCGGTTGTCGTGGCGCGAGACGGCCGCGCAGGTGGGCTGGCTGGCCGCCGGCCTGGTGCTGGTGGTGGCGGCGCGCGAACTGCTGCACCTGCACGCGCACTGAGCGCCGGGCTGCGGCGCTCAGTACCGCGCGCTCGGGCCGCCGATCAGCGCACCACCAGCACCGGCAGCGGGCTGTGGGTGAGCACCCGCGAGGTCTCGCTGCCCAGCAGCAGCGCGCTCACGCCGCGCCGGCCGTGCGAGGCCATGACGATGGCGTCGCAACCCTGGGCCTTGGCGTGGTCGAGGATGGCTTCCCAGGGATGCAGGGCCTCCACCGTGTGCGCATGGCAGGTCACGCCGGCACCACGCGCCGCCTCGGCCGCGGCTTGCACCCGCGCCGAGGCGATGCGCTCCTGCGCGTCGTAGAACTCCTGCGGCGGCACCGGCTGCATCTCTGAGATGGCGCTGTACGGGAAGGGCTCCTTCACCGACAGGGCATACATCTCGGCTCCGGTGAGCTTGGCCAGTGCGATGGCCGATTGCAGCGCCTTCAGCGTGACCTCGGAACCATCGGTCGGGAACAGGATGCGCTTGTACATGGGGTGCCTCCAAGGCCGCGTGGGTGCTGCTTCCTGCAGCAGATGAATTAGACCGCTGCCGCGGCGCCGCGTCACCCCCAGCGGCGCGCTGGCTTGACCGCCATCAAGCGCGGCCGGGGTGGCCTCAGCCGCGGGCCACCGGTCGGTGCGGGTCGGCGCACCACTCGCTCCATGAGCCGGGGTACAGCGCCGAGCCGTGCAGGCCCGCGTGGGTCATGGCCAGCAGGTTGTGGCAGGCCGTGACGCCCGAGCCGCACTGGTGCACCACGCTGGCAGGCCCGGGTTGCCCCGCGGCGACGCCCAGCGCGGCAAACTCCGAGGCCAGCACCTCGGGCGACTTGAAGCGGCCGTCCGCGCCCAGGTTGTCCTTGAAGAAGCGGTTCAGCGCGCCGGGGATATGGCCGGCCACCGGGTCGAGCGGCTCGACGTCGCCGCGGAACCGCTCGGGTGCACGGGCGTCGATGACGATGGTTTCGCCGCGGGCCATCGCCACTTGAAGGGCCTCAACGTCGACGCTGGGTGCCAGGGGCGCGCCGTGCGCCGGCGTCGCGGCGGGGAAGGCGGGGCCGGGGGCGCGCGCCCCGGGGCGGGTCTCCAGGGTGCCGCCCTGCGCCAGCCAGGCCGCCGTTCCTCCGTCCAGCACGGCGACGGCTTCGTGCCCCAGCCAGCGCAGCATCCACCACGCGCGCGCCGCGTACACGCCGCCCTGTGCGTCGTAGGCCACCACCTGTGTTTGCGGCCCGATACCCCAGCCTCCCGCCCGCGCGGCGAACGCCGTGCGTCCGGGCAGCGGGTGGCGGCCATTGCGGCCCGTCTTTGCCCCGCACAGATCGCGGTCGAGGTGGACATACAGGGCGCCCGGAAGGTGCCCCTGGGCGAAGGCGCGCTCGCCGGCTGCGGCGTCGGAGAGGTCGAAGCCGCAGTCCAGCAGCGCAACGTCGGCCCCGCCGGCCAGCAGCATGCGCAACTCGCCGGCCGAGACCAGTGTGCGGCGAGGCGCGGCGGTGGCCGTCACGCCGCCGCCGGCTGGAAGCCGCCTTCGCCTGGCAGCCCCATCTCGCGCCGGTACCACTCATGGAAGTGCAGCATGCCGTCCTCCATCGGGCTCTGGTACGGGCCGACCTCGTTGTCGCCGCGCGCCATCAGCGCAGCGCGCCCTTCGTCCATGCGGATGGCGATTTCGTCGTCCTCGACACAGGTCTCCAGGTACGCGGCCTGCTGAGCCTCGATGAACTCGCGCTCGAACGCGGCGATCTCCTCGGGGTAGAAGAACTCCACCAGGTTGAGCGTCTTGCGCGGGCCCTGGGGGAACAGCGTGGAGACCACCAGCACGTGCGGGTACCACTCGACCATCGTCGTCGGGTACAGCGTCAGCCACACCGCGCCGTGTGGCGGCGGCCGGCCCTGGCGGAAGTTCATCACCGCCGCGTGCCAGCGCTCGTAGACCGCCGACCCGGGTTTTCCCAGCGCCTGGTGCACACCCACCGTCTGCACCGAGTGGTAACGCCCGAACTCCCAGCGCAGGTCGTCGCAGGTGACGAAATGGCCCAGGCCCGGGTGGAACGGCCCGACGTGGTAGTCCTCGAGGTAGACCTCGATGAAGGTCTTCCAGTTGTACTCGCACGGGTGCAGGTGGGCGCGGTCGAACACGTAGCCGCCGAAGTCGAACATGCCCCCGGCAGCGGCACTCAGCCCCTCCAGGTCGTGCCGCACCGGCCGGCCACGCTCTTCGAACAGCAGTCCGTTCCAGCTTTGCAGCGGGTAGTTGCGCAGGTTCAGGCAGGGGTCGTGGTCGAAGTGCGGGGCGCCCACGAGCTGCCCGTCCAGGCCGTAGGTCCAGCGGTGCAGCGGGCACACGACGCGGGTGCCGCCGGTCACCTGGCCGCGGCCGCGCAGCATCACCGCCTGGCGATGCCGGCACACGTTGGAGATCAGCTGGATGCCTTCGGACCCGGGACGCTGGCGCACCAACGCGCGGCCTTCGGCTTCCTGCGCCAGCGCCAGGTGGTCGCCGACCTCGGGCAGTGCGAGCTCGTGCCCGAGGTAGCGCGGCGCGAGCTCGAAGATCTTCTTCTGTTCTTGCCGGAACAGACCCTCCTCGAAATAGCTGTGGACGGGAAGCTGCGCCTGGGCGCGAGCGTCGAGGGGGATGCTGAGGTCCGACATGATCCGAACCGTTCCTCCATGGCAGGCAAGAGGGCAACGACACCGAACCAGCCACCCGCGGGGCGGGCGTCGCAAGCGACGTGCCGCGGGG
>JAEUPD010000145.1 GCA_016788525.1 Rubrivivax sp.
ACCGTCCGTACTACAGCGTCGAATGCGCCGGGAGCCCAGTCTTGACTGCAAGGTCGAGCCCTCAGGAGGCATCACGGGCTTGCCCCGGCGCGGCTCCCTGTTGCGCTTGCGGGAGCTGGGGCGAAGATATCAGGGGGCATCGGTGGGCCCAGCGCAGCTGGGCCCCCCGAAGAGGACATTCGCGGAGCCGACCACCCGGCGGCCTTGGCGCGCCACCCACCTCAAACCAAACCAGCAAGGGCCAGCTTCGGGTCGACAGACCGCGTCAAGCCCCCGCTGGCGGGACGCTGCGCAATGCCCTGCGTTGCATGACGCGCTACCGGCCGCCCTGATCGCCGCGCCGCGCCGCGCCACCGCGCATCGCGGCTAGAGTGCGCCGGCTACGAGCCAAGAACACACTGCGCGAGGTCACATGCCCGTCATTGCCACTCTGCTGGGCGCGCTGCTGGGCGGCGCCTGGGGCGAGAGCTTCTTCGGCGCCGCGGTGGGCGCGGCGCTGGCGTGGCTGGCGCTGCGCGTGCGCCAGCAGGGCGCGGCGCTGGCCGAGCTGAAGAAGGCCCTGCTCGAACGCCACGCCGACGCCGCGGGGGCCATGCCGCCCGATGCGGCGACAGAGGCCGCGCGGCAGCAGGGGTCGGGCCATGGCGCGGAGCACGACCCGCGCCAGCCGGCTGCTGCCGCCGCGGCGGTGCTGCACCCCGCGGATGCTGTGCGGGCCAGTCCACGCGCGCCCACAGGTCCGCTTCAGCCGGCCAGCGCCGCCGCGCACGCGCAGGCCGCGGCCGCAAGCGCGGACACAACCGCGGCCACAACCGCGGCCACAGCCGCGGCCATGGGCGACCCCGGTGCCATGGGCTCGCAGCCCGTGATGCCGAGCCAGGCCTCCCTGGCCGTGCCCGGCGCGCAGGTCATCCGGGCGAGCGCGGCGGCGGCCACCACCCGTCCGTCGTCAGCGGCCGTGCACCGTGATTGGCTGGCCCCGGTGAAGGGCTGGCTCTTCGGCGGCAACACCATCGTCAAGCTCGGCGTGGCGATCCTCTTCGTCGGCCTGGCGTTCCTGGCCAAGTTCGCCAGCGAGCATGTGCATGTGCCTGTGGAGGCGCGGCTGGCGATGGTCGCCGCGGCGGCCATCGTGCTGCTGGTCTTCGGCTGGCGGCTGCGCCACCGCCGCGCCGGCTATGCGCAGGTGCTGCAGGGTGCCGCGGTGGCGGTGCTGTTCCTCACCCTGTTCGTGGCCTTCCGCTACTTCCAGCTGGTGGCGGCGCTGCCGGTGTTTGTGCTGATGGTCGCCGTGGCCGCGCTGGCCGCCGCGCTGGCCGTGCTGCAGGACGCCAAGGCGCTGGCGGTGATCGGCGCGCTGGGCGGCTTCGCCACGCCGCTGCTCGTATCCACGGGCAGCGGCAACTACATCGCGCTGTTCGGCTACTACCTGGTGCTCGACCTGGGCATCGCGGCCGTGGCGTGGTTCAAGACCTGGCGGGCGCTGAACCTGATCGGCTTCGCGGCCACGTTCGGTGTCGGCGCGTTGTGGGGCCTGTTCGACTACCGGCCGCAGCACTACGGCCCGAGCCAGGCGTTCCTGGTCACGTTCTTTCTCCTGTTCAACGCGATCCTGCTGCTGCCGGCGCGGCGGCAGGCGCCGGGCGGCGTGTTTGCAGCGGGTGGGGCGGCCGATGCGGCGGCCGCGACGCCGGGGCGCGCCGCCCAGTGGGTCAACGGCAGCCTGCTGTTCGGCCTGCCGACCATCACCTTCGCGCTGCAACTGGGCATGGTGCGCCACTGGCCGTTCGGCAGCGCGCTGGCGGCGCTGGGGCTGGCGGCGTTCTACGTCGCGCTGGCGATCTGGATGCGGCGGCGCGACGAGTTGCGCGTCACCTTCGAGGCCAGCCTGGCGATCGCGGTGGTGTTCCTCACGCTGGTGATCCCGTTCGCGCTCGATGCGCGCAGCACCGCCGGCGCCTGGGCGCTGGAAGGCGCGGGGCTCGTCTGGCTGGGCTGGCGGCAATCGCGCCGGCTGCCGCGCGTGTTCGGCTACGCGCTGCTGATGCTGGCCGCGCCGACGCTGCTGCTGGCGTTCAATCGGCACGGTGCGCCGCAGGCCATCTTCAATGCCTATCTCTTCAACGGCCTGATGGCGGTGGCCGGCTCGCTGCTGGCGGCCCACGCGGTGCGCCGCGGCGTGCAGGCCGGCCGCGCGATGACCGGCGAGGCGCTGGCCGAACCGGCGCTCGTCGGCTGGGCGCTGTTGTGGGCACTGGGCACTGCCGCGCTGCAGATCGACCAGTTCGTGCTGTCCTCGCACGCCGCGGCGGCGTGGCTGGTGGCGGGCAGCGCCATCGTGCTGGGCTCCGTCGCGCTGGCCACGAGGCTCGATTGGCCGATGGCGGCGTGGCCTGCCGCGCTGCACGCCCTGCTGCTGGGGCTGGCGGCGCTGGATGGGCTGGCGTGGCTGCGCGCACCCTGGGCCGCCGGTGGCGCCTGGGCGTGGCCGGTGGCGCTGGGCGCGCACCTGGCGGTGCTGCGCTGGGCAGCGCGGCACTGGTCGCCGGTGGCCGTGCAGCACGCCGTGCATGTGGCTGGCGTGCTGGTGCTGGCGCTGCTCGGGGCGCTTGGTGGCCGCGCCATCACCCAGCCTTGGGGCGATGCCGCCAGCGCCTGGCCCTGGCTGGGTTGGTTGGCCGCGCCGGCGCTGTTGTTGACGCTGCTGCTGCGGGGCGGGGTCGTGCGCCGCTGGCCACTGGCGGCGGCGCCCGGGGCCTACCAGCTCGCCGCGGCGGGCGTGCTGGCCGCGGGGCTTTGGCTGTGGACGCTGGCGGCCAACGGCTTCAGCAACGGTGCGGCGAGGCCGCTGCCGCATGTGCCGCTGCTCAACCCGCTCGACCTGGGCGTGGGCGTGGCGTTGTTCGGTGCGTGTCAGTGGCTGCGCTCGGCGCCGGCGCGCCAGGCGCTGGGCGCGGTGCCGTGGCTCGCGCCGGCGGTGCTGGGCGCGGGCGGCTTCGCCTGGCTGAACGCCATCGTCATCCGCGGCTTCCACCACTACGGCGGCGTGCCCTACCGGCTGGAGGCGTGGGCGCGTTCGCTGCCCGTGCATGCCGGCATCACGCTGCTGTGGGCCGGCACGTCGCTGGCGCTGATGTGGCTGGCGGCGCGCCGCGGCCAGCGTGCGCCTTGGCTCGCCGGTGCGGTACTGCTGGGGGCGGTGGTGCTCAAGCTGATGCTGGTCGACCTGTCGGGCACGGGCACGGTGGCGCGCATCGTGTCGTTCATCGGGGTGGGGGTGTTGATGTTGGTGATCGGCTACGTGGCGCCGCTGCCGGCGCGCGCCGTTGCCAAGGAGGTGGGTGATGGTCCGGCTTGAGGGTTCGCGATCGGCGGCCGGGGCGATGTCGGCCGCACGGGCCCATGGCGCCGGCACCTCGGGGGCGACCGCGCTGGCGCGGTGGCTCTGCGCCGTCGTCGCGGCCGGGGTGGCGGCGGCGCAGGCGCAGCCGGCCGCGCAGGACGCCGCGGCAGCGTTTCGGTACCACGCGCCGATCACCATCGAGCAGCCCGGCGCCTTCGTCCGCCTGGCACTGCCAGCCAGCGCCTACGCGATGAGCCGCCAGGTGGGCCTGGCCGATCTGCGCGTGCTCGATGCGCGCGGCGAGCGCGTGCCCTTCGCGCTGCTCGGCCCGCGTGAACGCGAGGCGCACGAGACCGTGCAGGCACGGCCGGCTGGCCTGTACCCGCTGCCGCCGCGCCAGCGCGCCGACCAGGACCTCGCCAGCCCGCTGGAGGTGCAGGTGGTGGGCGAGCGCATCACCGTGCGCCGCCTGGCTCCACCCGCCGAGCGCCGGCCTGCGCGCCTGGCCGGTGCATCGGCAGCCACGCCGGCCACCGACGCGCCCCGGCCCACTCCGGGGTGGCTGTTCGACCTGGGCGAACCAAGCAAGGGCGAGCCCGCCGCCAGCGCGTTGCGCCTGGCCTGGGTTGAGCCCGCCGAGTTCACGGCCGCCTACGAGCTGGACCTCAGCGACGACCTCAAGCAGTGGCGACGCGCCGGCGGCGGGCACCTGCTGGCGCTGAAGTCGGCTGGCGGGCTGCTGGCCCAGCGCGAGGTGCCGTTGCCCGCGTCGCCGGCACAGGCGGCGCAGTTGTCGTCGATGCCGCCGCGATCGGCCGCGCCAATGGCCGCGGCGCGCTTCGTGCGGCTGCGCTGGGCCGACCCGGCCGGGGCGCCGGTGTTGACGGCGGCCGAGCAGCTGCGCGTGCAGCGCAGCGCCATTGATCTGGATGCGCCGACGGCGATCGTCGTCCCTGTGGGGCCCGAGCCGAAGGGGTCAAAGGCCCCAATCCAGACAGCGCCGGCCGCAACGACGGCCCCCGGCGGCGGTGCGGCGGGCGAGGGCGCATTGCACTACGACCTCGGGGCCGTGTTGCCGCTGGTTGAGCTGGACCTGCCGCTGCCAGCCGGGGTTCGGGTGGCGCCGGTGCGCGTGCAAGGCCGCGTGCGCGCCAGCGAACCGTGGCGCGAGCTGGCGCAGACCGTCTTCTATCGCATCGAGCGCGGCGCTGTGGTGGACCGCCCGCCGCCGCTCGTGCTGGCGGCCGGCGTGCGCTACCTGCGGCTGGTGCCCGATGCGCGCGCCGGGGCGCTGCCGGCGGTGCCGCTGGCGGTGCGGGCGCAACTCCAAAGCGTGGTCTTCGCGCCACAGGGCCAGGCGCCGTTCAGGCTGCTGGCGGGTTCGGCCGAGGCCCCGGCGGGCGCGCTGCCGCTGGCGACCCTGGTGCCCGCGCTGGACAGCGAACGTGCGCGCTTCGGCCGCGCCGTGCTGGGCGGCTGGAGCGAGGACGAGGCGGCGGCCCGCGCCGAAGCCTGGCAGGCGCGCCTGGCCGCCTGGCGGCCGGCGCTGCTGTGGGCCGTGCTGCTGGCGGGCGTGGGCGGCCTGGGCTTTGCCGTGTGGCGACTGGCCCGCAAGGAAATCGGCGCGGCGGCCTCGCCGCCCGCGGCTTCGGGCGCCGGCGGCACCTCGGCGGGCTGAACCACGCCAAGGGGCCCGCCGGCGGGTGGCCTGGCCGGTGTGGTCTGGCGTCGAACGGGCCTGCGGCCGCTACGGCGGGACGCCGCGGCGATGCGGCGCCGGCGCTGCAAGGTGTGCCGCGTCTTACGCCGCCGCCGAGCGCTCCACGAACCCCTTGGCGCCTTCGAACTGCGCCAGCTCGCGTGCCAGCCATGGCAGCACGGGCTGCAGCCGCGGCGCCAGCGTGTGCGGCGGGTTGGCCACGAACACGCTGCTGCCCAGCAGGCCGTAGCCCCGCTCGTCGCCCCGCGCCACCGTCAGCCGGGTGTGCACCCAGCCCTTGCGCGCCAGCGTGCCGGCCGCGGCCTTCAGCCGCTGCGGCAGCTGCGCCGCCTCCACCAGCTGCACCTGGGGCAGCCACACCATCACGATGCCTTCGGGAAAGCGCGTCAGCGCCTCGCGCATCGCGGCCAGCGCGCGCGCGTAGTCGGTCTTCAGCTCGTAGGGCGGGTCGATCAGCGTGAGGCCGCGCCGCGTGGGCGCGGGCAGCACCGACTTCAGCGCCATGTAGCCGTCGGCCAGCCGCACCTCGCAACCCGGCTCGTGGCCGAGGTAGCCGGCGAGGATCTTGTGCTCGGTGGGGTGCAGCTCGAACAGCCGCAGCTGGTCTTGCGGGCGCATCAGCGCCCGCGCCAGCGCGGGCGAGCCGGGATACTGGCGCAGCGCCGCAGCGGTGTCGCCGGGGGCGGCGCCGTTGAAGTCGCGCACTTGCTGCACGTAGCGCGCCAACGGCGCCGGCAGCGCCTGCGCGGGGTCGTGGCGCTGCAGCAGCCGGCCGATGCCCTGTTCGTGCTCGCGATGTTTCTGCGCGTAGTGCCCCTGCAAGGCGTAGCCGCCGGCACCGGCATGCGTGTCGACGTAGCGCCAGCCCTTGTCCTTCTCGTTCAGGTAGGTCAGCAGTTCAACGAGGACGAGGTGCTTCAGCACGTCGGCGTGGTTGCCGGCGTGGAAGGCGTGGCGGTAGGCGAGCATGGGGCCGATGGTGCCACCTGCCGCCAAGGGCCGGTGCGAGGGCCCTTGCGTGAGGCCGCTGGGCCAGTCTGCCTCGAGCTGCTGCTGGCCAGCTCAGGCCCGCGCGCGGGCGCGGAACAGCTCGCCAAGCGACACCTCGCGCGGCCCCGGCAGCAGCTCGATCGGGTCTCCGGCGCGCACCTGCCCGGGCTCGATCACCGCGAGGTATGCGCCGCAGTAGCCCGACTGCACCATCAGCTTGCTCGCCTGCGCAAAGCCCATCGCCGCGTTGAACTTGAAGCAGGGGTGGCGCGGTTCGCTCACGGCCAGCACGCACCCGGGCAGCCGCAGGCGGTCGCCGATCCACAACTGCCCCTCGGTGAGCCCTTGCAGCAGCAGGTTCTCGCCGAACAGGCCCGGCGCGATCGGCTCGTCCCACAGGGCCACGCGGGCCTGCGCTCGCACGGTGCTCCAGAAGGCGTGATGCTCGCTCGGGTAGGCGTACAGCGCCTTGGTCGGGCCGCCATGCACGGTGGGGTCGGCCTGCTCGTCGCCGGCCAGGCCCAGCGGCCCCACCGCCACCGGCCCGGCACTCACCGGCCGCTTGCCGATGGCCGTGACCACGCGCCGCGGACCCACCGTGACTTCCTGCGCGCGGCCGGTGCAGACCTGCAGCACCTTCATGCCGACCACCCGACCGCCGCGTACCCGGAGTGCCTGGGGCGCGCATAAAGCCATACGGAAAACGCATGGACCCCCGGGCTATGGCGGTTACGCGCTGGGTACATTGCTCGCAGAATGGCCTTCGCTCCCGGGTCGGGGGCCCGTACCGCGGGCCCCTTCGCGCCGGGGCGGCATGGGGCGAACCGCGTCCGAATCGCCGACCGACCGGTCGGTGGAGTCTCTTGATCGGGCCTGCCGGTGCGGCGGGCGCGCTCAGGCGGGCTTTGGAACGCGCTTCGCCCCATTCCGTCTCTTCGCTTACTCATTCTCATGATCGGAGCTTCGTCGATGAACCGTCCTGCGCTGGAGGGGTTGCGCCTGAACGTGCCCGCCTACGTGAAACACACCCGCCTGGTGGAGTGGGTGGCCGAGATCGCCGCGCTGACCGAGGCTGCCGAAGTCTATTGGTGTGACGGCAGCGAGGCCGAGTACCAGCGCCTGGTCGACCAGCTCGTCGCTGCCGGTACGCTGCGCAAGCTGAATGAAGCCCGCCGGCCCGGCAGCTATCTGGCGCGCAGCGACCCGGCCGACGTGGCGCGCGTCGAAGACCGCACCTTCATCTGCACCGAGCGGCAGGAAGACGCCGGCCCCACCAACAACTGGGTGGCGCCGGCCGAGATGCGTGCGCGGCTGCAGACCGGCGACCAGGCGCTGTTCCGCGGCGCGATGCGCGGCCGCACGATGTACGTGGTGCCGTTTTCCATGGGGCCGCTGGGCAGCCACATCAGCCACATCGGCGTGGAGCTCACCGACAGCCCCTACGTCGCCGTGAGCATGCGCGTGATGACGCGCATGGGCCGCGGGGCGCTGGAGGTGCTGGGTGACAACGGCACCTTCGTGCCCTGCGTGCATACCGTGGGCTCGCCGCTGGCGGCGGGGCAGGCGGACGTGCCGTGGCCGTGCAACCAGACGAAGTACATCGTGCACTACCCGGCCACGCGCGAGATCTGGAGCTATGGCTCGGGCTACGGCGGCAACGCGCTGCTGGGCAAGAAGTGCTTCGCGCTGCGCATCGCCAGCACCATGGGCCGCGAGCAGGGCTGGCTCGCCGAGCACATGCTGATCCTGGGCGTCACCAGCCCCGAGGGCAGGAAGTACCACGTCGCCGCCGCATTCCCCAGCGCCTGCGGCAAGACCAACTTCAGCATGCTGGTGCCGCCGGCCGGATTCGAGGGCTGGAGGGTCACCACCATCGGCGACGACATCGCGTGGATCAAGCCGCATGCCGACGGGCGCCTGTACGCCATCAACCCCGAGGCGGGCTACTTCGGCGTGGCGCCGGGCACCAACGACCACACGAATCCGAACTGCATGGATTCGCTGAAGCGCAATGTCATCTTCACCAACGTCGCACTCACCGACGACGGCGACGTGTGGTGGGAGGGCATGACCGACGAGCCGCCGGCGCACCTCGTCGACTGGCAGGGCCGCGACTGGACGCCTGCCATCGCCAAGGCCAACCCCGAGGCCAACGGCAAGCCGCGCTTCGCGGCGCACCCGAACGCGCGCTTCACCGTCTCGGCGACGATGAACCCGGTGCTCGACCCCCAGTGGGACGACCCCGAGGGCGTGGCCATCGACGCGTTCATCTTCGGCGGCCGGCGCAGCACCACCGTGCCGCTGGTGACCGAGGCGCGCAGCTGGGCCGAGGGCGTCTACATGGCCGCCACGATGGGCAGCGAGACCACCGCGGCGCAGGCCGGTGCGCAGGGCGTCGTGCGCCGCGACCCGTTCGCGATGTTGCCGTTTGCCGGCTACAACATGAGCGACTACTTCCAGCATTGGCTCGACCTCGGTGCCAGGCTCGAGAAGAGCGGGGCGAAGCTGCCGCGCATCTACTGCGTCAACTGGTTCAGGAAGGGCGCCGACGGCAAGTTCACCTGGCCTGGCTACGGCGAGAACATGCGGGTGCTCGACTGGATCGTCGGCCGTGTCGAGGGCCGCGCCGGCGGCGCCGAGAACGTGTTCGGCACCAGCCCGCGCTTCGAAGACCTGCGCTGGCAGGGCATGAGCTTCAGCCCGGAGCAGTTCGCCAGCGTCATCGGCATCGACCGCGCGGCCTGGCACGAGGAGCTCAAGCTGCACGACGAGTTGTTCAAGCAGCTTGCGCACCGCCTGCCGGCTCAGCTGCCGGCGACCAAGGCGCTGATCGAGCAACGGCTGGGGTGAGCGCGCGGCCGCCGCGGCTGCGCGCGCACGCTGGCTGAGGCTGAGCAAAGCGGACCCGGCGAGTCCCGAGCGCATGCGCCTGCAGTTGCTGTCCGACCTGCACCTCGAGACGGAGGACTTCGAGCCCGAACCGCTGGCCGGCGCCGAGTTGCTGGTGCTGGCCGGCGACATCGACGCCACGTGGGCGGCGTACTCGCGCTTTTCCGGCTGGCCGGTGCCGGTGTTCGTGGTCCCTGGCAATCACGAGTTCGACGGTCGCGACCTGGCGCTCGCGCTGCCCGCCTTCGAGGCGCTGTGCGCGCGCCACGGCCTGACCCTGCTGCATCGGCGCAGCACCGTCATCGCTGCCCGCGACGGCCGTCGCGTGCGCCTCGTGGGCGCGCCACGCTGGAGCGACTTTGACCTCTTCGGCGCCGCGCAGCGCGAGCGCGCGATGCGCGCGGCGCGCTACTTCCTGCGGCTGATGGGCGCGCGTCGCGGCGAGCAGCCGCTGGACGCCCAGGCGATCCGCGACGAAGGCCTGGCCTGCCGTGCCTGGCTCGAAGCCGAGCTGCGGGCGCCGACGCGCGCCGAGGCCACCATCGTCATCACCCACTTCGGCCCCAGCCTGGCCAGCGCCGACCCGCGCTACGGCCCGCAGCCGGGCACGGCCAGCTTCTGCAACGCCGACGACGACCTGCTGCCGCTGGCCGACCTGTGGCTGCACGGGCACCTGCACTGCCGCCACGACTACCGCGTGCCCCGCGCGGGCACCGCCCCGACGCGGGTTGTCTGCCAGGCGCGCGGCATGGCCGGCAAGGGCGAGGTGGCCGGTTTCGATGCGCAGCGCTTGATCGAAATCTGACGGTCGTCGGCGCGCGGCCCCGGGCGCCGGACATCCGCCGGCGGGGCAGGCCGGCTGAGCTGCGTCAACGGCACGGGCGTGCCGGCCGTCACACTCACCCCGGCATCGCGGCGCATGAGCCGCCAAGGGGAACACGATGAAGATCCTGCTGGCCGTCGACGGCAGCGCGTACACCAAGCGCATGCTGGCCTACCTGACCGCGCACGACGAGTGGCTGGGTGCCCGTCACGAGTACACGCTCGTGCACGCCGTGCCGGCAGTGCCATCGCGGGCCGCGGCCGTCATCGACAAGGCCGCGCTGAAGTCGTACTACGCCGATTCGGCCGAGCAGGTGTTCAAGCCCATCCGGGCCTTCCTGGCCCGGCAGGGCATCCAGGCAACCTGGGTGAGCAAGGCCGGGCCGGCGGCCGAACTGATCGTTGCCGAGGCTGGCAGGGGCCGCCACGACCTCATCGTCATGGGCTCGCACGGTCAGGGTGCCCTGGCCCAGCTGGTGTTGGGCTCGGTGGCGACAAAGGTCCTGGCGAAGGCGCCGGCGCCAGTGCTGCTGGTGCGTTGAAGCGCCCGGCGCGTGCGCGCGGGCGTTGGCGCAGGCCGCCGTCAGGCGGGGCGTGAGCGGCGCGAAGTAAGCCGGCGCACCCAGCCCATGCGCTGCGCGGCGTCGGCAGCCTTGGCCGGAGAAGGTTGCGTCGACAGCGACAGCTCCAGCCCGAAGCACGTCCCGAGGTCGGCCGGGTCGTCGGCCGGGCGGACATCAGCCCGGCGCCAGGGTTGGTACCAGCGGGGCTCGGTGGGCGGCTTGTTCATCGACGGCGGCCGGTTGGAGGTTCGGGCGGGCGGCACTTCGTGGCGCAGCGAGTGTCGCGCGAAGCCGCACGCATCGAAATCGCGAAGTAGGGGGATCAACGTGCCTCACTTCACAACGCCTACGCCCGGCGGTGGATGACGAGGGCGCTGCATAGAATCGCCGCCCTTTGCGCAAGCCTGCGTCCGCGCCGTTCAATCCTGTGCGGACTCGGCCCCCTCTTCTCCTCGGTGACGGCATGCCCGGCAGCCCCTACGCGGCCATCGACTTCGGCACCTCCAACTCGGCCTTGGCGGTGCCGGCATCCGCGCGCCGCCCCGACGTTGACCGGTGTGGCGGCGCGGCCACGGTGGCTGGCCTGCAGCTGGTCGAGCTGGAGCCCGGGCACCCCACGATGCCGACCGCGGTGTTCTACCGATCGGACACGCCGGCCGAAAGGCTGGAAGCCGATCGGCTGTATGGGCGCGCTGCGCTGGCCGCCTACGTGGAAGGCCACGACGGGCGGCTCATGCGCTCGATGAAGAGCATCCTCGGTTCGTCGCTGCTCGACCAGAGCACCGACATCGGCGCCGGCCGCTCGGTGCGCTATCGCGACGTCGTCGCCGGCTACCTGCGCCACCTGCGTGGCCTGGCCGGGGCGGCGTGCGGCGCCCCGGTGGAACGCGTCGTGCTGGGGCGGCCCGTGTACTTCGTCGACGACGACCCGGCGCGCGATGCGCGGGCCGAACTGGCATTGCGCGGCGCCGCCCAAGCCGCGGGGTTCACCGAGGTCCACTTCCAGTACGAGCCGATCGCCGCGGCGCTGGACATGGAAAGCCGCGCCACGCGCGAGCAACTGGTGCTGGTGGCCGACATCGGCGGCGGCACCTCGGACTTCTCGCTCGTGCGCGTCGGCCCGGCGCGCCGCGGCCAGGCGGACCGCCGCAGCGACATCCTCTCCAACCACGGCGTGCACGTGGCCGGCACCGACTTCGACCGCCGCGTGGAACTGGCCCACATCCTGCCGCTGGCCGGGCACGGCGCGTTGCGCCCCGCCGCCGCCGGTGAGGACGCCCGCGTGATGCCCAGTGGCCTGTACCACGACCTGGCCACCTGGCATCTCATCAACACCGTCTACAGCCCGCAGCGCGTGGCCGAGCTGCGCTCGATGCGCATGTGGTTCGCCGAGCCGCGCCAGTACCAGCGCCTGCTGGCCGTGCTCGTGCGGAGACTGGGGCACGCGCTGGCCGCAGCGGCCGAAGCCGGCAAGATCGCCGTGGCCGAGGCGGCGCGCACGCGCATCGAGCTCTCGTTCTGGGAACCGGCCCTGGCCGTGGACTTCGACGAGGCCCAGGCCGACGCCGCGTTGCGCTACGACTTCGAGCGCATCGTGGCCGCCGCCAGCGAGACGGTGCGCCGCGCCGGGCTCGGCGCGGATGCCGTGGACGCGATCTACTTCACCGGGGGCTCCACCGGCCTGGCGCCGCTGGTGCAGCGCATCGGCGCCGCATTCAGGCGCGCCGAGCGCGTGCGCGGCGAGCGCTTCTCGAGCGTGGCCGCCGGCCTCGGGGTCCACGCCCGGGCGCTGTTCGGGCCGTCGGCGCCGGCTGTCGTTGCGTCACCCCGGGCAGCGGCCGGCTGACGTCGGCCAGCAGCAGCACGGCGCGCACCAGGTCCTCGGCGGCCTGAGCCAGGTCGGCCGGCGGCTCGGTGGCCGCCAGGGCGGCGGCGAGCGCCGGCTCCTCGTCGAGCCCTTCGAGATCCTCGGCGTCAAAGTGGAGGTACAGCAACGCCAGCGGCTCGGCGAGTGCCTGCGCGTCGTGCCGCATCAGCGCCGGAAACCTCTCGGCCGCGAGCGCGAACCCCGCCACCCAGGGCAGGACGCTGTCGCGCACCACCAAGGCCTCGGCTTCTTCGTCTGGCGCCGCGGCGCCAGGGGCCTCGAAGACCCAGGGGTCGAACCACTGGCGCCTGGTGATCGCCTCCTCGAGCACCGCCTGCCGGCGGCGAACCAGCGGCAGCCAGGGCGGTTGCGGCGCCGCCTTCCCGGCAGCCGGCGGCTTGCCGCCCTGGGCGTCGAGCACGAACGGCAGCCACGCCGCCTCCGGCACGCGCTGCGGCTGCAGCAGCACGCCGCACAGGAACCCGTCCAGCGCGCTCACGTCGAGCGTGCCGCGCGGTGCCGACGCGCCGTGCCCCGTGGCCGCCTCGTCGAACATTTCCTGCAGCTCGCCGATTTCCGTGTCGGAAAGATCACGCATCGCTCGGGTGGGGTCGGTCCGGCCCTTTGCCCGGGGGGTGGGCCGCAGGGGGGTGCGCGGCTAGATTGTTTGCCGAGGCCGCGGAGCGGATTGTCCTGCAACGTCTTCCGCCAACGCAGCCCGCCCGAAGACCTTCAAGCTGACCCAAGCCAAGCGGCACGGGCCCACGGTCCCAACGACGTCCTTTTCGAAGGACCTTCCACGGCCCGCTGCGCAAGCAGTGGGCCGCCTTTTTTCCGCCGCCCGCTTTGCCGCGCCACCGATGCGGCCGCTGTGCCCCAAGCCGCGCGGGCCGGGCGCGCCGACATAGACTGCCGGTCCGCCGCGCGGCACACAGCCGCCGCCCCAACCTTCGCCGCAAGGAGACTCCTGCCATGGGCGCGCCCGAAGCCTTCACGCAAACCACCGACGTCGGCCACTGGATCGGCGGCGCTCCCACGCGCGGCGCGAGCACGCGCACGCAGACGGTGTGGAACCCCACCACCGGCGCGCCGGCCCGGCAGGTGCTGCTGGCCAGTGACGCCGACGTGGCCACCGCCGTTGCTTCGGCCAAGGCGGCGCAGCCGGCGTGGGGCGACATGGCGCCGATCCGCCGGGCGCGTGTGCTCAACGCCTTCCTCGCGCTGCTCAACCAGCACCGCGACACGCTGGCTGCGATGATCACCGCCGAGCACGGCAAGGTGTTCAGCGACGCCCAGGGCGAAGTCACTCGCGGCATCGACATCGTCGAGTTCGCCTGCGGCGTGCCGCAGCTGCTGAAGGGCGACTACTCCGACCAGGCCAGCGCCGGCATCGACAACTGGGTGCTGCGCCAGCCGCTGGGGGTGGTGGCCGGCATCACGCCGTTCAACTTTCCTTGCATGGTGCCGGCGTGGATGTTCCCGGTGGCGCTGGCCTGCGGCAACGCGTTCATCCTCAAGCCGAGCGAACGCGACCCGAGCGCCTCCATCTTCATGGCCGACCTGCTCAGGCAAGCCGGGCTGCCCGATGGTGTGTTCAGCGTGGTCCAGGGCGACAAGGTGGCGGTCGACGCGCTGCTCGCGCACCCCGACGTGAAGGCGGTGAGCTTCGTCGGCAGCACGCCGATCGCGCAGTACATCTACGAAACGGGCGCGAAGAACGGCAAGCGGGTGCAGGCGCTGGGCGGAGCGAAGAACCACATGGTGGTGATGCCCGACGCCGACCTCGAGCAGGCGGTCGATGCGTTGATCGGCAGCGCGTACGGTTCGGCCGGCGAGCGCTGCATGGCCATCAGCGTCGCGGTGCTGGTGGGCAACGTCGCCGACCGGATCATGCCGCTGCTGGCCGAACGCACGAAGAAGCTGAAGGTCAAGAATGGCCTGGAGGCCGACGCCGAGATGGGCCCCATCGTCACGCGCGAGGCGCGCGACCGCATCGAGAAGATGATCGGCGTGGGGGTCGAGGAAGGCGCCACGCTCGTGGTGGACGGCCGCGGGCACAAGGTGGCGGGTTGCGAGAACGGCTTCTTCACCGGCGGCACGCTGTTCGACCACGTCAAGCCGGGCATGCGCATCTACAAGGAAGAGATCTTCGGCCCAGTGCTGGCCTGCGTGCGCGCCAAGGACATGGCCGAGGCGCTCGCGCTCGTCAACGCGCACGAGTTCGGCAACGGCGTGGCCTGCTTCACCAGCGACGGCGGCACCGCGCGCGAGTTCGCGCGCCGCGTGCAGATCGGCATGGTCGGCATCAACGTGCCGATCCCCGTGCCGATGGCCTGGCATGGTTTCGGCGGCTGGAAGCGCAGCCTCTTCGGTGACATGCATGCCTATGGCGAGGAAGGGGTGCGCTTCTACACGCGCCAGAAGAGCGTGATGCAGCGCTGGCCCGACAGCACGCCGAAGGGCGCCGAGTTCACCATGCCGGTGGCGCGCTGAGCGTGCGCCGCGCCGGACCGCTGCCTGACCCGCACCGGTGCCGCCGGCGGCTGCTGGGGGCGGCCGGGGCGTGGGCCGCAGGCGGGCTGGCGGGCGCGGGCCTGGGGCAGACGGCGGGATGCGCCGCGCCTTCCACGCCGCCGGCCGCTGAGCCACCGCGACCCGTGCCGCAGCGAACCTCGCCGATGCCACCGACCTACGCTGACGCGGACCTTGCCCACGCCCGCGCGCTGCGCGAGCGCGGCCTGGCCGACCCCGCCGCGCTGCGCCTGCTGCGCGAGCTGTGCACCGGCATCGGCGCCCGTCCGGCGGGCTCTCCTGCCGACGCCCAGGCGCAGGCCTGGGCCCGCGCCGCGCTGGGCCAGCTGGGGCTGGAAGGCGTGCGTGCCGAGGAGTTCGCGCTGCGCGTCTGGCAGCGCGGCCCGGCCGCCGCGCGGCTGCTGGCGCAGGACATGAGCCGCCCGCTCACCATTGCCGCGCTGGGCAACAGCGTGGCCACCGCGGCCGGTGGCATCGACGCCGAGGTGGCCTGGTACCCCGACCTGGCTGCGCTGCGCGCCGACACCACCGAGCCCGGCCGTTCACGCGCGCACGGCCGCATCGTCTTCATCGACCAGCGTACCGAGCGCACGCGCGACGGCCGTGGTTATGGCGCCGCGGTGGGAGCGCGCATCAACGGTCCCGTCGAGGCGGCGCGCCGGGGTGCCCTGGCGCTGGCGATTCGGTCCATCGGCACCAGCGGCACCAGCGGCATCGATGGCATCGGTGGCTCCGGTGCCACGGCCAGCGCCACCACCGGCGCTGCGGCTGCCGCCCCCGTGGCCCACACCGGCGCCACGCGCTACGACCTCAGCGTGCCGCGCATCCCGGCCTTCGCCGTCTCGGTGCGCGACGCCGAACTCATCGCCGCGCAGCAGGCCGCCGGCCGCCCGCTGCGTCTGCAGTTCACGCTGGAAGCGCGCAGCGGCGTCGATGCGCGCAGCGCCAACGTCATCGCCGAGTGGCGCGGCACCGACCTGGCGCACGAGGTCGTGCTCATCGGCGCGCACCTGGACAGCTGGGACGTCGGCCAGGGCGCGCAGGACAACGGCGCGGGCGTCGCCATCGTCAGCGCCGCGGCCGGGGTCATCGCCGCGGCCGGCCGCCGCGCGCGGCGCACGATCCGCGTCGTGCTCTTCGGCAACGAGGAAAACGGCTTCGACGGCGCGCTCGACTATGGCAACCGGCACAAGGACGAGCCGCACCAGCTGGTGGCCGAAAGCGACTTCGGCGCCGGGCGCCTGTACGCGTTCACCAGCCGCGTGGCCAGCGCGGCGCTGCCGCTGGCGGCGCAGGTCGCCCAGGTGCTGGCGCCGCTGGGCCTTGCGCACCCGGAAGGCGGCCGCAACGCGGGTTCGCCCGGGCCCGACGCGGCGCTGCTGATGCGCCGCCACCGCTGGCCGGCGCTGGCGCTGGCGCAGGACGGCAGCCGCTACTTCGACGTGCACCACACCGCCGACGACACGCTCGAGCGGCTGGACGCGGGCGCACTGCCGCAGAACGTGGCCGCCTGGGCGGCCATGGCGTGGCTCGCGGCGCAGGCGCCAGTGTCGTTCGGACCGCCGGCCCTCTGAACACGGAGGCCCTCATCATGACCGACCCAAGCCCGCTGCCCGCCCCCGCGCTGACCTACCTGACGCAGGTGCGCTGCGATGTCGACGCGGTGCTGTCGCTGGGCAGCGCACCGATGGGCGAACGCCGCGTCGTGCCACTGGCCGGCGGCGAGGTGGTGGGGCCGGCGCTCAACGGCCGCATCCTGCCGGGCGGCACCGACTGGCAGTGGAACCGTGCCGATGGCGCGCTGGAGATCGCCGCGCACTACGTGATCGAGACCGCCGAGGGCGCGCGCATCGAGGTGCAGAGCAACGGCCTGCGCCACGGCCCGCCCGAGGTGCTGGCGCGCCTGGCCCGCGGCGAGGTGGTGGCGCCCGACGAATACTTCTTCCGCACACTGATGCGCTTTGCCACCGGCCATGCGCAATACGAGCACCTCAACCGCGTGATGGCGCTGGCGCGCGGCCGGCGCGAGGCCCGCCGCGTGGTGCTCGACGTGTGGCAGGTGGGCTGAGCATGTCCGATCCGGCCGCGCTGCAGGCCGCCGTCGCGGCGCTCGAGGCGCAGCGGGCGCTGCTGGGTGATGCGGTGGTCGACGCCGCGCTCGGGCCGATGCGCGAGCAGCTGGCCCGGCTGGCCGGCCCCGCGGCCGAGCCGGCGCCGGAACAGGCGCTCAAGCAGGTGGCCGTGCTGTTCCTCGATGTCGTGGGCTCGACGGCGCTGAGCCAGCACCTGGACCCCGAGGATATCCACGACGTGATGGACGGGGCGCTCGCCCGCTGCACCGAGGTGGTGGTGGCCCATGGCGGCAAGGTGCTGCAGTACGCCGGCGACAACCTGCTGGCGGCCTTCGGCGCCGAGCGCCGGCAGGAAGACGACGCCGAGCGCGCCGTGCATTGCGCCCTGGCGCTGCTGGCCGAGGGGCGCGCGCTGGGTGAGCGCGTGCGCCAGGCCCACGGGCACGACGGCTGCAATGTGCGCGTGGGCATCCACACCGGCCCGGTCCTGCTGGGCGGCGGGGTCGATGAAGAGGGCACGATCCGCGGCCTGACGGTGAACATCGCCGCGCGCATGGAGCAGACGGCGCCGGTGGGCGCGCTGCGCATCAGCCACGACACCTTCCTGCAGGTGCGCGGCGTCTTCGACGTGGAGGTGCAGCCGCCGTTGATGGTGAAGGGCCGCGACGAGCCGCTGCTCACGTACTTCGTGCAGCGCGCCAAGCCGCGCGCCTTTCGTGTCGAAACGCGCGGCATCGAAGGCGTGGCCACGCCGCTGGTGGGGCGTGAGGCCGAACTGGCCCGGCTGGCCGCGCTGCTCGACGGCGTGGCTGCGCAGCGCACGCTGCATGCCGCCACCGTCATCGGGCAGCCGGGCCTGGGCAAGAGCCGCCTGCTGCGTGAACTGCAGGGCCTGCTCGAGGCACACCCCCAGCGCTTCTGGCTGCTGCTGGGGCGCGCCCACCAGGGCGCGCGGTTGCAGCCCTACGGCCTCGTGCGCGACCTGCTGGCCTGGCGGCTGCAGATCGCCGACAGCGACGGCAGCGAGCTCGCCCGAACCAAGCTGGTGGACGGGCTCGTGCCCTACCTGGGCGCGCAGGCCGAAGCCAAGGCGCACCGCATTGGCCAGCTGATCGGGCTGGACTTCGCGCACAGCCCCCACGTCCGCGGCCTGGAGCCGCGCCAGCTGCGCGAGCTCAGCTTCTCCGCGCTGCGCGCGTATCTGCGCGGCCTGGCGGCCGAAGGCGCCGCGCTGGCGATGCTGCTCGAAGACCTGCAGTGGGCCGACGACGCCTCGCTGGACTTCATCACCGAGCTGCTGAACGCGCAGGCGATGCCGCTGGTGCTGCTGGCCACGGCGCGCCCGGAACTGCTGGAGCGCCGCCCCGCCTGGGGCGAGGCCGTGGCCGCCCACCGCCTTCTGCGCCTGCCGGCGCTGGACGCCGCGCAGGGCGACCACCTGGCGCGTGCGCTGCTCGCCCGCGTGACCGAGGGCGCACAGGAGTTGCACGCCCTGCTCGTCGCACAGGCCGGCGGCAACCCGTTCTACATGGAAGAGCTGGTGCGCATGTTCATCGACGACGGCGTCATCGCCGTCGACGGCGACGGGTGGCGCGTGTTGCCCGGCCGGCTGAGCCAGGCGCGCGTGCCGACCACCCTCGTCGGCGTGCTCCAGGCGCGGCTGGACGCACTTCCGCCGGCCGACCGGCTGGCCCTGCAGCAGGCAAGCATCGTCGGCCCGGTCTTCTGGGACCGCGCGCTGGCCGCCCTCGACCCGCAGGCCGAGGCGGCGGTGCCTGCCCTGCAGGACAAGGAGCTGATCCACCGGCGCGACGGCAGCGCGTTCGAAGGCACGCCCGAGGAGGCGTTCCACCACCACCTGCTGCAGCAGGTGACCTACGACACCGTTCTCAGGCCGATGCGCCGCGCCGGCCACGCCGCGGTGGCGCAATGGCTGGCCGAGCGCGTGGGCGACCGCTCGGCCGAGTACCTGGCCATCGCCGGCGAACACTACGAGCGTGCCGGCGACCATGCCCGGGCGCTGGACTACTTCCACCGTGCGGCCCTCGATGCCGAGGCGCGCAGCGCCAACGCCGCCGCGCTCGAACACCTCGAGCGCGCGCTGCGCAGCCCGGCGGCCACCGACCCGCGCCTGCGCAACCGGCTGCTCTTCCTGCAGCAATGCGTGGCCGACCTGACCGGGCAGCGCGCGTTGCAGGAGCAGGCGCTGCAGCAGCGCACCGAGATCGCCGAGGCGCTGGACGACGACGCGCTGCGCGCCGACCTGCTGGGGGCCCACGCCCTGCTGGCCTCGCGCCGCGGCGACGAAGCCCAGGCGCACGACCTTGCCGCCCGCGCGCTGGAGCACGCACGGCGCTCGGGCAACGCCGAGGTCGCCGCGCTGGCGCTCGGGCAGATCGCCTGGAGCCGCTACAGCCAGAGCGACATCCCCGCCGCGCTGAGCCAGGCGCAGGCCGCCATGACGCATGTGCGCGAGGCCCTGCGCAAACAGCCGACCAAGAAGCTGGAACTGCTGGAGGTGCAGCTGCTGACGCTGCGCTCGATCGTCGAGCATGGCTCGGGCGACCTGCGGCAGACCCGCGCCACCTGCCTGGAAGCGCTGGCGCTGGCCCGGCAGCGCGGGTTGCGCCGGCCGCAGGTCTCCACGCTCGCGTCACTGGCCGGCCGCGACCTCGAGGCCGGGCGCTGCCACGAGGCGTTGGCCCAGTTCGAGGCGTCCACGGCGATCGCGAGCGAAATCGGCTGGACCATCTACATCGCGCTGGGCCACTACAACGCGGCGCGCTGCCACTTCGAGCTGGGCGACCACCAACGCGCCAGCGCAGAGCTGGCCGCCGCCGAGCCCATGGCGCTGCGCTGCGAGAGCCGTGACACGCAGGGGCGCTGCGCCTTGCTGCGCGGCCGCCTGGCCGCGGCCGCCGGCCAGGCCGATGCCGCGCGGGAAGCCTTTGCGCGCGCCCTCGAGATCTTCGAGGGGCTCGATGCCGCCGGCTTCGTCTGCCAGGTGCGCGCCGACATGGCGCTGCTGCACCTGGCGCAAGGCGATCTGGCGCAGGCGCAGCAGCTGGCCGAGCAGGTCGAAGCCGCGCTCGCCGCGGGCCTTTCGCTGGCCAACACCGAAGACCTGCTGCGCCCGCGCATGGCCTGCCATCGCGTGTGGGCGGCGGCCGGCGACCCGCGGGCCAAGGCGGCGCTGGAGGCCGCGCACGCCGAGCTGCAGTCGATGACGGCGCGCGCGGGCGGCGAAGAGACGCAGGTCGGCATCCGGCACAACATCGCGCTGCATCGCGAGATCGCGGCCGCCTGGGCAGCCCTTCGGCGGGCCTGATGGCAGGCTCGAGGGCCGGTGCCTCCAAGGGCGGCCGGGGGCCCAGGCGGCGGCGCTGCCGCCCCGGGCGACCGTGCCCACCCATCACCTCACATCAACTCATCCTAGAAACCGCAGTTGCCCGCCAGTGATCGCCTGAACTGCAAGCGCTGGCGCGGCTTGCGGCGAGGTTGGTACTCTCACCCGATGGGTGAGAGCCGACGCAAGCAAGAGGGCGCTGTGGTCGAGGCTGGCGCGAGCGCCG
>JAEUPD010000047.1 GCA_016788525.1 Rubrivivax sp.
CGGCCATCGCAACAAGATCCACATCATCAACCTGGAGAAGACGCTTCCGCTCTTCACCGACGCGATGAAGTTCGTGCGCCAGCTGGCCAGCCGCCGCGGCACGATCCTGATGGTGGGCACCAAGCGCCAGGCGCGCGAAGTCATCTCGCTGGAGGCGCAGCGCTGCGGCATGCCCTTCGTCGACCAGCGTTGGCTGGGTGGCATGCTGACCAACTTCAAGACGGTCAAGGGCAGCCTGAAGAAGCTCAAGGACATGCAGGCCACCAAGGAAGCCGGCACGGAGCAGATGATCAAGAAGGAGGCGCTGCTGTTCGACCGCGAGCTGACCAAGCTCGAGAAGGACATCGGCGGCATTCAGGACATGACCGCGCTGCCCGACGCGATGTTCGTCATCGACGTCGGCTACCACAAGATCGCCGTGGCCGAGGCCAAGAAGCTGGGCATCCCGGTGATCGGCATCGTCGACACCAATCACTCGCCGATCGGCATCGACTACGTGATCCCTGGCAACGACGACTCGGCCAAGGCCGTGGCGCTGTACGCCCGGGCGGTGGCCGACGCCGTGCTCGACGGCAAGGCGAACGCCACTTCCGACGTGGTGGCTGCCGTGGCCGCCAGCGGCGACGAGTTCGTCGAAGTGCAGGAGAACTGAGGCCATGCCCGCGATCACTGCCAGCATGGTGGCGGAACTCCGCGCCAAGACCGATGCGCCGATGATGGAGTGCAAGAAGGCACTCACCGAAGCCGACGGCGACATGGGCCGCGCCGAGGAAATCCTGCGCGTCAAGCTGGGCAACAAGGCCAGCAAGGCCGCCAGCCGCATCGCGGCCGAAGGTGTCGTGGCCGCCAGCGTCTCGGGCGGCATCGGTGCGCTGATCGAGATCAACTGCGAGACCGACTTCGTCTCCAAGAACGACTCGTTCCTCGCCTTCGCCAATGCCGCAGCCAGGCTCGTCGCCGAGAAGGACCCGGCCGACGTGGCCGCACTCGGCGCGCTGCCGCACAGCCAGGACGGCTTCGGCCCCACGCTCGAGGACGTGCGCAAGGGCCTCATCGGCAAGATCGGCGAGAACATGTCGATCCGCCGCTTCAAGCGCTATGCCGGCGGCGGCCGGCTCGCCCACTACCTGCACGGCACACGCATCGGCGTGATCGTCGAGTTCGACGGCAGCGATGTGGCCGCCAAGGACGTGGCGATGCACGTGGCGGCGATGAAGCCGGTGGCGCTGTCTTCGGCCGACGTGCCGGCCGCGCTGGTCGACAAGGAACGCAAGATCGCCGCCGAGAAGGCCGCCGAGAGCGGCAAACCGGCCGAGATCGTCGCCAAGATGGTCGAAGGCTCGGTGCACAAGTACCTCAAGGAGGTCTCGCTGCTCGATCAGGTCTTCGTCAAGGCGGCCGATGGCAAGCAGACCGTCGGTCAGATGCTCAAGTCCACCTCCACCGGCGTGAAGGCGTTCACCCTGTACGTGGTGGGCGAGGGCATCGAGAAGCGCACCGACGACTTCGCCGCAGAGGTGGCCGCGCAGGTGGCCGCAGCCAAGGCCCAGGGCTGAGGCCGCTCGGGCGCGAAGCGCCGGGCCGAGGCGTTACACGCCGCGGACCACGGGCGGCGAGATCGAAGGGCCGGGCACGCACCCCGGCCCTTTAAACTCACGCATCCCCCTTTTTCCATATTGCACCCGATGCCGGCCTACAAGCGCATCCTGTTGAAGCTCTCCGGCGAGGCCCTGATGGGCGACGATGCCTTCGGCATCAACCGCGCCACCATCGTGCGCATGGTGCGCGAAGTGCAGGCGGTCACCAAGCTGGGCTGCGAGGTCGCGGTGGTCATCGGGGGCGGCAACATCTTCCGCGGCATGGCCGGCGGCGCTGGCGGCATGGACCGCGCCACCGCCGACTACATGGGCATGCTGGCCACGGTGATGAATGCCCTGGCGCTGGCCGACACGATGCGCCAGGAGGGCATGACGGCCCGCGTGATGTCGGCCATCAACATCGAGCAGGTGGTCGAGCCGTACGTGCGGCCCAAGGCGCTGCAATACCTCGAGGAGGGCAAGGTCGTCATCTTCGCCGCCGGCACGGGCAACCCGTTCTTCACCACCGACACCGCCGCCGCGCTGCGCGGCGCCGAGATCGGCGCGGAGATCGTGCTCAAGGCCACCAAGGTCGACGGCGTCTACACCGCCGACCCCAACAAGGACCCGCAGGCGACCCACTACACCACCATCGCCTTCGACGAGGCGATCGCCCGCAACCTGCAGGTGATGGACGCCACTGCGTTCGCGCTGTGCCGCGACCAGCGGCTGCCGATCAAGGTGTTCAGCATCAACAAGCCCGGCGCGTTGCAGCGCGTCGTGCTGGGTGACGACGAGGGCACGCTGGTGCACGTCTGAAGCCGGGCGCCACGGCCCGCGCGGGGCGATGAGTGCCCTGCCTTCAGGAGAGACTTCCCCATGGACATCGCCGAGATCAAGAAGACCGCCGAGCACAAGATGGGCAAATCGCTCGAGGCGCTGAAGGCCGACCTGCACAAGATCCGCACCGGCCGTGCGCACCCGGGCCTGCTCGACCAGGTGCATGTCGAGTACTACGGCAGCCACGTGCCGATCAGCCAGGTGGCCAACGTGACTCTGCTCGATGCGCGCACGATCAGCGTGCAGCCCTGGGAGAAGGGCATGGGTGCCAAGATCGAGAAAGCCATTCGCGAGAGCGACCTCGGCCTGAACCCCAGCGCGATGGGCGACCTGCTGCGCGTGCCGATGCCGGCGCTGACCGAAGAGCGCCGCAAGGAGCTGACGAAGGTCGTGCGCCACGCCGGCGAGGAGGCCAAGATCGCCGTGCGCGCGGTGCGCCGCGAGGCCAACGAGCACCTGAAGAAGCTGCTCAAGGACAAGCACGTGCCCGAAGACGAGGAGAAGCGCGCGCAGGACGAGGTGCAGCGCCTCACCGACCGCGTGGTGGCCGAGGTCGACCGCCTGGTGCACGGCAAGGAAGCCGAGGTGATGGCGGTCTGAGAGCCGCCACCGCCCGATGACCCGGCGCCACCGCATCGCATGAACGCATCGCCGCCACCCCACGCCGGCGAGCCGGGCGTGCCCCGCCACGTGGCCGTGGTGATGGACGGCAACGGCCGCTGGGCGCGCTCGCGCTTCATGCCGCGCTTCTTCGGCCACAAGGCCGGTGTCGATGCGCTGGTGCGCGCCGTCAACCTGTTTGCCGATCGTGGGGTGGAGTACCTCAGCGTCTTCGCGTTCTCTTCCGAGAACTGGAAGCGGCCCTCCGAGGAGGTATCGGGCTTGATGAGCCTGGTGCTGGTGGCCGTGGCCAAGTACCTCGGAAAGCTGGCCAAGGATGGGGTGCGCATCCGCATCGTCGGCGACCGTGACGCGGTCTCCGACAAGCTGCGCCAGGCCTGGGAGCAGGCCGAAGCGCTGACGCGCGAGAACACCCGCATCACGCTGGCGGTGTGCTTCAACTACGGCGGCCGGTGGGACATGGTGCAGGCAGCCCGGCGCGCGGCCCGGCAGGCCGTGGCCGAAGGCTGGAGCACCGGGCAGATCGACGAGCGCATCGGGGAGGGCTGGCTTGGCGACCAGATGGCGCTGTCGTTCGCCCCCGACCCAGACCTGTTCATCCGCACCGGCGGCGAGATGCGCATCAGCAACTTCATGTTGTGGCAGTCGGCCTATGCCGAGTTCCACTTCACCGATTGCCTGTGGCCCGACTTTGGCGCCGAGGAGATCGATCGGGCGCTGGCCGCCTACGCGCAGCGCGACCGCCGCTTCGGCATGATCCGCGCGCCGGCCGCGCAGGCGGCCGGCTGAAGTGGCCGCCCGGCAGCGGACCCGCCCATGCTGCGCCAGCGCGTCATCACCGCGCTGATCCTCGTGGGGATCATGTTCTCGTCGCTCGCCGCGAAGAGTGCGTGGCCCTTTGCGCTGGTGACCCTGTTGCTGCTGGCCGCCGGGGCGTGGGAGTGGGGACGGCTGAATCAGGCCTCGCCGGCCATCTCCTTCGGGATGGGCGGGGTGCTTGCGGCGGCCGGCATCGGCATGATTGCCGGTGGCGCCAGCGGCGGGAACCTCGGCGCGCTGTGGTGGCTGGCCACGGGGGCGTGGGTGCTCGGCGGCGCGCTGGTCATCCGGCGTGGCGTGCCGGCGTGGCCGCAAGCCTGGCGCACCGGGCGCTGGCTGCTCGGGCTGGGGCTGCTGCTGCTGGCCTGGGCCGCGCTGATCGAGGCGCGCCGGATCGGCATCAACTTCATGCTCTCGATGCTGTGCGTGGTCTGGATGGCCGACATCGCGGCGTACTTCGGCGGCAGGGCGTTCGGCCGGCGCAAGCTGGCGCCGGCCATCAGCCCGGGCAAGAGCTGGGAAGGCGTTTGGTCGGGCATGGCCGGCGTGCTGGTGCTGGCGCTCGTCTGGGTGGCGCTGGACGGGCGGTTCGGCTTCGACGGCCCGAGCCTGTACACACGCCTCGTGGCGGCTCATGGCTGGATCGTCAGCGCGCTGGCGCTGCTGGCGCTGTGCGCGCTGAGCGTGGTGGGAGACCTGATCGAGTCATTGGTCAAGCGCGCTGCCGGCGCCAAGGACAGCAGCCGGTTGCTGCCCGGCCACGGTGGGGTGCTGGACCGCGTGGACGCCTTGCTGCCCGTGATGCCCGCGGTGATGGCGCTGGCAACCCTGGGGGGCCGCGCATGAGCGAACCTCGGCGCCGCCTGCGCGTGGCCATCCTCGGATCCACCGGGTCGGTCGGCGCGAGCACGCTGGAGGTCGTCGCGCGCCACCCGGAACGCTTCGAGGTGTTCGGCCTCACCAGCCACCGGCGCGTGGCCGAGCTGGTCGAGCAATGCCTGAGCTTCAAGCCACGCATCGCCGTGCTGCCCGACCGTGCCCAGGCGCAGGCCGCCCGCCAGGCACTGGCGGAGCGCGGCGCCACGGCCACTGAGGTGCTGGAGGGCCCCGAGGCGCTGTGCCAGCTGGCCCGCGCGCCGGAGGTCGATGCGGTGATGGCCGCCATCGTCGGCGCCGCCGGGCTGCCAGCCTGCCTGGCGGCCGCCGCAGCGGGCAAGCGGCTGCTGCTGGCCAACAAGGAGGCGCTGGTGGTTGGCGGCGGCCTGTTCATGCGAGCCGTGGCCGAGGGCGGCGCAACGCTGTTGCCCATCGACAGCGAGCACTCCGCGATCTTTCAGTGCCTGCCCGAGGATCGACGCACGTGGAAGCGGCGCATCGACCATCTCGTGCTCACCGCCAGCGGCGGGCCCTTTCGCCAGCGTGCCCCTGACAGCCTGCACGGCGTGACGCCGCAGGAGGCCGTGGCCCACCCCAACTGGGTGATGGGTCGCAAGATCTCCGTGGACTCGGCCTCCATGATGAACAAGGCGCTGGAAGTCATCGAAGCACGCTGGCTGTTCGACCTCGAACCCGCGCAGGTGCGCGTGGTCATCCATCCGCAGAGCATCATCCACTCGATGGTGGTGTGCCGCGACGCATCGGTCCTGGCACAGCTTGGCACGCCGGACATGCGCGTGCCCATCGCCTACGGCCTGAGCTTCCCGGAACGCATTGCCTCGGGTGCGCCGGCGCTGGATTTCACGCGGCTGCAGGGCCTGAGCTTCGAGCCGGTGGACGAGCGCCTCTTCCCTGGGCTGGCCCTGGCCTGGCAGGCGCTGGCCGCGGCGCCGGGCACGACCGCGGTGCTCAACGCCGCCAACGAGGTGGCGGTGGAGGCCTTCCTGCAGGGAACCATCCGCTTCACCGACATTCACAGCGTCAACGCGCACACGCTGGAGCGCGTGGAGCCCAGGCTCGCCGCCGATCACGGCCTGGGCGACTTGCTCGATCTCGACCGGCGCGCCCGCGTCGAAGCCGAGCGCGTGGTGCATGCCCGGGCAGCCGGCCGCCACTGAACCCCTCAAGAACTTCGCCCCGGCGATCCCAGCTCAAGGACTGCATGACCTACCTGATCGGCCTCATCGTTACTCTGGGCCTGCTGATCGTCGTGCACGAGTACGGCCACTACCGGGTGGCCGTGGCCTGCGGCGTGAAGGTGCAGCGCTTCTCGGTCGGGTTCGGCCGCGTGCTGTGGCGCTGGCAGCGCCATCCGCAGGGCACCGAGTTCGTGGTGTGTGCGCTGCCGCTGGGTGGCTACGTGCGCATGCTCGACGAGCGCGAGGCCCCGGTGGCCGCCACGCAGCTGGACCAGGCCTTCAACCGCAAGAGCCTGGGCCAGCGCAGCGCCATCGTGGCCGCCGGGCCGCTGGCCAACCTGGGGCTCGCCGTGCTGCTGTTTGCCGGAGCCTACTGGGTGGGCATGCAGGAGCCGAAGGCGGTGCTGGGCCCGCCGGCGGCCGGCAGCCCGGCCGAGCGCGCCGGGTTGAGAAGCGGCGACTGGGTGCGCGCCATCGCCGAGCCGGGTGCGGCGGGCGAGTGGCGCGACGTGCAGTCGATCAACGACCTGATGTGGCGCCTGACGCAGGCCGCATTGCAGCGCGAGTCGGTGCGCCTGCAGGTCAGCGACCGCGACGGTCGCGGCAGCCGCGCCTTGCTGCTGGACCTGTCGAACTTCGAGCCGCGCGAGGTCGATGGTGCGCTGGCGCGCAAGATCGGCCTGGGCCCGGCCTTCGGCGAACCGGTGATCGGCAAGGTGAAGGAAGGCGGTCCGGCCGCCCGCGCCGGGCTGATGGAAGGCGACCGCGTGCTTGGCATCGATGGCGTCGCGGTCACCGACTCGCACACCTTGCGCGAGCGCATCCGCGCCGCGGCCAAGGTGCCGCAGGCTGGTGCAACGGTGCCCCAGCGCTGGCAGGTGGAGCGTGCGGGCCGGACCATCGAACTCGATGTGGCGCCGCGCATCGACCGCTCGGTCCACCCGCCGATCGGCCGCATCGAGGCGTTTGTCGGCTCGCCGCCGACGATGGTCACGGTGCGCCACGGTGCGTGGGACGGATTTGTCGGCGGCGTCGAACGCACCTGGGACACCTCGACCTTCACGCTGAAGATGCTGGGCCGCATGCTGATCGGCGAAGCCTCGCTGAAGAACCTGTCGGGGCCGATCAGCATCGCCGACTACGCCGGCCAGAGCGTGCAGCAGGGCCCGGCGCGCTTCCTCGAGTTCCTGGCCATCGTCAGCGTCAGCCTCGGCGTGCTGAACCTGTTGCCGCTGCCCATGCTCGATGGGGGGCACCTGATGGTTTACATTTTCGAAGGCGTCACGGGGCGTGCAGTCTCCGAGGAGTGGCTGGCACGCCTGCAGCGCGGCGGCATCGCGGTGCTGCTGCTGATGATGTCGGTGGCGCTTTACAACGACGTGGCCCGGTTGCTGGGCCTGCACTGATCCTTCCCCGATGGTTCCTGCTTTTCCAGGCGGCGCACCGCGCACCGCCGTGACCCTGATCGTGGCCGCGGCCATTGCCGCGATGGCCGCTCCGGCGCGGGCCCAGACCCCGGCGCTGCCGCAGGCCACGGCGCCGTTCGTCATCAAGGACATCCGCGTCGAGGGCCTGCAGCGCACCGACCCGGGCAGCGTGTTCGCCGCGCTGCCATTCCGCATCGGCGACACCTACACCGCCGAGAAGGGCTCGGCGGCCCTGCGCGCGCTGTTCGCCACGGGCCTGTTCAAGGACGTGCGCATCGACATCGAAGGGCAGGTCACAGTCATCATCGTCGACGAGCGCTCGCTGATCGCCAGCGTCAGCTTCGTCGGCCTGCGCGAGTTCGACAAGGACCCGTTGCTCAAGTCGCTGAAGGACAACGGCATCGGCGAAGGGCTGCCGTACGACCGCGCGCTGATCGATCGTGCCGAGCAGGAGATCAAGCGCCAGTACCTCAGCCGCAGCCTGTATGGCGCGGAAGTGGTGACCACGGTGACGCCGATCGAGCGCAACCGCGTGAACATCACCTTCACGATGAACGAGGGCGACGCGGCCAAGGTGTCGTCGGTCACCATTTCGGGAATGAGCGCGTTCAGCGAGAGCGCGCTGCTCGAGCAGATGGAGCTGTCGGCCACCGGCTGGTTCAGCTGGTATTCGAAGAACGACCGCTACGCGCGCAGCAAGCTCAATGCCGACCTCGAGCGGCTGCGGGCCTTCTACTTCAACCGCGGTTACCTCGAGTTCGCCATCGAGTCGACGCAGGTGACGATCTCGCCGGACAAGCAGAGCATCGCCATCGCCGTCTCCATCAAGGAAGGCCAGCCGTACACCGTGACGGCAGTCAAGCTCGAGGGTGACTTCCTCGGCAAGGAGGAGGAGTTCCGCGCCCTCGTGCAGTTGCGGGCGGGCGAGCCCTACCGCGGCGAGGCCGTGGCCTCCACTGCCAAGGCGTTCACCGAGCGCTTCGGCCAGTACGGCTATGCCTTCGCGCGTGTCGACCAGCGACCCGAGATCGACCGCGCCACGGGCCAGGTGGTGGTGGTGTTGATGGCCGCGCCTGAACGCCGCGTGTACGTGCGGCGCATCGAGGTGGCCGGCAACTCGCGCACCCGCGACGAGGTCATCCGCCGCGAGTTCCGCCAGCTCGAATCGGCCTGGTACGACGGCGCGCTGATCCGCCTGTCGAAGGAACGGCTGAATCGCCTGAGCTTCTTCTCCGAGGTGGAGGTCGAGACCAACGAGGTGCCCGGCGCCCCCGACCAGGTGGACCTCACGGTGACGGTGAAGGAAAAGCCCACCGGCAACCTCAACCTGGGCGCCGGCTACTCCAACGCCGAGAAGTTCACCTTCACCGCGGGCGTGCGGCAGGACAACGCCTTCGGCACCGGCAACTCGCTGGGCATCGAGCTCAACACCAGCAAGACCCAGCGCGCACTGGTCCTCAACACCTACGACCCGTACTTCACCGTCGACGGCATCTCGCGTTCCATCGACCTGGTCTACCGCAAGGGCCGCGCGCTGAACCAGCTGACCGACCAGTACGAGGTCGGCAACCAGACGCTGGGCGTGACCTTCGGCGTGCCGTTTTCCGAGTACGACACGGTGTTCCTCGGCCTGGCCGCCGACCGGCAGGTGATCGGCACCGCGGTGGGCCTGCCGCTGGCCTACCTGAACTACCGCGTGCTGTTCGGCGAGAAGAGCTATTCGTATCCGCTGAAGCTCGGCTGGGCGCGCGACTCGCGCGACAGCATCCTCGTGCCCACCGCCGGGCGCTACCAGCGCGTGAACCTCGAGTACAGCTTCGCCGGCGACGTGCGATACACGCGCACCAATCTGCAGCTGCAGCAGTACTTCCAGCTGCCGGCGCGCCTGGTGCTGGGCACCAACGCCGAGTTCGGCTACGGCAAGGGCCTCAACGGCAAGCCGTTCCCGGTGTTCAAGAACTTCTATGGCGGCGGCCTCGGCACGGTGCGCGTGCTGGAGCAGGGGTCGCTGGGCATCATCGACCCCACCGGCGCCTACATCGGTGGCGCCAAGCGGCTGAACCTCAATGCGGAGCTGTACTTTCCGGTGCCAGGCACCGGCAACGACAAGTCGCTGCGCATCTTCGCCTTCAGCGACGCCGGCAACGTATGGCGCGAGGACGAACCGATGAAGGAGTCGTCTCTGCGGGTTTCCGCGGGGCTGGGACTTTCCTGGATTTCCCCGGTGGGCCCGCTCAAGCTGAGCTGGGGCAGCCCGGTGCGGGTGCAGCGCAACGATAGAATTCAGCGCTTCCAATTCCAGATCGGGACCGCGTTCTGATGATCAAGTCGATCACTCCCGCCCGGGCCGGCCATCGAGGTGCCACGGTCCGCCGGGCCGCAGCGGCGGCCCTCCTCGGTGGGGCTGCGCTGGCGCTGGGTGGCGCCGCATGGGCGCAGGACGCGGCCCTGAAGATCGGCTACGTCAACGCCGACCGGCTCACGCGCGACTCGGCGCCTGCCAAGGCGGCGCAGGCCAAGCTGGAAGCAGAGTTCGGCAAGCGTGACCGCGAGCTCAACGAGGCGGCCTCCCGGTTGAAGGCAGCCGCCGACCGCCTGGACAAGGAAGGGCCGACGCTCGCCGAGTCCGAGCGCACCCGCCGCCAGCGCGAGCTGGTCGAGCAGGACCGCGACCTCACGCGCAAGCGCCGCGAGTTCCAGGAGGACCTCAACGCCCGCCGCAACGAGGAGCTGGCCGCCATCGTCGAGCGCGCCAACCGTGTCATCCGGCAGATCTTCGAGCAGGAGAAGTTCGACCTCATCCTGCAAGAGGCCATCATGGCCGGCCCGCGCGTGGACATCACCGACAAGGTGATCCGCGCGCTGGCCACGGCCCCGCCGGCCGGCGGCAAGTAATCCGCCCCGGCCAGACTGCGGCCGCGCACCGCCTGCCCCATGGGCCACCGCGCCGGCGAGCTGGCCCGCGAGCTGGGTGGTGAACTGCTCGGCCCGGCCGACCTGCTGCTGGCGCGCATCGCCCCGCTGGCCGAGGCCACGGCCGACAGCATCACGTTCATCGCGCAGGCGCGCCTTGTGCCGCAGCTGGAGAGCACCGCCGCCGGCTGTGTGATCGTCTCACCGGCCCTGCGTCCTGCCGCGCAGCTGCGCGTGGACGCCGGGCGCGGCGCGGTGATCCTGTGTGCCGACCCCTACCTGGCCTTCGCGCGGCTCACGCAGCGCTGGGCGCGGGCCGCGCGTGAACGGCCCGTGCCCGGCATCCACCCGACCGCGGTGGTCGAAGAGGGCGCCCAGCTTGCCGCCGATGTGCATGTCGGCGCGCTGGCCTTCGTGGGCCGGGGCGCGCGGGCGGGTCCCGGCTGCGTCGTCGCGGCACAAGCCTACCTGGGCCGCGAGGCACGGCTGGGCGACGCAACCGTGCTCGAGCCGCGCGTCGTGATCGCGCAAGGCTGCGTCATCGGTCAGCGCGGTCTCGTGCACAGCGGCGCCGTCATCGGTGCCGACGGCTTCGGCTTTGCGCCCGATGCGGGGCGCTGGGAAAAGATCGAGCAGCTGGGCAGCGTGGTGATCGGCGACGATGTCGAGATCGGCGCGAACACCTGCGTCGACCGCGGCGCGCTCGGCGACACCGAGCTCGGCCACGGTGTCAAGCTCGACAACCTGGTGCAGATCGCGCACAACGTGCGCATCGGCGAGCACACGGCGTTCGCCGGCTGCGCGGCGGTGGCCGGCAGCGCGAAGATCGGACGGCACTGCACCATCGGTGGCGCGGCGCGCATCCTCGGGCACCTGGAGATCGTCGACCACGTGCACATCACCGCCACCACGCTGGTCAGCCGCTCGATCCTCAAGCCTGGCCAGTACAGCGGTGCCTTTCCCTTCGACGACAATGCCTCGTGGGAGAAGAACGCGGCCACGCTGCGCCAGCTGCATGCCCTGAGGGACCGTATCCGTGCGCTGGAGAAGGCGGTGGCGGTGCAGAAGACGCCGGGGCCGGCGCCAACGACGGAGACCAAGCGCCCATCATGAGCAACGGCAACGACACCATCACGATGGACATCCAGGCCATCCTCAAGACCCTGCCGCATCGCTACCCTTTCGTGCTCGTCGACCGCGTGCTGCAGCTGGACGTCGGGCAATACTGCAAGGCGATCAAGAACGTCACCATCAACGAGCCGTTCTTCCCTGGCCACTTCCCCGCGCACCCGGTGATGCCCGGCGTGCTGATCCTCGAGGCGTTGGCGCAGGCTGCCGCGATGCTGGCGTTCGTCACCAAGGGCACCGAGGCGGGCCGCGACAAGGTGGTCTATCTGGTGGGCATCGATGGCGCGCGCTTCAAGCGCCCGGTGGTGCCCGGCGACCAGCTGGTGCTGGAGGTGTGGCAGGAACGCGTGAAGGCCGGCATCCACAAGTACCGCGTCAAGGCCAGCGTCGAGGGCCAGACCGCGGCCGAGTGCGAGATCATGTGCACCGAGCGTGAAGTCTGAGCACGCCGTGATCCCAGCGGCCGCGTGGGCAGCAGGCGCGGTCGGTGAAACGGCCGCCATCGGCCACCGACCATGACCCGGATCCACGCCACCGCCGTCGTCGACCCCGCCGCCGAACTCGACGGCACCGTCGCGGTGGGCCCTTACGCGGTTATCGGGGCCGGGGTGCGCATCGATGCGCGCACCTCGGTCGGCGCACACTGCGTGATCGAAGGCCCCACGACCATCGGCCGCGACAACCGCGTCTTCAGTCACGCGGCGCTGGGCGCCGCGCCGCAGGACAAGAAGTACGCCGGCGAGCCCACGCGGCTGGAGATCGGCCACGGCAACACGATCCGCGAGTTCTGCACCTTCAACCGCGGCACGGCGCAGGACGCCGGTGTCACCCGCATCGGCGACGACAACTGGGTGATGGCCTACGTGCACATCGCGCACGACTGCCAGGTCGGCCACCACACCATCCTGGCCAACAACGCCACGCTGGCCGGCCACGTGCATGTGGGCGACTGGGTCATCGTCGGCGGCCTCACCGGCATCCACCAGTTCTGCAAGGTCGGTGCGCACGCGATGACGGGTTTCCAGAGCCATGTCTCGCAGGACGTGCCGCCGTTCATGATGGTCTCGGGCAACCCGCTGGCGGTGCACGGCTTCAACATCGAGGGCCTGCGGCGCCGCGGCTTCTCGCGCGAGCGCATCGCGCTGGTCAAGCAGATGCACAAGCTGTTGTACCGCGACGGCCTCACGCTGGAAGCGGCGCGACAGGCGATCGAGGCCTTGCGCGGCACGGTCGAGGGCGGCGAGGCCGACATCGCGCTGTTGCTGGACTTCCTGGCCGCCTCTACGCGCGGCATCGCGCGCTGACGGCGCGCGCCAGGTCGCGGCCACCCCCATGCGGCTCGCGATGGTCGCCGGCGAGGCCTCGGGCGACCTGCTGGCCGGCTTGCTGCTGACCGGCCTGCGCCAGCGCTTCGCCGGCCTGCGCTGCGCCGGCATCGGCGGCCCCCGCATGGCCGAGCAGGGCTTCGAGGCCTGGTGGCCGCACCACCGGCTGGCCGTGCACGGCTACGCCGAGGCGCTGCGCCACTACCGCGAGATCTCGGGCATCCGCGAGCAACTCGCGCGGCGCCTGCTCGCCGAACCGCCCGACGCCTTCGTCGGCGTGGATGCGCCGGACTTCAACCTCGGGCTGGAGAAGCGCCTGAAGGCGGCCGGCATCCGCACCGTGCACTTCGTGTGCCCGTCGATATGGGCCTGGCGTGGCGGCCGTGCCGCGAAGATGGCGGCCAGTGCGGACCATGTGCTGTGCCTGTTCCCGTTCGAGCCCGCGCTGCTGCATCGCCACGGCGTGGCAGCCACCTTCGTGGGCCACCCGCTGGCTGACGCCATCGAACTGGAGCCACCACGGGCCCGCAGCCGCGCGGCGCTGGGCCTCGCCGCGGGCGACCCGGTGGTGGCGCTGCTGCCCGGCAGCCGGCGCGCCGAGGTCCACTACGTCGCGCCGCACTTCCTGCGCGCCGCCGCGCTGCTGCACCGCCAGCGCCCGGCGCTGCGTTTCGTGCTGCCGATGGCGCCGGGTCTGGCGCCGCTGATCGAGCCGCTGGTGGCTGCCCATGCGCCGGGTGTTCCCATCCTCCGGGTCGAGGGCCGCTCCCACGAGGCGCTGGCAGCATGCGACCTCACGCTGATCGCCAGCGGCACCGCCACGCTGGAGGCGGCCCTTTTCAAGCGCCCCATGGTCATCGCCTATGCCATGCACCCCCTGAGTTGGGCCATCATGAAGCGCATGCGTTACCAGCCCTGGGTGGGCCTGCCGAACATCCTCAGCGGCGAGTTCGTGGTGCCCGAACTGCTGCAGCACGAATGCCGCGCCGAGCCGCTGGCCGCAGCCGCGATGCGCTGGCTCGACGACGATGGCGCCGTGGCGCGGCTGGCCGCCCGTTTCACCGACCTGCACCACAGCCTGCGCCGTGACACGGCGCGCTCGGCCAGCGATGCCATCGCGCAGATCGTTCAGGCTTAGCGCGCTGGGCCCGGGCTGGGAGCGCCCAGGTCTGGTGGCCGGCGTCGACGAGGCGGGCCGCGGCCCGCTGGCCGGCCCGGTGGTGGCCGCCGCGGTGATCCTCGACGACCTGCGGCCGGTCAAGGGCCTGGCCGACTCCAAGGCCATCACGCCCCGGCGGCGCGAGCGCCTGTTCGACGAGGTGCGCGCGCGGGCACTGTGCGTCTGCATCGCCGAGGCGAGCGTCGAAGAGATCGACCGGCTCAACATCCTGCAGGCCACGCTGCTGGCCATGCAGCGCGCGGTGGCCGGACTGCGCCTCACGCCCCACCGCGTGGTGGTCGACGGCAATCGTCTGCCCGAGTTTCCGATGCCTGCCGCGGCGGTGGTGAAGGGCGACGCCAAGGTGGCGGCCGTGTCGGCGGCCTCGATCCTGGCCAAGGTTCATCGCGATCGCCTGTGCGCGGCGCTGCACGAGCGCTGGCCCGACTATGGCTTCGATGGTCACAAGGGCTACCCGACGCCCGAACACCTGGCCGCCCTGCGGCGCCACGGCGCCTGCCCGGCGCACCGACGCAGCTACGCGCCCGTGCGCGACGCGTGCACCGCCGAACGCGCGTTCTGAGCCGCGCCGGCAGCACCGAACGTACCCCGAGCCATGGACAGCGCCATCCAACTCATTCGCTCGCGCAGCAACCCGCTGCTCGTGCACCTGCGGCAGGTGGTGCAGGACCCCGGCGGCTACCGCAAGGTGGGGGCCGTGTGGCTGGAGGGCGACCATCTGTGCCGGGCGGCCCTGGCGCGCGGCTTCGTGCCGCAGCAAGTGATCTTCGACGAGCGCTCGCTCGGCGAGCCGGCGCTGCAGGTGCTGGCCCATGCCGCGGCACGCGTGGTGGTGCTGCCGTCGGCGCTGTTTGCCTCGATCTCGACGCTGGAGTCGCCGGCGGGCGTGGGCTGGCTGGTGGACCTGCCGCCGCCGCCGGAAATCGACCCGTTGGTCGACACGCTGGTGCTCGACCGCGTGCAGGACGCCGGCAACGTGGGCAGCATGCTGCGCAGCGCGGCAGCCTTCGGCGTGCGGCAGGTGCTGGCGTTGAAGGGCACGGCGGGCCTGTGGTCGCCGAAGGCGCTGCGCGCCGGCATGGGGGCGCACTTCGGTCTCGCGCTGCGCGAGGGCCTGGAGGTCGAGGCGCTGAAGTCGCTGGGCGTGCCGCTGGTGGCCACGAGCTCGCATGCGGGCATCACGCTGCCCGAAGCCCGCCTGCCGCACCCCTGCGCCTGGGTGCTGGGCCATGAAGGGCAGGGCGTGGGCGACGAGCTGTTGAGCCTGGCGGCGCTGGAGCTGCGCATCCCGCAGCCAGGCGGCGAGGAGTCGCTGAACGTTGCCGCGGCCGCAGCGGTGTGCCTCTACGAGTCGATGCGGCGCCGCGTGGACGCCTGAACTCGCCGCAGGCCGCCGAGACCTTCAGTAGATCAGCCGGTCCGGCCGCAGGTCGCGCAGGATCGTGGTCGCGATCTCCTCGATCGACTTGTGCGTGCTGCTCAGCCAGCCGATGCTCTCGCGCCGCATCATCGCCTCGGCCTCGTTCACCTCGTAGCGACAGTTTTCCAGCGCCGCGTAGCGGCTGCCGGGGCGGCGCTCGTGCCGGATCTGCGACAGCCGGTCGGGGTCGATGGTCAGCCCGAAGCATTTGCGCTTGAACGGCGCCAGCGTGCCGGGCAGCCGGCCGCGCTCGAAGTCTTCGGGGATCAGCGGGTAGTTGGCCGCCTTGATGCCGTGCTGCATCGCCAGGTACAGCGAAGTGGGCGTCTTGCCACTGCGGCTCACGCCGATGAGGATCACGTCGGCGTGTTCCAGGTTGCGCGCGCTCTGCCCGTCGTCGTGCGCGAGGCTGAAGTTGATGGCCTCGATGCGGTCGTGGTATTCGCTGCTCTTGCTGACGTCGGAGAAGCGCCCGATGCGGTGG
>JAEUPD010000058.1 GCA_016788525.1 Rubrivivax sp.
CGTGAAGGTGCCGATGTGGCCGGTGCACACCTGGCTGCCCGACGCGCACGTCGAGGCGCCCACCGGCGGCTCGGTGGTGCTGGCGGCCATCATGCTGAAGCTGGGGGCCTACGGTTTCCTGCGCTTCTCGATGCCGATCGCCCCCGACGCGGCGCGCGCCTACGACTGGGTGATGATCGCTCTGTCGATCATCGCCGTGGTCTACATCGGCCTGGTGGCGATGGTGCAGCTGGACATGAAGAAGCTCGTGGCCTACAGCTCGGTGGCGCACATGGGCTTCGTGACGCTGGGCTTCTTCATCTTCAACGACCTCGGCGTGGCCGGCGGCATCGTGCAGATGATCAGCCACGGTTTCGTGTCGGGTGCGATGTTCCTGTGCATCGGCGTGCTCTACGACCGCGTGCACAGCCGCGACATCGCGGCCTACGGCGGGGTGGTCAACACGATGCCGAAGTTCGCCGCGCTGGCGGTGTTCTTCGCCATGGCCAACTGCGGGCTGCCGGGCACCGCCGGCTTCGTCGGCGAGTGGATGGTCATCCTCGGCGCGGTGAAGCACAACTTCTGGATCGCCGCGCTGGCGGCCACCGCGCTCATCTTCGGCGCGGCATACACGCTGTGGATGGTCAAGCGCGTGTACTTCGGCGACATCGCCAACGACGACGTGCGTGCCCTCACCGACATCAACGGCCGCGAGCTGCTGGCGCTGGGCCTGCTGGCGGCGGCCACGCTGTACATGGGCCTGTACCCCAAGCCCTTCACCGACGCGATGAACCCCTCGGTCGCCGAACTGCTGCGCCACGTGGCGCAAAGCAAGCTGCCGTGAGCGCGGGCCCCGGGCGAACCGCGCACGAGAAGAGACAACCGACATGACCCCGATGAACTGGTCCGCCATCGCGCCGGAGATCTGGCTGCTGGTGATGGCCTGCGTGGTGCTGCTCGTGGACCTGTGGAGCGACGACCCCGAGCGCGACCCGGCTTTCTGGCTGACGCAGGCGGCGATTGCCGTGTTCGTGTGGCTTCACCTCGAGGGCTTTCGTGGCGGCCTCACCGTCTACGGCATGCAGGGCATGGTGGTCGTCGACCCGATGGGCCACCTGCTGGCGCTGCTGGCCGCGCTGGCGGTGATGGTCACGCTCGCCTACGCGCGCCCCACGCTGGCCAGCCGCGACATGGCCAAGGGCGAGTTCTACCTGCTGGCGATGTTCGTACTGCTGGGCATCTCGGTGATGTGCTCGGCCAACAACTTCCTCGTCGTCTACCTGGGCCTCGAGCTGATGAGCCTGAGCCTGTACGCGCTGACCGCGCTGCGCCGCGACCATGCCGTGGCCACCGAGGCGGCGATGAAGTACTTCGTGCTCGGTGCGCTGGCCAGCGGCTTCCTGCTCTACGGCCTGTCCATGATGTACGGCGCCACCGGCACGCTGGAGATTCCCAAGGTCTTCGAGAGCATCGCCGCCGGCCGCATCAACCAGGAAGTGCTGGTGTTCGGCGTGGTGTTCGTCGTGGCAGGCCTGGCGTTCAAGTTCGGCGCGGTGCCCTTCCACATGTGGGTGCCCGACGTCTACCAGGGCGCGCCCACCGCCGTCACGCTGCTCATCGGCGGCGCGCCCAAGTTCGCCGCCTTCGCCATCACCATCCGCCTGCTCGTCGAGGGCATGCTCGGCCTGGCGCAGCATTGGCAGCAGATGTTCATCGTGCTGGCCGTCGGCTCGCTGGTGGTGGGCAACGTGGCGGCCATCGCGCAGACCAACTTGAAGCGCATGCTGGCCTACTCCACCATCGCGCAGATCGGCTTCGTGGTGCTGGGGCTGTCGGCGGGGGTGGTGAGCGGCAACACGCTGTCGGCAGCCAATGCCTACAGCTCGGCGATGTTCTACCTCGTGGCCTACGTGCTGACGACGCTGGGCACCTTCGGCCTCGTCATGTTCCTGTCGCGCCAGGGCTTCGAGAGCGAGGAGGTCGCCGACCTCGCCGGCCTGGCGCGCCGCGCGCCCTGGGTGGCCGGCGTGATGACGGTGTTCATGTTCTCGCTGGCGGGCGTGCCGCCGATGATCGGCTTCTTCGCCAAGTTGTCGGTCATCCAGGCGCTGGTCACCACGAACCAGGCGCTGTACATCGGGCTGGCGGTGTTCGCCGTGCTGATGTCGCTGATCGGCGCTTATTACTACCTGCGCATCGTGAAGGTCATGTGGTTCGACGAGCCGGGCCAGACCGCCCCCGTGCGCCAGGGGCAGGGCGTGACGGCGCTGCTGGCGCTGAACGGGGCGGCCGTGCTGGTCTTCGGCGTGTTCAGCGGCGGCCTCATGGCCCTTTGCCGCGACGCGCTGGTGCGCGCGCTGGCCACCTGAATGCCCGGGGCGCAGGGCGCACCGCCCGTGGCCGACCTTCCCTCTCGCGCCAGCCCATCCGTTGCCGAGCCGGCGGTGCCATCGGTGGGGCGTGCCGTGGTGCAGCCGCCGGCACCGGCCAAGTCAGCCGTGGCCTCGGCACGCGCCGAGCCGGATGAGCACCTCGTCGAGCGCATGCTCGAGCCGCACACCGTGCTGCAGGGCGGCTTCCTCACCGTCAGGCGCGACGTGGTTGCGCTGCCCGACGGTCAGCGTGCCACCCGCGAGTTCGTGGTGCATCCGGGCGCGGTGACGGTGGTGCCCGTGCTCGACGACGGCCGGCTGGTGATGGTGCGCCAGCACCGCTACCCGGTCGGCCGCGTGCTGCTGGAGTTTCCGGCGGGCAAGCTGGACGCCGGCGAGAGCACGCTGGCCTGCGCCGTGCGCGAACTGGCCGAGGAAACGGGCTACACCGCCGCCGAGTGGGCCTATGGCGGCGAGATCGTCAACGCACCGGCCTACTCCACCGAGAGCCTGTGGATCTGGTTCGCCCGCGGTCTGCAGCCCGGTCGGGCGCGGCTCGATGCCGGCGAGTTCGTCGAGACCGTGCTGTGCGGCGAAGACGAGCTGCATGCGCTGGATGCGGCCGGGCAGCTGCCCGACGTGAAGACGATCATCGGACTGCACTGGTTGCGCGCCTGGCGCGCCGGCCTGAGGGCACTGTCGTTCACGAGTGCCGCCCACCACGCGGCGGGCGCCGCCCCTGTGAGGGCCCCGCGATGAAGGTGCTCAACCTGCGCTGCGCCAACGGCCACGTCTTCGAGGGCTGGTTCGCCTCCAACGACGACTACATGGCGCAGAACGGTCGCGGGCTTGTCGAGTGCCCGCTGTGCGCCGACAAAGTGATCACACGGATGCCCAGCGCGCCGCGGCTGAACCTCTCGGGCGCCCGCGGGCCCGAGCCGGGCGCCGCGGTGCCGGCTGCGGCCCCGCAGGCGGCGCAGCCGGCCGACCTGCAAGCCGCCTTCATGAAGGCCGTGCGCGAGATGGTCCAGCGCACCGAGGACGTGGGCCCGCGCTTTGCCGAGGAGGCGCGGCGCATCCACTACGGCGAGGCACCCGAACGCGGCATCCGCGGCAAGGCCAGCCCCGAAGAGCGCGAGGCGCTGCGCGAGGAGGGAATCGAGACCTTCGCGCTGCCGCTGCCGCCGGGGCTCGAAGGGCCGCTGCAGTAGCGGCCCGACATGCGGCGCCTTCATCTCTGGAGGCGCAAGGGGCCTCAGGTCCACCTCAGGTCCCGAGGGTCTTCCGCCCCGCCGCCGCGCTGCCCCGCTGCCCCCCAGCCGGGCCGTGGATTCGACCTGAAGACCAGTCGCGTCACGGCTCGTCGGCCGCACTGCAAGGCGGGGACCGCGCCGAGGCCTGCACGACCGAGACGCAAGGTTGGTTGATGCAATGATGCTATGATGCAGGCGCATCCGGCAGCACCCCAGCCATCCGCGGCCACCCCATGCGCACGACCCTCGACATCGACGACGACATCCTGCTGGCCGCCAAGGAACATGCCGCGCGCGAGCGCAAGTCGCTCGGCGCCGTGATCTCGGCGCTGGCGCGTGAGTCTTTGCGCCGACCCTACGCGGCCCCCGGTGGCTCCGATGGCAAGGCCCGCGCCGCCCGGTCCGGCGGGCGCTTCGCGGTGCTGCCGCAGCGCGACGAGGTCATCACCGTCGAGCACGTGCGCGAGCTGCAAGACCGAGAAGGCGTCTGACGTGGCCCCCGCCGCGCCGCCGCGCGTGCTGCTCGACGTGAACGTGCTGATCGCGCTGCTCGATGATGCGCATGTGTTCGCGCGCCGCGCCAACGAGTGGCTCGACGCCGCGCCGCGGCGCATCGCCACCTGCCCCATCGTCGAGAACGGCGTGGTGCGCATCATGAGCGCACCGGCCTACTCGGCGCTGCAACGCACCTCGCCCGAGCAGGTGGCTGACGGCCTGAAGGCCCTGGCGCAAGGTCTTGACCACCAGTTCTGGCCCGACGACCAGTCGCTGCTCGACGACTCGCTGTTCGACTTCAGCCGCCTGCACGGCCACCGGCAGATCACCGATGCCTACCTGCTGGCCCTGGCCGTGCGCCACGGCGGCGTGTTCGCGTCGTTCGATGCCGCGGTGCCGCTGCAGGCCGTTCGCGGGGCCGCGCGGCGGCACCTGCTCGAGGTGTAGCAGCCCGGGCTGGCGGCGCGTTGCGTTCGGCCTCGAGGTCAATCCGTCAGGCCAGGGCAGATGTCGCGCCGGTCGATGTCCTTGGCGTCGATCACCTTGGCGCGCGCGGCATCGGCGGCGTTGATGATGCGCAGCGGGCCTCTGATGCGCTTGCATGCCAGGGCGAGCAGTTCATCGCGAGACGTCAAGGTGCTGGTCGATATGTCCCAGATGCGCGTGGTGTTGCCTTCCGAAGCCGTGATCACGCGGCGGCCGTCGAGGCTGAACTGCGCACTCAGGACCGCGCCCGCGTGCCGCAGGGGCCCACTCAGCGGCTTGCCAGTCTCGGTGTCCCAGATGCGGGCGGTGTTGTCGAACGAGGTTGTCACGACGCGCCGGCCGTCGAGGCTGAACTGCGCGTGCAGAACGGCGCTCTCATGCCGCATGGCCTCGCCCACGGGCTTGCCGGTTTCGGCATCCCAAAGGCGCGCGAAGTCGTCCATCGACGCCGTGGTGACCAGACGCCGGCCGTCGGGGCTGATCTGAGCGCCGGAGATCTCGTCCTCGAGCGCGGCTGTCTCGCCCAGCCGCTTGCCGGTCTGTGCGTCCCAGATGCGGGCGGTGTTGCCCTCGGAGGTCGTGACGACACGTCGACCGTCGGGGCTGAACTGTGCAGTCCAGACCGCGCTTTCATGCCGCAGCGCCTCGCCCATCGGTTTGCCGGTCTCCGCGTCCCAGACCCGGGCGGTCTTGTCCCACGACGCCGTGACAACGCGTCTGCCGTCGCGGCTGAACTGCGCGCTCGCGACCGGTCCTTCATGCCTCATCGCCACGCCCAAGGGCTTGCCGGTCGCGGCATCCCAGACGCGCGCGGCCTTGTCGCCGGAGGCCGTGACCACGCGCTGGCCGTCGGGGCTGAAGCGCGCGCCCAGCACCGAGTCCTGATGCCGCAGCGCCTCGCCGAGAGGCTTGCCCGTGGCGGTGTCCCACAGGCGCGCGGTCTTGTCGTCCGAGACGGTGACGACTCGCGTGCCGTCCGCGCTGAACTGCGCGCTCGAGACCTTCTTGTCCCCATGCCGCAGCGCATGGCCCAGCGGCTTGCCGGTCTGGGTGTCCAAGACGACAGCGGCGCCGTCGTCGGAAAGGGTGACCACCCACCGGCCGTCAGGGCTGAACTGCGAGTACGTGGCCTCGCCCCCGCCGAATCGCTCCGCGTCGCTGCGCGGCTTGACGAACTCGGGCGCCCAGATGCGTGCGGTCTTGTCGCCGGAGGCCGTGACCACGCGCAGGCCATCGGGGCTGAACCGCGCGCTCGAGACGTAGCTTTCATGCGGCAAGCTGCCCAACAGGTCGCCGGTCGTGGCATCCCAGACGCGCGCGGTACGGTCGAACGAGGCCGTCACCACGCGCTGGCCATCGGGACTGAACTGCGCGCTGCCGATCCCGTTGTCATGCCGCAGCACGTCGCCCACCGGCTTGCCGGTGGTGGCATCCCAGATGCGCGCGGTCTTGTCGCCGGAGGCCGTGACCACGCGCCGGCCGTCGGGGCTGAACTGGGCGCTCAAGACCGCGCCCTCATGCCGCAGCGCCGGGCCCAGCGGCTTGCCGGTGGCGGTGTCCCAGAGGCGGGCCGAGTGGTCGTCGGAAGTCGTGACCACGCGCCGGCCATCGGGGCTGAACTGTGCGCCCGAGACCGCGTCCTCATGCCGAAGGGGCTCGCCCAGCGGCTTGCCGGTCAGGCCGTGCCAGACGCGCGCGGTCTTGTCGGCAGCGGCCGTGACGACGCGCAGGCCATCGCGGCTGAAGTGCGCATGCCTGACCACGCTCAGGTGCCGCATCGCCTCGCCCAACGGCGCGGCGGTCTCGGCATCCCACAGGCGTGCGGTCCCATCCTCGGAGGCCGTCACGACGCGCCGGCCGTCGGCGCTGAACTCCGCGCTCGAGACCCGGTGCTGGTGGCGCAGTGGCGCGCCCACAGGCTTGCCGCTGCGGGCATCCCAGAGGCGCGCGGTGGTGTCGAACGAGGCCGTGACCACGCGCTGCCCGTCCGGGCTGAACCTGGCGCTGGCGACCGTCCCCTCGTGCCTCATCTCTTCGCCCACCGGACTGCCGGTCTCGGCATCCCAGAGGCGAGCAGTGTTGTCTGCGGAGGCCGTCACGAGGGTCCGACCGTCGGGGCTGAACTGCGCGTTCCAGACCGCGTCGCCATGTGCCACTGCCATCTGAGACGCCAAGCCGGCGGCGGCGCGGCTCAGCGCCGGGAGTGCCGCGGCGTGACGAGGGCGCAGCCATGGCACCGAGCCCTGATCCGTTGCCAGGTAAGCCAGTCTCACCGCCTGGGGGAACTGACCCTCGTCCGCCGCGGTCTCGGATGCGCCCGCCAGCACCAACGACGTCTGCCGCCAAGCCTCGCGGGCCTGCATCGCGGCGAAGGCGGCCAGGGCCACCGCGGCCAGCAGGATGAGCGCCAGGCCCGCATAGAGGCGTGACTGCGTGCGCGCCGTCTTCCGCTGCTCCTCGGCCCGCTCGCGTTGCCCCTGCTCGATCACCCGCAGATGCGCTTCGCGTTCGCGTTGCTGCGCCTCGCGTTCGTCGCTTAGCCGCTGTTCGCGTGCGCGGCACGCCGCGAGATAGTCTTCTTCGTCGGCCGAGAAGCGCGGCCCCAGCCGCTCGTCGCGGCGCAGTGCCTCGGCCTGCCGCAGGCGGCTCGTGCCGTGCACCAGCAGCGCCTCGTCGTGCGCGCCGCGCTGCCAATCGGCGGCCGCGCGCCGCACCACCTCGATGGCGACCAGGCTCGCCTGGGCGTCGGCCAGCCAGCGCTCGAAGCGGTCCCATTGCCGCAGCAGCGCCTCGTGCGCCACTTCCACCACGCCGGCATCGGCCTGCTCGCCGACGACGCGGCGGTCCTGCACCAGCAAACGCTGCTCGACCAGGCGTTGCACCAGCGCCGGGCCGTGCGCCACGCGGTCGACATCGGCTTGCCTGGCCACCAGCCGCTGCGCCTTGCCGCTGTCGGGGTCGACCGTGGCCAGCAGCGGGAAGAGCCGGTGCAGCGCCGCGTCGAGCGCGGCCGGTTCGGCCGGAATGGCCGGCTCGCGCGCCGGGCTCTCGAGCGCACGCGCGACGGCGCTGCCGATCACGCCGCGCACGCCCCCCAGCTGTTCGTAGGCGGCCAGGCCGATGCGCAGGCCGCCGCTTCGTTGCAGGCCGTCCTGGGCACCTTCGAACTCGCGATACAGCCATTCGAGCGTCAACGCGAGCAGCGGCAAGGCATCGGCGCCTTGCGCATCCTTCACGAGTTGCTCGGCCAGTTGCGGCTCGATGGCCAGCGCCGGCCCACCTTCGCTGTGGCGCTTGGCGGGCCCTTCGATCACCGACTTGTATTCGGTGGCGGCCATCGGCTCGAGGCTTTCCAGCACCGGCGCCAACGCCTGCATCGGCGCACAGGCCTGCAACAGAGGCAGCGCGTCGGAGCGCATCGTCAGCAGCACGACAAAGCCGCCTTCGTGTGACAAACCCTGCAGCGCGCGCTCCCGCCACGCGCGCAGCAACTCGAGGAACCGCTCGAACTCCGGCTGGCCGTCCGGGGCGAACAGCTCCTCGGCCTGATCGATGGGCAGCACGACCGTGCGCGGCGCCGGCGGGGCTTCATCTTCCCGCATGCGAGGCCGGCCCAGGCCGGCGAGCCGTTCGATCAGGCCCGCCGCGCCAGCGCGGCCCTCGGCCGCGCGCAGCTGCGCCAGGCTCGCCGGCTCCCCGGCCTCGGCCAACGCCTGCTTCAGCGCGACGAGCAGGCCCCGGGGGCCGGTGATGACCGAAGCCTCGGGCCGGATCGTCGGCAGCACGATGAATCGATCGACGTCACGTTCCAGACGCGGCAGGAGCCCGGCACGCAGAAACGACGACTTGCCGGCGCCCGAGGCGCCCAGGATCACGAAGAGGTGCTCGCTGCGGCGTTCGCGGATCAGGCGGATCCTGTCCAGGCTGCGAACGATGGCCGTGTCTCGCCCGAAGAAGACGGCGGCGTCCTCGCGATCCAGGGCACGCAGGCCTGGATAGGGCGAGCGCTTGGGGTCGTCGCGCGGCGGCCACTGAAACGTGTGCGGGTCCAGGCCCGCCCGGCGCAGCCCGCGGGCCAGGCGGTCGAGGCCGCTGCGCGACAAGCGCACGGTGCCGGCGCCGGAGGGTAGCGCCAAGGCGATGGGGAACTCGAGCGCGTCGGCGTCGCGCGCCGCAACCGTCAAGTCGCACAGCTGCCAGTCGGCCGCCAGTTCGCTCACGCTGGCCAGCGGCAAGGGCTCGACGACGACACCGAACAGCCGCTTGCCATGGCCTTTGGCCGCGTCGAATTCGGACTTGCAGTAGCGCGACTGCGTCCACGCGGGCGAGAGCAGGAAGACCACGGCCTCGCAGCGGCCCAGCGCCTGCATGAAGGCCTGCAGCCAGCGTTCACCCGCGGCGATGCCGCGCTCGGGATCGAGATCGAGGAAGTAGTCGCCGAAGCCCTGATCTTTCAACCACTGCGCCAGCGCGGCGGCCTGCGCGTCGTTGGCGCTGGAGTGGCTGATGAACAGGCGCGACATGGACGAGGGCTGCGCGGCAGATCGGTGCCCGATCAGACCACCCGCCCTGGATTGAAGACTCCGTTCGGATCGAGCGCGGCCTTGATGCTGCGCATCAGCCGCAGCGCCACCGGCGACTTGCGCGCCGCCAGCTCCTCGCGCTTCAGCACCCCGATGCCGTGCTCGGCCGAGAACGAGCCGCCGTGCGGCGCGAGCGCGTCGTACACGATGCGGTTCACCTCGTGCTCGCGCTCGGCGATGAAGCGCCTGGCATCGCCGCCCGCGGGGCATTGCACGTTGTAGTGCAGGTTGCCGTCGCCCAGGTGCCCGAAGTTCACCAGCCGCACGCCCGGAAAGTGCTGCAGCAGCAGCGCGTCGGTGCGCTCGCAGAATTCGGCGATGGCCGACACCGGCAGCGAGATGTCGTGCTTGATGTTGGGCCCCTCTTCGGCCTGCGCCAGCGGAATCGCCTCGCGCACGTGCCACAGGGCCTTCGATTGCGCCACGCTCTCGGCCACCACGGCGTCGGCGACGATGCCTGCTTCCATCGCGGCGCCGAGCAGCGCCTCGAAGCGCTCTCGCGCCGGCTGTTCACCTTCGGTGTCGCTGTGTTCGAGCAGCGCGGTCCACGGCGCCTCAGGCAGTGGCCGCGGCAACTGCGGGAAGTGTTGCGCCACCAGGTCCAGCGCGTGGCGGCCCATCACCTCGAAGCCCGTGAGCCCCGAGCCCAGCCTTGCGCGGGCGCGGTTCAGCAGCTCCACGCAGTCGGTGAGCGATCGGCATGCCGCGAAGGCCGTCATCGTGGCCGCCGGCAGCGGCGCCAGCTTCATGGTGGCCGCGGTGATGATGCCCAGCGTGCCCTCGCTGCCGACGAAGAGGTCGCGCAGGTCGTAGCCCGTGTTGTCCTTGCGCAGGCCGCTCAGGCCCTCCCACACCTCGCCATCGGCGGTGACGACCTCCAGCCCCAGGCACAGCTCGCGCGCGTTGCCCCAGCGCAGCACCTGCGTGCCGCCGGCGTTGGTGGCGAGGTTGCCCCCCAGCGTGCAGCTGCCCTCGGCGGCCAGGCTCAGCGGAAACAGCAGCCCGGCGTCGGCCGCGGCCTGCTGCACCGCCTGCAGCACGCAGCCGGCCTCGGCGGTGAGGGTGAGATTGGCGGCGTCGATGCCGCGCACGCGGTTCAGCCGCGCCGTGCTCAGCAGCACCTGCGTGCCGCTGGTGTCGGGCACGCCACCGCCCACAAGCCCGGTGTTGCCGCCCTGCGGCACGATGGCCGTGCCCGCCGCGGCGCAGGCGCGCACGACGGCTGCCACTTCGGCCGTGCTGCCCGGCCGCACCACGGCCAGCGGCCGGCCCTGCCAGCGGCGGCGCCAGTCGTGCGTGTAGGCGGCGAGGTCACCTTCGGTCAGGACCTGCGGTGCGCCGACGATCCGGCGCAGCGTGTCCAGCAGCGTGGTCATCATCCGAACCAGGCCCGGCTTGGCGGCCATGCCGGGAGCGGGTGCGTCGGCGCGCACGACAGGCGACCTCTGCGCTTGCGCTGCGGCGTGAGCATGTTGGAGCGGCCGTGCGTGCTCACGGCTGCCGAGGCGCAGGGGTTGCAGCCGCGAGCCGCTGCCGGATGTAGAACGCGGTGGCGCAGAACACGAGCAACGCCAGCGCCACTTCCAGCGCCGCCAGCGGGGCCGAGAGTCCGCGGTCGGAGGTGGCCCGCACCAGACCCTCCAGCACATACAACCACACCAGCAGGCTCAGCCAGCGGAAGGTGTACAGGCGGTGCCGCCACAGCCCCGGCAGGGCCAGCGCCAGCGGCAGCACCTTCACCGCCAGCGTGCCGCGGCCGGTGGGGGCGAGCCACACCTCCCACGCCAGGCCCAGCGCGATGAGCACGAGCGTTGCCGTCACCGTGGCAGCCCGCGCCACGCGCACGGGCGCCGGGGCCACCACCGCCGGCGCGCCGGGCATGGGCACCTCCTGCGTGGCAGCGTGCCCGGCCGATGCGGTGGAGGCTGGCGCAGTCATGCTGGCATCATAGTCGGCATGATTTCCGAAGCCGGCCCCGGCACCGAGGTGCCTGCACCCGCGCAGGCACCGGCCGCCCACGAACGGCTGGCCCGGCTGGCCGCATCGCTGAGGCAGTGGCCGTGGTTCGAGACGCTGCGCACGCTGCGCCGGCGGTTCCGTGAAGACGCGCTCGGCCTCACCGCCGGCAGCCTGACCTTCACCACGCTGATCACACTGGTGCCGCTGTTGACGGTGATGCTGGCCATCTTCGCCGCCTTTCCGATGTTCGCCAGCTTCCAGGTGGCGCTGGAGAAGTACTTCCTGCAGGCGCTGGTGCCCGACAACATCGCGCGGCCCGTGCTGAAGAGCCTGACGGCGTTCGCCGGCAAGGCGCGCACCATCGGCGCCGCGGGGTTCGCGCTGCTGCTGGTGAGTGCGCTGGCGCTGATGCTGACCATCGATCGCACGCTCAACCGCATCTGGCGCGTGCGCCGCGAGCGGCCGCTTGGCCAGCGCGTGCTGGTGTACTGGGCCGGCCTCACGCTGGGGCCGCTGGTGCTGGGGGTCAGCCTGTCGGCGGGCAGCTATGCCATCTCGGCCTCGCAAGGGTGGGCCTCGGCGCTGCCCGGTGGCGTGGGCTTCGTCATCGACCTGCTCGAATTCGCGCTGCTGGCCACGATGATGGCGGGGCTGTTCCACTACGTGCCCAACACGCCCGTGCGCTGGGTGCACGCGTGGGCCGGCGCGCTGTTCGTCGCGGTGGCGATGGAGCTGGCCAAGTCGGGCCTCGCGTGGTACCTGAAGGCGATCCCGTCGATCTCCGTCATCTATGGCGCCTTCGCCACGGCGCCGATCCTGCTGTTGTGGATCTACCTCTTGTGGGTGGTCGTGCTGCTGGGCGCGGTGGTGGCCGCCTACGCGCCGAGCCTTGCGATGCGCGTCGTGCGCCGGCCCGATGCGCCCGGGCAGCGCTTCGAGCTGGCGCTGCAACTGCTGGCCGAACTCGACGGCGCGCGCCGCGCTGGCGTGGGGGGACTCACGCTCACGCAGCTGGCCACGCGGCTGCGCGCCGACCCGCTGCAACTGGAACCGGTGATCCACCGCCTGGGCGGCATCGACTGGGTGGGCTGGCTGCGCGAGGCGCGCCCCGCGGCCCGCACGCCGCACACCGCGGTGCCGAGCACCGGCGCCGCAGCGGGCCAGGCCGGCGAGCGCAGCCACAAGGAAGACGCGCCGGGCGCGGAACCTCGCCTGGTGCTGTTGTGCGAACCCGCCGCTGTACCGGCGGCCCGGCTCATCGACGCGCTGCTGCTCGCCCCGAGCGAGGCGACGCGCTCGTTCAGGCGCCACGCACGCATCGACGAGCTGACGCTGGCGCAGGTGCTGGCGGCCTGAATCCCCGCGCCGCGCGCCCGGAAGCCCGACCTGCCTTGCCCGCTGCAGAACACTCTTTGCGCTTCGAACCCCGCCGAACATGCCTTACCCGCTGCCGCCGCTTTCCGTGCTCGACCTGTCGCTCATCGTCGAAGGCGGCAACGCCGGCGATGCCCTGCGCAACACGCTGGACCTGGCGCGCCACTGCGAGCGCCTGGGCTACCAGCGCTACTGGGTGGCCGAGCACCACAACATGGACGGCGTGGCCAGCAGCGCCACCGCGGTGCTGGTGGGGCAGATCGCCGCGGTGACGCACACCATCCGCGTGGGCAGCGGCGGCGTGATGCTGCCCAACCACGCGCCGCTG
>JAEUPD010000148.1 GCA_016788525.1 Rubrivivax sp.
TAGATGGCCGAGGCGGGCTGCAGCCGGCGCACCGCCTCCAGCTTGTCGCAGCCCCACTCGCGCGCGATGTCGGCCAGCTCGCGGCCGGCCATCGCCGGGTGCGGCTCGCTGTGCGCGATGAGCACGCGGCCCTGCAGCCGCGCGGGGTCGCTGTGCAGCATCGTGCTGCCGGCGGTGTAGGGGTAGCAGTCCAGGCCCACGCACTGGCCTTGCATCGCCTGGCCGATGCGCGCCAGCGTCTGGCTCGAGCGGCCCCAGTTGTGCGGCAGGGTCACCTTGTGGTGCGAGATGACCACCGGAACCGCCAGCTCGCGGCCGATGCGCAGCGTCTCCTCGATCGAGGCCATCACCGCGTCGCCCTCGTCGCGCATGTGCGTGGCATACACGCCACCACTGCCGGTGAGCGGGCGGCAGACCTCGACGATCTCGTCGGTGGGCGCGGCCGCCGCTGGCGGGTAGAAGGTGCCGGTGGACACGCCGATCGCGCCGGCCGCCAGCGCCTCGCGCACATGGGCGCGCATCGCCTCCACCTCGGCCGCGGTGGCGGCACGCGACAGGTCGCCCACGCAGCGCGCGCGCAGCGTGGTGTGGCCCAGCAGCGGCGCCACGTTCACCGCCGCCGGCTGCCGGCGCAGCGCTGCGATGTAGGCGCCGAAGCTCGCGAAGCGCCCGGCCGTGTCGTGCACCGCCAGCGAGATGGGCGGCGGCGCCGGCGTGTCGGGCTCCAGCGGCGCCGGGCTGATGCCGCAGTTGCCCGTGACCACCGAGGTCACCCCCTGCGAGACCTTGAACGCCAGGCCGGGGTCGCGCAGCACCGCGAGGTCGTCGTGCGTGTGCGCATCGATGAACCCCGGGGCGACGATGCGGCCATGGGCCGCGATGCGCTGCCGCGCCGCCTGCGCGCGCAGCCCACCGGGCGCCTCGAGGCCGACGATGCGCCCGCCGGCCATCGCCACGTCGGCGTCGAAACGTGGCGCGCGCGTGCCGTCGATGACCGTGCCGCCTTCGATCACGAGGTCGAGTGGTTCCATGCGTGTTCCATGCCGTGGTGCCGGGCATTGTGCCCCGCTGGCACGGCGTCGAAGCGCGACGCGGACCCCGGGCGGCCCGGCCCGCATCTCGATGGCAAACCCGCATTGCCGCAGCGCGGCCGCGTCTGGAAACTGCCAGGCTCGCATACGACCCCTGCCCCACCCATGCCCCAGCCCACCCTGCCCTTGGCCAGCGACCCGCGCCGGGTGGCCTACCGCAAGCCCCAGCCCTGGGGCATGGCGCCCGACTTGGTGGTGCACGGCGTGATGACCAGCGACGAGCGGCTGTGGGCGCCGGTGGCCGAGGGCATCTGGTCGCGCCCGCTGCACCTGAGCGTCTCGGGCGGCCACTACACCCATGTGCTGCGCGTGCGCCGCTCGGGCGTGCTGCAGCGGCATCGCCACTCGGGCGCGGTGCACGCCTACGTCATCCGCGGCCGCTGGCACTACCTCGAGCACGACTGGGTCGCCGAGGAAGGCAGCTACGTCTTCGAGCCACCGGGCGAGACGCACACGCTGGTCGTGCCCGACGACTGCGCCGAGATGATCACCCTGTTCACCGTGCATGGCGCGCTGATGTATGTCGACCCCGACGGGCAGTCGATCGGCTACGACGATGTGTTCACGCGCATCGACAAGTACCGCGCGCACTTCGAGGCGGTCGGCTTCGGTGCCGACCATGTGCGCCAGTTCATGCGCTAGCCCCGCCGGGCCCGCGCGGTTCGTCCACCCCCGCTGGAAGGAGCGTCCCCGATGAAGCGAATCCTCACCGCCACCTTGCTGGCGCTGGCTGCCGCCGGTGCCTTCGCGCAGGCCAAGGAACTCAAGATCGGGGTCATCTACGACCTCACCGGCCCCTTTGCCGCCGGCGGCAGCAACGCCTCGTATCTGGGCACCAAGTACGCCATCGACATGATCAACGAGCGCGGCGGCGTCGAGGGCTGGAAGATCAAGCCCTTGTACGCCGACGCGCAGAGCAAGGCCGACGTCGCCATCAACGAGTACGAGCGCCTGGTCAACCAGGAGAAGGTCGACATGATCATGGGCGTGTTCTCCAGCGCCCATTGCGTGCCGATGGCGCAGAAGGCCGAGGCGGCCAGGAAGTTCATGTGGGCCAACGTCTGCGTGGCTTCGGCGGTGCTGAAGGACAAGAAGATGCAGTACGTCTTCCGCGCCCAGGTGCACTCCGACCAGTTCGGCGAGGCCTCGTGCTCGTTTCTCAACGAGCAGGCCAAGGCGCGCCTGGGCAAGGAGCCCAAGGACCTGAAGGTGGCCGTGATCTACGAAGACGGCCCTTACGGCGCCGGCGTGGCCAGCGGCAACGACAGCGCGTGCAAGGGCCACGGCATGCAGGTCGTGCTGAAGGAAGGTTATGCCGCCACCGCGCCCGACCTCTCGCCGCTGATCACCAAGCTCAAGCGCGCGCGGCCCGACGTCATCCTGCACACCGGCTACAACCCCGACATCACGCTCTTCCTGCGCCAGGCCAAGGAGCAGCAGCTGAAGTGGGCGGCTCTCATCGGCCACGGCGCCGGCTACGGCCAGTTCGACAAGCTCTACAGCACGTTCAAGGACGAGGCCAACTTCATCTACAACGTCGACCCGGTCGGCGCGCAACTGCTGAACCCCGCGTCGCTGGCGCCGGGGCTGGGCGATGTGGTCAAGGAGATGGTGCGCCGCTACAAGGCCGACGTGAAGGCCGACGAGATTCCGCCGCACCTGTCGATGGGCTTCAACCAGAGCTGGATCTTCTTCACCGACGTGCTGCCGCGCGCCATCAAGAAGTACGGCGGCGTCGACGCCGAGGCGCTGCGCAAGGCCGCGCTGGAGACCGACATCAAGGTCGGCGGCACCATCCAGGGCTACGGCGTGAAGTTCAATCCGGCCGGCCACGCGATGGCCGGGCAGAACGCGCTCAGCTCACCGGTGGTGATGCAGTACAACGCCCAGGACACCTTCATCGTCTGGCCCACGGCGATCAAGACCAAGGACCCGGTGCTGCCGCTGCCCAAGGGGCACGCCTACTCGCAATAGGGTGAACGGGCGCATGAGGCGGCCACGCGGCGGCGCGCGGTGCTCGAAGTCGATCAGCTCACCAAGCGGTTCGGCGGCTTCGCGGCCGTCGACCGCGTGTCGTTCAGCCTGAAGCGCGGTGAGATCCTGGGGCTCATCGGCCCCAACGGCAGCGGCAAGAGCACCACGTTCAACGTCATCGCGGGTCTGTACTCGCCCAGCGCCGGCTCCATCCGGCTCGACGGGGTCGAGATCGGTGGCCTGCCGCCCAACGAGGTGTGCCGCCGGGGCGTGGCGCGCACGTTCCAGATCCCGCGGCCGTTCCGCAAGCTGTCGATCCTCGAGAACGCCACGCTGGCCGCCTTCTACGGCAGCGCCGAGCGCATCGGCCGCGCCGAGGCCGAGCGGCGCGCGCACGAGGCGCTGGAGCTCATCGGCCTGCCGCGCGAGGCGGGCCTCGGCCTGGAGGGCCTGGGGGCGGCCGGGCTGAAGAAGCTCGAGATGGCACGCGCGCTGGCCACTCGCCCGCGCCTGCTGCTGGCCGACGAGAGCCTGGGCGGCCTGGACGAGGCCGAGATGAACCAGGCCGCCGACATGCTGCGCCGCATCCGCGACGAGCGCGGCATCACCATCATCTGGGTCGAGCACATCATGGGCGTGCTGATGCGCGTGATCGACCGGGCCATCGTGCTCGACCATGGCGAGGTCATCGCGCAGGGCTTGCCCAGCGAGGTGGCGCACGACCCCAAGGTGGTGGAGGTCTACCTCGGCACCGATGCCGGCGCGGTGCAGCAGCAGGCGCTGGCACGCGAGCGGGTGCAGGCGCAGGCCCAACCACCGGCCGGCGCCGCCTGAGCGCACGGCGCACACCGCCATGCTCACGCTTGCCAACCTGTCGGCCGGCTACGGCAGCTTCCAGGCGCTCTTTGGCGTCTCGCTGGAAGTGAAGGCCGGCGAGTCGGTGGCCGTCATCGGCCCCAACGGCGCAGGCAAGACGACGCTGCTGCGGGCGATCTCCGGGCTCATCCCGGCCACCGGCGGCGACCTCGTGATGGAGGGCCGGCGCTGCAACGACCTGCCCGCGCACGAGGTCACGGCCCTGGGCATCGCACACGTGCCCGAGGGCCGGCGCCTGTTCCCGCGCCTGACGGTGGAAGACAACCTGCGCATGGGCGCGTTCCTGCCCGCGGCGCGTGCGCGCTTTGCCGAGCGGCTGGAGCGCGTGTACGCGCTGTTCCCGCGCATGAAGGAGCGGCGCGCGCAGATGGCCGGCACGCTGTCGGGCGGCGAGCAGCAGATGTGCGCCATCGGCCGCGCGCTGATGAGCGGGCCCAAGCTGCTGCTGCTGGACGAACCTTCGGCCGGCCTCGCGCCGCTGGTCGTGCAGAGCATCTTCGAAGTCGTGCGCCGCATGAGCGCCGAGGGCTACACCGTGCTCGTGGTGGAGCAGAACGTGCAGCAGGTGCTGCGCGTGGTCGACCGCGCCTACCTGCTGGAAACCGGCCGCATCCACGCCAGCGGGCGCGCCGCCGAGCTGCTGGCCGACGACGCGGTGCGCCGCGCCTACCTGGGGATGTGATGGCTGAGGTGTTCGACATCTTCTTTCTCGAGGCGGTGCTCAACGGCCTGCTGCTGGGCGGGCTGCTGGCACTGCTGTCGCTGGGCCTGAACCTCATCTTCGGCGTCATCGACGTGGTGTGGATCTGCTACGCCGAACTGATCATGGTGGGCATGTAC
>JAEUPD010000084.1 GCA_016788525.1 Rubrivivax sp.
GCGCGCGACGCCGTACTGCTCGTCGATGATGCGGCGCACCTCGCGGTCGACCTTGACCATCGTCGCCTCGGACATGTTCACCGTCTTGGTGATGCTGCGGCCGAGGAAGACCTCGCCTTCGTTCTCGGCGTAGACCATCGGGCCGAGTTCGTCGCTCATGCCGTAGCGCATGACCATGTCGCGGGCCATCGCGGTGGCGCGCTCGAAGTCGTTGCTGGCGCCGGTGGTCATCTGGTTCATGAACACCTCTTCGGCGATGCGCCCGCCGAAGAGCACGCTGATCGTGCTGAGCATGCGCTCCTTGTCCATGCTGTAGCGGTCGCCTTCGGGCAGCTGCATCGTCACGCCCAGCGCCCTGCCCCGCGGAATGACCGTCACCTTGTGCACCGGGTCGGTCTTGGGCAGCAGCCGCGCCACCAGCGCGTGGCCGGCCTCGTGGTAGGCGGTGTTGCGCCGCTCCTCCTCGGGCATGACCATGCTCTTGCGCTCGGGGCCCATCAGGATCTTGTCCTTGGCCTTCTCGAAGTAGATCATCTCGACGACGCGCGCGTTGCGGCGCGCGGCGAACATCGCCGAGTCGTTGACCAGGTTGGCCAGGTCCGCACCGCTGAAGCCGGGCGTGCCGCGCGCCAGGATGTCGGGCTTGACGTCTTGGCCCACCGGCACCTTGCGCATGTGCACGTTGAGGATCTGCTCGCGGCCGCGCACGTCGGGCAGCGTGACGTAGACCTGCCGGTCGAAGCGGCCGGGGCGCAGCAGCGCGGGGTCCAGGATGTCGGGCCGGTTGGTGGCCGCCATCACGATGACGCCCAGGTTGGTCTCGAAGCCGTCCATCTCGACGAGCATCTGGTTCAGCGTCTGCTCGCGCTCGTCGTTGCCGCCGCCCAGGCCCGCGCCACGGTGGCGGCCGACGGCGTCGATCTCGTCGACGAAGATGATGCAAGGCGCGCTCTTCTTGGCCTGCTCGAACATGTCGCGCACGCGCGCCGCGCCCACGCCGACGAACATCTCGACGAAGTCGGAGCCGCTGATGCTGAAGAACGGCACCTTGGCCTCGCCGGCAATGGCCTTGGCCAGCAGCGTCTTGCCGGTGCCCGGGGGGCCGACCAGCAGCACGCCGCGCGGGATGCGGCCGCCGAGCTTCTGGAACTTCTGCGGGTCCTTGAGGAAGTCGACGAGTTCCTTCACCTCCTCCTTGGCCTCGTCGCAGCCGGCGACGTCGGCGAAGGTGGTGGTGTTGTTGCTCTCATCGAGCATGCGCGCCTTGCTCTTGCCGAAGCTGAAGGCGCCGCCCTTGCCGCCACCCTGCATCTGGCGCATGAAGTAGATCCACACGCCGATCAGCAGCAGCATCGGCCCCCAACTGATGAGGATGCTCATCAGGATGGAGGGCTCCTCGCGCGCGCGGACGTCGAACTTGACGCCGTTGTTGATGAGGTCACCGACCAGGCCGCGGTCGAGGTAGGTGGCGGTGCTGCGCAGACGCCGGTCCTCGTTGGTGATGGCCACGATCTCCGTGCCACCCCCAGGGCTTTCCTGCAGCGTGACCTGCTTGATCCGCTTGTTGCGAACCTCCTCCAGGAAGTCGGAGTAGGCGATGTGGTTGCCGGTGGCAGCGCCGCGGTCGAACTGCTTGAACACGGTGAACAGCACGAGCGCGATCACCAGCCAGACAGCGACCTTGGAGAACCATTGGTTGTTCAACGTGGCTCCTTTTCAGGGTTCGCATCCCGGGGCTGCGGCCGGCCGGCCGCAGCCGGGGGCCTGAAGAGCCACGGAACACGCAACCCACATAGGGATCATTCTAGGTTACGCAAGTCTTCGGCAGACGCGGCCCGACCTTGTGCCCGGCGGTGGGTTTGACGGGGAAAGCCCCGCCATCTTCGCGGCCCCAGGGCTTGCGGCCGCCGAGCGGTCATGCAGCACCGGCCTGCTTCAGACCCAGCCCCACCAGAAAGGTTTCGGCCGACTTGTCGCGTGAGGCCTTGGGTTTGATCGGCTTGACGACCCGGAAGCGGTCCTTGAACAGGCGCACCTGCTGGCTGTAGCCGCTGCCGTGAAAGGTCTTGGCCACCAACGCCCCGCCGGGCACGAGGTGCCGGGTGGCGAACTCCACGGCCAGCTCCACGAGGTGGGAGATGCGCGCAGCATCCGACGATTCGATGCCCGAAAGGTTGGGCGCCATGTCGGAGAGCACCAGGTCCACCTGCCTCCCGCCGAGTTCGGTCTCCAGGCGCGACAACGTGTCGTCTTCACGGAAGTCGCCCTGCAGGAAGGTCACGCCTTCGATGGGCTCGAGCTCGAGCAGGTCCAGCGCGACGATGGTGCCAGGCAGCGCGCCGGCCGCGGCGCCCTGTGGCGCCAGGCGGCGGCGTACCACCTGGCTCCAGGCGCCGGGTGCGGCGCCCAGGTCCACCACCACCTGCCCTGGCCTGATGAGCCGCAGCGCGTCGTCGATCTCGGTCAGCTTGTACGCAGCGCGCGCCCGGTAGCCCTCCTGCTGCGCGCGTTTCACGTAAGGGTCGGAGACATGGTCGTGCAGCCACGCCTTGTTGACTTTCTTGCTCTTGGTTCGCACCTTCATGGCCGCGCCTGGGTGAGTGCCATGCCACGACGATAATCGCGGCCATGCCTGCCTTGATGCTCAGCGCCACCGAGCGCCGCGAACACCGCGCTGCCGCCCATCATCTGGACCCGGTGGTGATGGTCGGCGCCGAGGGGCTCACCGAGGCGGTGGTGCAGGCGGTGGATGCCGCGCTGAAGGCGCACGGCCTGGTCAAGGTACGCGTGCTGAGCGACGACCGCGAGGCACGCGAAATGATGTTCGCCACCCTGACCGGGAAGCTGGCTGCCGCGCCCGTGCAGCACATCGGCAAGCTGCTCGTGCTGTGGCGGCCGGTCCCCCCCAAGGAGCGGGCCGTGCGCGAAGATCGCCAACCCGGCCCCCGCACGGTCAAGCTGGTGTCGTTCTCCAAGAGCGGCAATCACCGCGCCACGGTGCGCAAGGTCAAGGTCTTCGGCAACCAGCGCGTCACCGCCGGCGGCAAGATCAAGCGCGCCAAGTCGCGCCTGGTCAGCCTGAAGAAGAAGGCGGTCTAGCGCCTGCGCCAACCGGTGCCGCGGCGCGCCACGCGAGTGCGGCGACCATCAAGGTCTTCAGCGCGTAGCAGGCCGCGCTGGCCAGGTGCAGTTGCGCGAAGCTGAACGCGCCCTGCCCGGCCCTGGCTGCCGGCATGAGCGGCTGCAGCGCGAAGTAGCCGAGGATCGTGCAGAAGACGGCACCCAGCGCCAGAGCCATGCCGGTGCTGAACTGCGAGCCGCTGCCGCGGGCCGCCGCGCGCCGGGCCTCGCGGCGCTCCAGCAGCAGCACCAGCACGCCCAGCGCCAGGCTGGCATGGGCCTCGTGGGACAGTACGCGCGCCACCACACGCCCGGCCTCGACCTGCCCAAGGGTGGCGAACGGTGCCGGCGTGGCCAGGGTGGCCACTGTGATCAGGCCGCCAGCCCACAGAGCTGGAATCAGCACGCGCCAGCGGTCCGCGGCGTTCATCGGCCTGCCGGCACCTTTGCCACCCCTGGGTGAAACATGGCCTGGCCCGACCCTGCGGCGGTCAGGTCGCGCGCAGATCCAGGCAGCTCAGCGCCAGACCGCTCAGACGTAGCGCACCTCGACGATTTCCCAGGACTTCACGCCGCCCGGGGCCTGCACCTCGGCCACGTCGCCAGCCTCCTTGCCGATGAGCGCGCGGGCGATCGGGCTGGAGATCGAGATCAGGCCTAGCTTGAGATCGGCCTCGTCGTCGCCGACGATCTGGAAGGTGGCCTTGGTGCCGCTGTCTTCTTCCTCCAGGTCGACGGTGGCGCCGAACACCACCTTGCCGCCGGCATCGACGGTGGCCGGATCGATGATCTTGGCCGCCGCGAGCTTGGCTTCGAGTTCCTTGATGCGGCCCTCGATGAAGCCCTGCTTGTCCTTGGCCGCGTCGTACTCCGCGTTCTCCGACAGGTCGCCCTGCGAACGGGCCTCGGCAATGGCCTGGATGACCGCGTGACGTTCGACCGTCTTGAGCCGGTGCAGTTCGGCCCTGAGCTTTTCAGCCCCGCGGCGGGTGAGCGGAATGGTGGACATGGTCGACGACGACGTGCAGGCAGGCGGGAAAAGCGAATCCGCCGCAGCGCCCTTCATTGCTGGACTGGGGGCGGGTTGCGGCGGATCGGGATGCGTGATGTTAGTTCAGACCACCCCCGGCGTGCATCCGCCGGGCGCAGCTCGGGCGCACGCCGCAGGCGGGCAGGCTCTGCCGGGCGGCAGGCCAGGCTCTGGCTACGGGAGCGCGGCGTGCAACTCCTGCAGCGAAGTCACCTCGAGCGACCCGGCGTTGCCCTGCTGGTGCTTGATGGCCTCGGTGGCGGCCTCGCTGCCGGCCATCGTGGTGTAGTACGTGATGCGGTTGGCCAGCGAGACGGTGCGGATGTGGCGCGAGTCGGCGATCGCCTGGCGTGTCTCGTCCACTGTGGTGTACACGAGCTGGATCTCGCCGGCCTTGACCATGTCGGCGATGTGCGGCCGGCCGTCCTTGACCTTGTTGACCACCTTCACCGGCAACCCGGCGGCGGTCAGCGCCGCCGCCGTGCCCTTGGTCGCCACCACCTGGTAGCCCATCGCCGCCATGTCGCGCGCCACGGCGGCGGCGCGGGGCTTGTCGCCGTCCTTCACCGTGATGACGACCGTGCCTTTCTCCGGCAACCTCGAGCCGGCGCCCAGCTGGCTCTTGAGCATCGCCTCGCCGAACGTGCGGCCGACACCCATCACCTCGCCGGTGCTGCGCATCTCGGGGCCGAGGATCGGGTCGACCCCCGGGAACTTGTTGAACGGGAAGACGGCCTCCTTGACGCTGAAGTACGGCGGCACGACCTCGGTGGGCCTGCGGCCCCGGGCGTCGTGCTGGTCGACCAGCCTGCGCCCGGCCATGCAGCGCGCCGCGATCTTGGCCAGCGGCTGACCGGTGGCCTTGCTCACATAGGGCACCGTGCGGCTGGCCCGCGGATTGACTTCCAGCACGTAGACGACGGCCGCATTGCCTTCGCCCTGGATGGCGAACTGCACGTTCATCAGGCCCACCACCTTCAGCGCCCGGGCCATCAGCGTGGCCTGGCGGCGCATCTCGTCCTGCAGCGCGGCAGGCAGGGTGTAGGGTGGCAGCGAACAGGCCGAGTCGCCGCTGTGGATGCCGGCGGCCTCGACGTGTTCCATGATGCCGCCGATGACCACCTGTTCGCCGTCGCACAGGCAATCGACGTCGACCTCGATCGCGTCGTCGAGGAAGCGATCGAGCAGCACCGGGCTCTTCTCGGAGACACGCACCGCCTCGCGCATGTAGCGCTCGAGATCTCGATCGCCGTGCACGATCTCCATCGCGCGGCCGCCCAGCACATAGCTCGGGCGCACCACCAGCGGGTAGCCGATCTCGTGCGCCAGCGCCAGCGCCGCCTCTTCGGTGCGCGCGGTGCGGTTGGGCGGCTGCTTCAGCCCCAGCTCGTTCAACAGCTTCTGGAAGCGCTCGCGGTCCTCGGCGATGTCGATGCTGTCGGGACTCGTGCCGATGATCGGCACGCCGGCGCGCTCGAGGTCGAGCGCCAGCTTCAGCGGCGTCTGCCCGCCGTACTGCACGATGACGCCGGCAGGCTTCTCCTTGTCGACGATCTCGAGCACGTCTTCCAGCGTCACGGGTTCGAAGTACAGGCGGTCGCTGGTGTCGTAGTCGGTGGATACGGTCTCCGGGTTGCAGTTGACCATGATGGTCTCGTACCCGTCCTCGCGCATGGCCAGCGCGGCATGCACGCAGCAGTAGTCGAACTCGATGCCCTGGCCGATGCGGTTGGGACCGCCGCCCAGCACCATGATCTTCCTGCGCGCCGAAGGCTCGGCTTCGCATTCCTCGTCGTAGGTGCTGTACATGTACGCCGTCTGGGTGGCGAACTCGGCGGCGCAGGTGTCCACGCGCTTGAAGACCGGGCGCACATTCAGCGCATGGCGACGCGCCCGCACTTCATGCTGGTTCGTACCCAGCAGCCTGGCCAGCCGCCGGTCTGAGAAGCCGCGGCTCTTCAGCCAGCGCAGGTCGTCGGCTTCCAGCGAGGCCAGGGGGCGCCCGGCGAGGCGCCGTTCGATGGACACGAGGTCTTCGATCTGCGCCAGGAACCACGGATCGATCGCCGTTTCCTCGAACACCTCTTCGAGCGTCATGCCCAGGCGAAAGGCGTCGGCGACGAAGAGGATGCGCTCCGGCCCGGCGTTGCCGATCTCGTCGACGATCTCGTCACGCTCGGTGCTGCGTTCGCTGAGACCGTCGATGCCGGTCTCCAGCCCGCGCAGCGCCTTCTGGAAGCTTTCCTGGAAGGTGCGGCCGATGGCCATCACCTCGCCCACGCTCTTCATCTGCGTGGTGAGGTGCGGGTCGGCAGCAGGGAACTTCTCGAACGCGAAGCGCGGGATCTTCGTCACCACGTAGTCGATGCTCGGCTCGAAGCTCGCCGGTGTGGCGCCGCCCGTGATGTCGTTCTTCAGCTCGTCGAGCGTGTAGCCCACCGCCAGCTTGGCCGCCACCTTGGCGATCGGAAAGCCGGTGGCCTTGGACGCCAGCGCCGAGCTGCGACTGACGCGCGGGTTCATCTCGATGACGATTATGCGGCCGGTCTTGGGGTCGACCGCGAACTGCACGTTGCTGCCGCCGGTGTCGACGCCGATCTCGCGCAGGATGGCCAGGCTGGCGTTGCGCATCAGCTGGTACTCGCGGTCGGTCAGCGTCTGCGCCGGCGCGACGGTGATGCTGTCGCCGGTGTGGATGCCCATGGGGTCGAGGTTCTCGATGGAGCACACGATGATGCAGTTGTCCGCGCGGTCGCGGACCACCTCCATCTCGAACTCCTTCCAGCCGATCAGGCTTTCCTCGATGAGCAGTTCGTTGGTCGGGCTGAGATCCAGGCCGCGCTTGCAGATCTCCTCGAATTCCTCGGGGTTGTAGGCGATGCCGCCGCCGGTGCCGCCGAGGGTGAAGCTCGGGCGGATGACCGCCGGGAACCCGGTGCCGCCGGTGAGCTGCGCGATGCGCTCGCGCACCGCTTGCGCTTCCTCCCAGCTGTGGGCGATGCCGCTCTTGGCCGAATCGAGGCCGATGGAGGTCATCGCGTCCTTGAACTTCAGCCGGTCTTCGGCCTTCTCGATGGCATGCTCGTTGGCGCCGATCATCTCCACGCCGTGCCGGGCCAGCACGCCGTGACGGTGCAGGTCGAGCGCGCAGTTCAGCGCCGTCTGGCCGCCCATGGTGGGCAGCAGCGCCATGTGGCCCGCGGTGGGCTTCTCCTTGGCGATGATGCGTTCGACCACCTGCCAGGTGATGGGCTCGATGTAGGTCACATCGGCCGTCTCCGGGTCGGTCATGATCGTCGCCGGATTGCTGTTGACGAGGATGACGCGGTAGCCCTCCTCGCGCAGCGCCTTGCAGGCCTGGGCGCCGGAGTAGTCGAACTCGCACGCCTGGCCGATGACGATGGGGCCGGCGCCGATGATGAGGACGCTGTCGATGTCGGTGCGCTTGGGCATGGTGGGGTCTCAGCGCTCGTCCATCAGCTTGACGAAACGGTCGAAGAGGTAGGCGATGTCGTGCGGGCCGGGGCTCGCCTCGGGGTGGCCCTGGAAGCAGAAGGCGGGCTGGTCCGTTCGCGCCAGGCCTTGCAGCGTGCCGTCGAACAGGCTCGTGTGCGTGGCGCGCAGGTTCGCCGGCAGCGTCTTCTCGTCGACCGCGAAGCCGTGGTTCTGGCTGGTGATGCTGACGCGGCCGCTGTCCAGTTCCTTCACAGGATGGTTGGCCCCGTGGTGGCCGAACTTCATCTTGAAGGTGCGCGCCCCTGACGCCAGCGCCATGATCTGGTGACCCAGGCAGATGCCGAAGGTGGGCAGGCCGCCGGCGATCAACTCGCGCGCCGCCTCGATGGCGTAGTCGCACGGCCCGGGGTCGCCCGGCCCGTTGCTCAGGAAGATGCCTTCGGGGCGCAGCTTCAGTACCTCGGAGGCCGGCGTCCTGGCCGGCACCACCGTGATGCCGCAGCCTCGCTCGGCCAGCAGGCGCAGGATGTTGCGCTTCACGCCGAAGTCATAGGCCACCACGTGATGCCGCGGCTGCGTGAGGCGCCCGAAGCCCTTGCCCAGCTGCCATGCCGCCTCGCTCCATTCGTAGGGCGCATTGGCGCTCACCACCTGGGCCAGGTCGAGGCCGGCCATGGACGGCGCTGCGCGCGCCGCAGCCACCGCCTCGGCGATCTGTGCCGCGCCGATCTGCGTGCCCGCCGGGTAGGCCTGGATGCAGCCGCTCTGCGCACCGCCGGTGCGCAGCAGCCGCGTCAGCCGGCGCGTGTCGATGCCGGCAATGGCCACCGTCCCGTTGCGGCCGAGGTACTCGCCCAGGGACGACTCGGCCCGGAAGCTGGAAAGCCGCCGCGGCAGTTCCTTGATCACGAGGCCCGCCGCCTGCACGCCTGCCGACTCGGCGTCTTCGCTGTTGACGCCGGTGTTGCCGATGTGGGGGTAGGTCAGCGTGACGATCTGGCGGCAGTAGCTCGGGTCGGTCAGGATCTCCTGGTACCCGGTGAGTGCGGTGTTGAACACCACCTCCCCCACCGTGCGGCCGGTCGCGCCGACGGACACGCCTGCGAAGTGCGTGCCGTCAGCCAGGGCCAGCAGCGCGGGGGGCGCTTGCGGGCGCAGGGCCGGCAGCGTGGCGGAAGGGGCGAAGGGAGAGGCGCTCGACGGCAAGGAAAGCTCCGGTCTCGCGCGCGCTCGCGGCCATCGCGCCGGCACTTGGCCGGCGCCCATTCGCCCGCGGTCACCGCCCGCATGAGGGCCGTGGCGAGGGGCAAATGATGGGCCCGAGGGGGTTCCGGAGTCGGAGATTCGTGAGCGCAGCGCAGGTGCAGGCAAACCTGTGGAGTATAGACGTTGCTCGCCGGGTGGCTCTCCCCTCTAGACTCGCCGGATGCATCGACCCCACCGAGCCGCTCCGCAGCTGTTCGGTACGGCACCGGTCTGGGTGGCAGCCCTGGCCGCGGCCGCTTTCATCGGCATGGACGCCCTCGTCAAGGCGCTGGCCAACCGCTACGGCGTGGTGCAGCTGACCTGGTTCCGCTTCGCCGGGGGTGCCGTGTTCGCGGTGGCGATCTGGGCCTTCTGGCGCACCCCGATGCCGGGGCTCGCCCAGTGGCGCATGCACCTGCTGCGCGCGGTCCTGCTGCTGCTGACGCTGGTGCTGTACTTCGCAGCGCTGGCGCGGCTCGAGCTGGCGCAGGCTGTTGCCATGGGCTACACGGCACCCATCTTCACATCGCTGCTGGCCATGGCCTGGCTGCACGAGCGGCCGCCCGCGGCGATCTGGGCTGCGCTTGCCCTCGGCATGCTGGGGGCGCTGGTCGCGCTGTGGCCGGCCATGCGCGGCAGCGGCGGCCTTCATCTGGTGGGGCTGCTGCTGGCGGGGTGTTCGGCGCTGACCTTCGCATTCGTCATGGTGCTCACGCGCAAGCAGGCGCAGCACGACGCCCTGCCCACGTTCCTGCTGCTGCAGAACCTCATCCCCATGGCTCTCCTCGGCGTTCCTGTCATGGTGCAGTGGACGCCTCTGCACGATGATGATCTGGGCTTCGTCGTGGCCATCGGCGCACTTGCCACGGTGGGCCTGGGCGCGATCACTTGGTCGCTGCGCCACATGGAAGCGAGCCGGCTCGCCCCGGTCGAGTACACCGGGTTCATATGGGCCGCGGCAGTCGGGTACCTCGCGTTCGGCGAAGTGCCCTCAACGACCACCACGGCCTCGGCCGCGCTGATCATTTGCGGCTGTCTGCTTCTCCTGCGGAGGTGAACCCGGCGGTTGGTGTCGGCGGGGTTCTGTGCCCAAGGTGGCAGGTATAATCCTCGGTTCCACGCAGCGGCAAGAGTGACAGCAGCACCTCCGGGCCCCGACCACCCTCGACAAGGGCTTCCACCGGTCACCCCTCACCCGCAAGGGCTGCTCTTCCGAACGTCACGCCAGCTTGTCCGCGCGAGTGCGCCACGCGCTCGCATCGAGGCGCCCTCGCGGCACCCGATGACGGCCGTGCCCAGGTCCGAACGGCCCGGGCCGCTGCCGCGGTGCGGCCGTTCGCACTTCTCCGATCCGCCGAGCGTTGAATCACCGCGCCAGACACGGTCTTGCACCCGCCTTTCGCAGATCCTCATCCAAGGACCGCTATGACCACGCCCAAGAAGCCTGCTCCCAAGCCCGCTGCCAAGCCCAAGGACTCGAAGGAGCACGCCAAGGACAAGGATCATCAAGCCAAGGACGCCAGGGGCAAGGCCTCGGCGTCCCCCGGCAAGCCGGCCGCCAAGTCGGCGGCCGCCCCTGCGGCACCGGCCAAGCCGGCCAAGGGGTCGGCGACCGGCAAACCCGCGGACAAAGTCACCGCCAAGCCGGCCGAAAAGGCATCCGTCAAGGCACCTGAGCGCTCGCCCGAGAAGTCGGGGGCCGCCAAGCCCGCCGACAAGGCGGCTGCCAAGGCGGCGCCGGGCAAGCCCGCGAAGCCCGAGGCGAAGGCCACGGGCAAGGCCACGGCCAAGCCGGTGGCCGGCAAGCCTGACGCGAAAGGCGGAAAGAAGGGCCCGGAAGCCAAAGGCCCTGGCGACGACGAGGACCTGACCGAAATCGAAGGCGACTTCGAAGCGGAAGCCGAAGCCGAGGTCGAGGCGGCCGAGCCCGCGGCCGAAGCCGAGAAGGCCAAGCCGCTGCGCATGAAGGTCAGCCGCGCCAAGGAGCGCGCGCTGATGCGCGAGTTCGGGCTCGAGGAGACCACGCTCACCGAAGAGGAGGCGACCAAGCGCCGCCAGGAGCTGAAGACGCTCATCAAGATGGGCAAGACGCGGGGCTTCCTGACGCATCAGGAGATCAACGATCACCTGCCCGAGCGCCTGATCAACGAGGAGATCCTCGAAGCCATTGTCTCGATGCTCAACGACATGGGCATCGCGGTGTACGAGCAGGCGCCCGACGCGGCCACGCTGCTGGTGGCCGGCGGCAACACCTCCACCGCCACCGACGAAGAAGCCGAAGAGGCCGCCGAGGCGGCGCTGTCCACGGTGGACAGCGAATTCGGCCGCACCACCGACCCGGTGCGCATGTACATGCGCGAGATGGGCACGGTCGAGCTGCTCACGCGCGAAGGCGAGATCGAGATCGCCAAGCGCATCGAGGGCGGGCTGCAGGCGATGATGTTCGCCATCAGCGCCAGCCCCACGACCATCGCCGAGATCCTCGCCTACGCCGACAAGATCGCCGCCAGCGAGATGCAGATCTCCGAAGTGGTGGACGGCTTCGTCAGCGACGACGAAGCCGACGACTACGTCGCCGAGGAAGACTTCGACGAATTCGACGAGGAAGACGACGACGACGGCCAGGGCGGCAGCAAGGCCCTGACCAAGAAGCTCGAAGAACTCAAGGGCGCAGCGCTCGTCAAGTTCGACCTGCTGCGCAGCCACTTCGAGAAGATGCGTCGCGCCTTCGAGAAGGAAGGCTACAAGTCACCCGCCTACAACAAGGCCCAGCACGCCATCAGCGAAGACCTGATGACGATCCGCTTCACGGTGAAGACGATCGAGAGGCTGTGCAACATCCTGCGCAGCCAGGTCGATGACGTGCGCCGCTACGAACGCGAGATCCGCAAGATCGTGGTCGACAAGTGCGGCATGCCGCAGGACCACTTCATCAAGACCTTCCCCGGCAATGTGCTGAACCTGAAGTGGGCCGAGAAGGAGATTGCGCTGGGCAAGCCCTACGGCATCATCCTCACGCGCAACCTGCCGGCCGTGCAGGAACTGCAGCAGAAGCTCGTCGACCTGCAGGCCCGCGCCGTCGTGCCGCTGGAAGATCTCAAGGAGATCAACAAGCGCATGAACGAGGGCGAGAAGGCCAGCCGCGACGCC
>JAEUPD010000112.1 GCA_016788525.1 Rubrivivax sp.
CGCACGGTGAGCAAGCGCGTGCGCGACCTCATCGACGGCGTGGTCTCCGACAAGGCGGCCAAGGCCGATCTGCAGGCCGCCAAGGCGGCCGCGGAAGTGGAAGCGATGGACGAGCGCGACCTCGGCAAGCGCATCAAGGCGCTCGAAAAGCAGATGCTCGAGCACGCCCGCAACCTGGAGTTCGAGAAGGCGGCGCGCGTGCGCGACCAGCTCGCCTTGCTGCGCGAGCAGGCCTTCGGCGCCAACGTGGCCGAGACGAAGGTGGTGTCACTCGGCCCGGCGGCGGCCGGCGCAGGTCCGGGTGGCGGGCCCCGCCGCGCGTGAGGCAGGGCCAACGGTCTGGCCGACGTCGGGCCTCCTCAGCGCCGGCTTGGAGAGGCCGGGTCGCCGCTCGCCTCCAGGCCTGGTTTTGGTCAGCCTCGGCGCCGGCGGCTGAAAGTTGCCGCCGCGGCCAGTGCCGCCAGCCCGAGCGCCAGCGAGCCGGGCTCGGGCACTTCATGAGGCTTTCCGGCCATCACGGCATGCGCGACGCGCGCGCCGGCATCGCCCGCGTCCCAAGGGTCGCGTTCCAGCGCCAACTGCGAGCTGCCCTGCGGCTGCCGCAGCACCGTGACGTTGCCGCACACCTGGGGCACCATGACGCTGTACAGGCGGCCCCGCGCGTCGGTCGCCTCGTAGAGATGGGCTTCCTCCATGTGCCCGGGCTTGAAGTTGACGCGGGTGCCAAGGCACAGCGTGCGGCCGTAGGTCATCGCCAGCCCATCGGACGGAAAGGTTCGCGCTCCGGAGGCTGAGCGGATCGCGTCATTGCCGATGACGAGCCGGTCGTCGGCGCGGCCGGCGGCGATCGCCGCCGTGATCTGGGTGCGAACTTCTGCCGGCAGGTGGGCGGTGCGCATCGCCTCCTCAGGCGTGCCGCGGTAGGGCATGCGCCCGGGGCGTCCCCAGGCGCAGAACCGGCGCAGCTCCAGGGGTGGCCGGGCGCCGGGCGTGCGCGGCAAGGGGTGTGCGACGCTGTCGGCCGCCACACCATGGGCTGGCCCGGCCGCAGGGGCCGACGCCGAGAGGGCGTGGTCAGCGGGAGGCTCCTCGCCGTCGAAGGCCTCGCCGGGCGCGAACAGACGCGCACCGATGTAGACGTCGGCCACGGGGGCCATCGCCGCGCCCCAATGGCCCAGCGCCACCGCCGTGGCGCACAGCAGCGGCAGCGCCAGCAGGCGCGGATGGGATGCCACGCGCCGCCACGCCGCGGCGAGCAACCGCCGGCCCGGTCGGGTGAACGTGCCGCTCCACCCACAGGCTTGGGCCGGGCAGCGAAAGCGAGCGCCCCGCGATGCGCCGACCAGGCGTTCGAGCATCGTGCGGCGGCAGCGCCGAACCACCGTCGTGCAGCGCGGGCAGGTCAGGCGGCGCCGGGGCGCCTCGTGGGGGTAGGCAGACAGTTGCGAGCGTCTCAATCGGATGGGGCCCTGGATGGCCGGTGACCGCGCGCGTGCCTGCGGGCCGCCACCGGCCCGCCACGCATGCGGCGCCCCTGGCATATCGGCCACGATCCGGGGCAGCTTGATGCGGCCCGCAAGGCAAGGGCCCGTGCCCCCGGCTGTTATGCTGGGTTGCATGTCCTTGCTCGACCGGCTGCCATCGCTTCCGTTCCTGCGGCGCGCCGCGGCGGGCATGCAGCCGCCGGCGCCCGGGGCCGTGCATGTATTGATGGTGTGTACCGGCAACATCTGCCGTTCGCCCACCGCGCAGGGCGTGCTGCAGACCAAGCTGCGCCAGCGGGGCCTGGGCGGCGCGGTGTGGGTCGACTCGGCAGGCACGCACGGCTACCACACGGCTGAACCGCCCGACCCGCGCGCCATCCGCCACGCCGCGGCGCGCGGCTATGACCTCTCGAACCTCAAGGCGCGCCCGGTGGTCACCAAGGACTTCGCGCGCTTCCATTGGATGCTGGCCATGGACGAAGGGAACCTGGCCTGGCTGCAGCGCAAGTCCCCATCGCCGCAGATGCCGCGCATCGAGCTGCTGCCGGTGGCCGCGGGCCTGCCCGAGCGAGAGGTGCCCGACCCGTACTACGGGCCGGACGCCGGCTTTGACCATGTGCTCGACCTGCTCGAGCGGGCCTGCGAGGGCTTTCTCAGCCGGCTCGTGAGCGAAGGCCTTGGCCGCGCGGCCGCGTCGGTGCCGTCGGGACGCTAGGCCGCTTGCCTCGACCGCGGCTCGAACGTCGAGCCAGCCGCTCAATCATCCTCCTGGACCATTGGGCCACCGAGGTGCAAGCCATCGGGTCCAGGCCGGGGCGCCAGCGCCATGGCCGACGAAATCGATCGGGTACTGTGTATACTTGAGTCGATTAGTCGGGTTCGAAGGGCCGTACGGTGTGACGGACTCCACGCCGCCCGTGGGAGATACCTGTGCGATTGACCACCAAGGGCCGCTTCGCCGTCACCGCGATGATCGACCTGGCCCTGCGCGCGAACGCGGGCCCTGTGGCGCTGGCGGCCATCAGCCAGCGCCAGCAGATCTCGCTGTCGTACCTGGAGCAGCTCTTCGGCAAGCTGCGTCGCCACGAACTCGTGGAAAGCACCCGTGGCCCGGGTGGCGGCTACTCGCTGGGCCGCGCGGCCGAGGAAATCAGCGTCGCCGACATCATCGTCGCGGTGGACGAGCCGATCGACGCCACCGGCTGCGGCGGCAAGGAAGACTGCATGGGCGCCGACACCGGCAAGTGCATGACGCACGACCTGTGGGCGAGCCTGAACACCAAGATGATCGAGTACCTCGACTCGATCTCGCTGAAGGGCCTGGTCGACGAGCAGCTGGCCAAGGGCGTCTCGCTCGAAGGTGCACCGGTGAAGAGGGCGATCTCCGCCGCGCCGGTGGTCAAGCCGATCAAGGTGACAGCGCCGAACTCCGTGTTCGCCCTCGGCAACAGCCTCACCAAGTAAGCCCCGCCGCACGAGCGCCGCATGACCCCGCACCTGCCCATCTACCTGGACTACGGCGCCACGACGCCGTGCGACCCACGCGTCGTCGACGCCATGATCCCGTGGCTGCGCGAGCACTTCGGCAACCCCGCCAGCCGCAGCCACGCCTGGGGCTGGGAGGCCGAACAGGCCGTCGAGCAGGCGCGCGAGCAGGTCGCGCAGCTGATCGCCGCCGACCCGCGCGAGATCGTCTGGACCAGCGGCGCCACCGAGAGCAACAACCTGGCGCTGAAGGGCGCGGCGCACTTCTACGCCAGCCGCGGCAAGCACCTCGTCACCGTGAAGACCGAGCACAAGGCGGTGCTGGACACCATGCGCGAGCTGGAACGCCAGGGCTTCGAGGTCACCTACCTGGACGTGCAGGAAGACGGCCTGCTCGACCTGGACCGCTTCAAGGACGCGCTGCGCAAGGACACGATCCTCGTCTCGGTGATGCTGGTCAACAACGAGATCGGCGTCATCCAGGACATCCCGGCGATCGGCGCGATGTGCCGCGAGCGCGGCATCGTCTTCCACGTCGACGCCGCGCAGGCCACCGGCAAGGTGGCCATCGACATGGGCCAGCTGCCGGTGGACCTGCTGAGCTTGGCGTCGCACAAGAGCTACGGGCCGAAAGGCATCGGCGCGCTGTACGTGCGCCGCAAGCCGCGCGTGCGGCTGGAAGCGCAGATGCACGGCGGCGGCCACGAACGCGGCATGCGCAGCGGCACGCTGCCCACGCACCAGTGTGTGGGCATGGGGAAGGCCTTCGAGATCGCGCGCCTCGAGATGGGCACCGAGCTCGAGCGCGTGCGCATGCTGCACAAGCGCCTGCTCGACGGCATCGGCGACATCGAGCAGGTCTTCATCAACGGCGACCTCGAGCGCCGCGTGCCGCACAACGTCAACGCGAGCTTCAATTTCGTCGAGGGCGAGAGCCTGATCATGGGTGTCAAGGGCATCGCCGTCAGCTCGGGCAGCGCCTGCACCAGCGCCAGCCTCGAGCCGAGCTACGTGCTGCGTGCCTTGGGCCGCAGCGACGAGCTGGCGCACTCGAGCCTGCGCATGACGATCGGCCGCTTCACG
>JAEUPD010000152.1 GCA_016788525.1 Rubrivivax sp.
CTGGCCCTGCCAGGCCTGGTCGACCATCAGGCGCCACAGGAAGAACTGCGGGTCCTCGGGCTCGGCCACGCGACTGGGGTCGTACAGCATCACGAAGCCGGCCAGCTCGTCGCCGGCGTAGATGGCACGCGGCCAGGCCTCTCCGTATACCGCCGCCTGCGCCATGCTCTTGGCGTTGGGCGCCACCTGGCGACCGCCGTCGCCGGCGTCCAGCGCCATCAGCGCCTGGATGTTGTGGCGCGTCACCTCGCGCAGCGTGACCGGCAGCGCGCGCTCGACGATGCGGGTGCTCATGGCCGGCGCCGCGCGCGACACGTCACGCCAGGGCGCGCTCGAGGTGGTCGACGAACATCCTTGCCACGTCGAAGCCGCTTTGCTGGCTGATCTCCTGGAAGCAGGTGGGGCTGGTGACATTGATCTCGGTGAGGCACTCGCCGATGATGTCCAAACCCACGAGCAGCAGCCCGCGCGCGGCGAGCACCGGGCCCAGCGCCTGGGCGATCTCGCGGTCGCGCGCGCTCAGCGGTTGCGCCACCCCCTTGCCGCCGGCGGCGAGGTTGCCGCGCACCTCGCTGCCTTGCGGGATGCGCGCCAGCGCATGCGGCACCGGCTCGCCGCCGATCACCAGCACGCGCTTGTCGCCTTCGCGAATGGCCGGCAGGAACTTCTGCACCATCACCGTCTGCGCGCCATGGCGGTTCAGCGTCTCGACGATGCTGCCCAGGTTGAGCCCGTCGGCGCCGACGCGGAAGATGCCCATGCCGCCCATGCCGTCCAGCGGCTTGAGGATGATGTCGCGGTGCTCGGCATGGAAGCGCCGCACCTCGGCCTCCTCGCGCGTCACCAGCGTGGGCGCGATGAACTGCGGGAACTCGAGGATCGCCAGCTTCTCGGGGTGGTCGCGCAGCGCCGCGGGCTTGTTGAACACGCGCGCACCTTCGCGCTCGGCCTGGCCGAGCAGGTGCGTGGCGTAGAAGTACTCGCTGTCGAACGGCGGGTCCTTGCGCATCAGCACGGCCCCGGCCTCGGCCAGGACGAGCTCGCCTTCGCTGCGCACGCGGAACCAGTCGAGCTCGTCGCCAGTCAGCTCGATCTCGCGCGCCGCAGCGCACACGCGGGCACCACGCTGCCAGCGCAGCTGCCGTGGTTCGCAGGCCAGCAGCGCATGGCCGCGCCGCGCGGCCTCGCGCATCATCGCGAAGGTCGTGTCCTTGTAGGTCTTGAACGACTCGAGCGGGTCGGCAACGAAGAGCAGCTTCACGCGGGCGGTTCCTGGGCGCGCGCCACAGGGGCGTGCGGAGCGGCGCCGGTCGGCCCCGCAGACCGCCACTGTCGCACAAACCCATGCGCGGGGCGGCGGGGCGGCAATGCTGGGCCTGGGTCCGGCGGCTGCCTGCCCGGCGCCCCACGCAGCGGCGGGGTGTTGGCCCGGCGGCCGACGCCGGCCACCGCCAAAGCCGGCGTCTACTGCGCGCTGGCCACCTGGCGTGCGGCGTTGCGCCACTCCGGAAAGCCGCCGCGGAACCAGTGCACTTGCCGGTAACCGGCCTTCACCGCCGCGTGGCTGGCCTTGTAGCTCTTCCAGCACTCCGCGCCATTGCAGGCGAAGATGACCGGCGCGCTCTTGTCCTGCGGCAGCTTGGCCAGGTCGAACGCATCGAGCTTGGAGTCGTAGTCGGTTTCCTTGGCGCTCTTCTCGACATAGGGCACCAGCCGGGCCTGCGGCACGTGGCCGGCCTTGAATTCGGCCTCGGTGCGGGTGTCGATGTACACGGCACCGGCGGCCATCAGCTGCGCCACGGCGGCCGCATCGATCACCTTGGCCCCGGGCAGCTGCCGCGGCGTGAAGTAGCCCAGCGTGGAGACGTACTCGTACTCGCGCGGCTCGATCGGCGCCAGCTGGTCCATGCCGCTGCGGACCACCGCCGGCGAGCCGGTCAGCGTGCGCAGCAGCACCGGCTGCAGCGTGCGCGCGGCTCCGCTGGCGGCGATGCTCTGGCGCATCGCGATCGACAGCCCGGGCGCCGGGCGGCTTTCCATCACCGAAGCCACCGGCTCGCCGGCCGCCACCCAGCGTTCGAACACCGCCTTCTCCACACCGACGACATCGCACTCCCGCACCTGCAGGCACACCAGCAGAGCGTCCTGGTAGCGCAGGTTGAGCACCCGCGCGTAGTGGCTGCGCAGCGAGGAGTTGGCCGCGTTCAGCTCGCCGCGCACGAGGTAGGTGACGACGCTGTCCTGCAGCGGCAGCCCCAGGCGCTTGCCGGCGGTGTCGGCCAGCGTCTTCAGGCCGCGGTCCTTCATGGCCACCAGCACGGCCTGCGCGCCCTTCGGGTTGCCCACCAGCGGCACGTAGCCGTGGCGCACCGCACTGCTCACCACATGCGCGGGCGCGACGTAGATGTCGTGCATCTGCGAGCGCGTCGTTGCCAGGTCGGCCGTGGCATCGGTGGAGATGATCCAGTTGGCTTCGGGGATCTTGGCTTCCCGCAGTGCATCGGCCAGCACGGCGCGCAGCGTGAGGTAGCTGGCCTGGCGCGACTGCTCGCCCTGGTCGCCGGGGTTGACCAGCACGTTCAGCGGAGCGGCTGCCACCGTGGCCACCACGCCCAGGCCGAGCAACGCCCCCGCAAGCTGGCGCAGCGCGCCATGGCTTCGCCTCGATGTCAGACGCTTGGGTGTCATCGTGTATCCCTCTGTTGCGGCTGCGGCGGTCTCGCCACAGCGATGCACTCACTCTGCGCGCTCGCGCGCGCGAGGGGTCACTGCAACCTGGGGGTACGCGCGCCGGCGGCGCGGCATTTGCCACGGTGAGTGGCGCTGTTGCGCCGCGACAGGGCACCCGATGTGGCCGGCGGCCACGGCCACGTGGCAAGTGCCGTCGCGTCGACCGGCGCCGCCGCGGCCCGCCACCCAACGGTTGCATCAAGTCGTGACGGCCCTTGGCGCACCACCCGTGGGCTGCCTCGGCCGCGGCGCGGCCGCGGGCTCACCCCCACACCGCGCGCGCCACCTCGACCACCCTTTCGAGCTTGCGCCACTGGTCCTCGTGCGACAGCGCGTTGCCATGGTGCGTGCTGGAGAAGCCGCACTGCGGCGACAGGCACAGCTGCTCCAGCGGCAGGAAACGCGCCGCTTCGTCGATGCGTCGGCGCAGGGTGTCGCTCGCCTCGAGCTCACCGACCTTGGTGGTGACGAGCCCCAGCACGACCCTCTTGCCCGCCCCGCTCGCCCCGCCCGCGGCAGCCCGGTCGCGCAGCGCAGCCAGCGGTTCGAAGCCGCCGGCGCGGGCGCTGTCGAACTCCATGAAGTAGCCGTCGACGTTCGTCGAGAACATCGCCTGCACCACCGGGTCGTAGCCGCCCTCGGCCACCCAGGCGCTCTTGAAGTTGCCGCGGCAGGTGTGGATGGTGACGTGCATGTCCACGGGCTTGTCGCGCAACGCGGCGTTGATGACGCGGGCGTAGGTGGCCGGTAGCGCCGCCGGGTCGTCGCCGTTGGCGCGGCAGTTGGCCTGGATCTTCGGGTCGCACAGGTAGGCGAAGGTGATGTCGTCCAGCTGCAGGTAGCGGCAGCCCACCGCGGCCAGGTGCGCGATCGCGCTGCGGTAGGCCGCGGCCACGTCGTCCCAGAAGGCATCGAGGTCGGGGTAGACCTCGCGCGAGATGGCCGCGCGCCCGCCGCGCAGGTGCAGCATCGAAGGCGACGGGATGGTCATCTTCGGCACCAGGCCGGCGTCCGCCCCTCCGGCGGCATCGACGCACTGCTTCAGGTATGCGAAGTGCCCCGCCATGATCGGGCGGCTGCACGCCACGCGGCCCGTGACCGAAGTGATCGGGGGCTGCTCGCCCTGCCCCGCGATCTGGAACTTGGGCCCGGGGTTGGCGGTGAGCTGCACGCCGTCGAGCTGGCCGAGGAAGTCCAGGTGCCACCAATCGCGGCGCAGCTCGCCGTCGGTGATGCTGCGCAGGCCCGCGTCGCACTGGCGGCGCACGACCTCGGCCACGGCCTCGTCCTCGGCCGCAGAAAGGGCGCGCGCGTCCACCTCGCCCGCCTTGTGGTGGGCGCGCACGGCGGCCAGCGCCGCTGGGCGCAGCAGGCTGCCGACATGGTCGGCGCGGAACGGCGGCAACATGGCGCAGGAGTTCGCGGCGTTCATCGGCGGGTCCTCGGGAACGGGCACCGGCATGTCCACCGGCCCAGCGAGGATAGCGGTGGACCCGGTCCCTAGAATCGGCGCGCCATGAGCAGCCCGCGCCACCCACGTGACCCCCGGCTGGCCACGCTCGGCGGCAGCGCCAGCGAGGTGGAGGCCCAGTTCTACGAAGCGCTGCAGCGCGCCGACCTCGAGGCACTGATGGCGCTGTGGGCCGACGACGACGAGATCGTGTGCGTGCACCCCGGTGGTCCGCGCGTCGTGGGGGCGCCGGCCATCCGCGCCAGCTTCAAGGCCATCTTCGACAACGGCGCCATCCCCGTGCAGCCCGAGCAGGTGCATCGCCTGCAGCTGGTGGGTGGAGCCGTGCATCACCTGTTCGAACGCGTCGAAGTCCCGGCCGACGGTGGCGGCACGCAGACGGCCTGGGTCATCGCCACCAACGTCTATGTCAAGACGGCGCAGGGCTGGCGCATCGCGGCCCATCACGCCAGCCCCGGCTCGCTGCAGGAGCCCGATGGCCCGCGCGACGCGCAGGCGACGCTGCACTGATGCACCCGCCCGGGCACGGCGTGCGTGACGCGCCGCACGCGCTCGATTTCCTCGACTACCGCGCCCCGGCCTGGCTGCCCGGCGGCAACCTCCAGACCATCTGGGCTGCCAAGGTGGCCCGGCGCCACGCCGGGCCGCCCCCGGCATGGCACCGCGAGCGCTGGCCGACACCGGACGGCGACTTCGTCGATGTCGACCACCTGCTTGTCAGTGGCGACGGCGTGGCGGCGGCCACGGGGGCGAGCGACCGGAGGCGCCCCGCCTGCCACCTGGTGCTCTTCCACGGCCTCGAGGGCAGCAGCGCCAGCGCCTACAGCGTGGCCTTCGCCTCGGTGGCCCGGGAGCGCGGCTGGGCGCTCTCCGTGCCGCACTTCCGCGGCTGCTCGGGCGAGTTGAACCTGGCGCCCCGGGCCTACCACTCCGGCGACTTCCAGGAGGTGGGCTGGTTGCTCGAACGCCTGCGCGCCGCCCACGGCGCACCGCTGCTGGCCGCCGGCGTGTCGCTGGGCGGCAATGCGCTGCTGCGCTGGGCCGAGGAAGCAGGCGAGCGCGCCGCCGCCACCGCGCACGCCGTGGCGGCCATCTGTTCCCCGATCGACCTGGCGGCGGCCGGCGCGGCCATCGACCGCGGCTTCAACCGCCTCGTCTACGCGCGCATGTTCCTCTCGACGATGAAGCCCAAGGCGCTGGCCAAGCTGCGCCAGCACCCCGGCCTGTTCGACGCGCGCCGGCTGGCCGCGGCCCGCACCCTGTTCGAGTTTGACGACGTCTTCACCGCGCCGCTGCACGGCTTTGCAGGCACGCGCGACTACTGGGCGCGCGCCTCGGCGCTGCCGCACCTGCACGCCATCCGCGTGCCCGCGCTTGTGCTGCATGCACGCAACGACCCGTTCGTGCCGGCGGCGTCATTGCCGCCGCCGGGGCGGCAAGGGCACGTGACGCTGTGGCGCTCGCAGCACGGCGGGCATGTCGGCTTCCCGCATGGCGCGTTTCCCGGCCGCGCGACGCGCATGCCCGAAGCCGTGTGCGACTGGCTGGCGGCCCAGGCACCCGCGTCGGCGCCAGGGTTGGCGTGTGCGGTGGAGTAAGGTGCGCGCGTGGACGAGATCGTCAAGGCGGCATTGAAGAAGTGGCCGAACGTGCCGCACTGCTACGGCTGGCTCGCGCTCGACGCGCGCGGCGACTGGTACATGCGCGACGAGCGCATCCAGGCGGCCGGCCCGTTCCCGCGTGTGAAGGGCAGCCGCATCCAGCACGACAAGCTGCTGGCCTTCATCCACCGCAACTACACGCACGACGACCACGGCGCCTGGTTCTTCCAGAACGGGCCGCAGCGCGTGTACGTTCAACTGGAGGCCGCCCCGTACATCTGGCGGGTGGGTGAGCTGGCGCCGTGGCCCGTGGCCGCGCACACTGGTCAGACGGCCGTGCCGCGCGGCGCCTGGCTGGACGAGACAGGGCGGCTGTTCCTCGAAACCGACCTCGGCCTGGGCATCGTGCACTCGATGGACATGGGCGCCGCGGCCGACGCAGTCGAGCAGGGCCACTGGCAACCTCAGGGCGTGCGGTTCGACGAGCTGCCGCGCCGCTTCGGCTACCGCCTGCAGCCGCAGCCCTGAGTGTCGGCTGCGCGCCGCGCGCTCGCGCTTACTTGGGCGCGCTGGCTGCTGCAGCCGGCGCGGCCGGCTCGGCGAACTTGCCGCCGCCCTGGTTCACCAGGTGCACCACGGCGCGCGCGATTTCGTAGTCGGAGGCATCGCCGCCGCCTTGCGGCGCCATCGCCCCCTTGCCCTTGAGCACGGAGTTGAGCAGGCTGTCCAGGCCGGTGGCCACGCGCGGGGCCCAGGCCGCGGCGTCGCCCAGCTTCGGCGCGTTGGCCGCGCCGGTGGCGTGGCAGGCCGCGCACTGCGCCTGGTAGACCTGCTCGCCGGTACGCGCGGCCGCCGGGTTGCTCACGTCGCGCACTTCCACCGTGCCCACCGGCTGCAGCCGCAGGGCCACCGCCTCGGGCTCCAGCCCCGTGCCTCCTGCCCCGCTCTTGCTGCCGAACGCGACGAAGTTGACCAGCAGGATGATGATCACCACCGGCAGCACGAACGAGGCCACGATCACGGCGACCAGCTGCCTGGGCGTGCGGATCGGGCTGGTATGCGAGTGCTCGTAGTCGGCGGGATCTTGTTCGGCGCTCATGGGTTGTCCTCAGCGGCGGGGCACTTGGGGCAAAGCGCGCGATTATAGAAGTGGGCCCCAGGCGGGCCACCCGGCGGCGGGGCGGGCGCGAGCAGGTGCTAGCCGCGCCGCGCGGCGCACGGAACCACGCGGCTAGAATCCGCTTCCCTCGCACGGCGACCGTGGTGAAGTGGATATCATGCGGCCCTCCGAAGGCCGCGTCGCAAGTTCGATTCTTGCCGGTCGCGCCAGCCCAGAGGGCCGCGCCTTCCGCTGCCGCCGGCGCCGGTTTGCCGCCCCCCCGCAGCCCGGGCCGCCGCCTCACCCTTCCAGCTGCTTCTGGAACACCAGACCGGCGTGTTCGCGCAGCGCGTGGAAGCGGATCTTCGGCCAGTTCTCCTGCATCGCGCGCAGCTCGCCGGCGTATTCGAGCAGCACGCAGGGCGCGTCCACCGCATCCAGCGCCACGCGGTGTGAGTTGCCGTCGATGAAGCGCTTGAGCTCGCGCTCGTCGGCCGCCGCCCCTTCGCCGGTTTCGCACGTCACCCAGCGCGCCACGTTGTAGCGCGCGGGAGTGATGCGCGCCTTGCAGCCGTACTCGTGCTCGAGGCGGTGCGCCACCACCTCGAACTGCAGCTGGCCCACCGCGCCGAGCAACAACACGCCGCCGGCCACCGGGCGAAAAACCTGGATCGCGCCCTCTTCGCCCAGCTGCGTGAGGCCGGCGCGCAACTGCTTGGTGCGCAGCGGGTCGGCCACTTCGACCGAACGAAACATCTCCGGAGCGAAGAACGGCAGGCCGGTGAACTGCAGCGCCTCGCCCTCGGTGAGCGTGTCGCCCAGCTGCAGCACGCCATGGTTGGGGATGCCGATGATGTCGCCGGCGAAGGCTTCTTCGAGCAGCTCGCGGCGTTGCGACAGGAAGCTCACCACCGTGTTCGGGCGCAGCTCCTTGCCGCTGCGCACCACCTTCAGCCGCATGCCACGCTCGAAGTGGCCGGCAGCCACGCGCACGAAGGCGATGCGGTCGCGATGCGCGGGGTCCATGTTGGCCTGGATCTTGAACACCACGCCGGCGAACTTTTCCTCGACGGGCTGCACGATGCGCTGCAGCGCCGGCTTCGGGCCGGGCGGCGGCGCCAGGTCCACCAGCGCATCGAGCACCTCCTGCACGCCGAAGTTGTTGATCGCGCTGCCGAAGAACATCGGCGTCTGGCGCCCGGCCAGGAACTCGGCCTCGTCGAACGCGGGCGCGGCCTCGCGCACGAGTTGCACCTCGCCTTCGGCCTGCTCGTAGTTCATGCCGAAGCGCGCGGCCAGCACCGGGTTGTGCAGGCCTTCGATCACCTCCTCGTCGCCGCCGGCGCGTTGCTCGCCGGGCGCGAACACGCGCATCTGGTCGCGCCTGAGGTCGAGCACGACGCCGAACACCTTGCCCATGCCCACCGGCCAGGTGAACGGCACCACGCTCATGCCGAGCTCGCGCTCGATCTCATCGAACAGATCGAGCGGCGCCTTCACCTCGCGGTCCATCTTGTTGACGAAGGTGAGGATCGGCGTGCCGCGCGCGCGGCACACCTGCAAGAGGCGCCGCGTCTGCGGCTCCACGCCGTTGGCCGCATCGATGACCATCAGCGCCGCGTCCACCGCCGTGAGCACGCGGTACGTGTCTTCGCTGAAGTCCTGGTGGCCGGGTGTGTCCAGCAGGTTGATCACCGAGCCGCGGTACTCCATCTGCATCACCGAGCTGGCCACCGAGATGCCGCGCTGCTTCTCGATCTCCATCCAGTCCGAAGTGGCGTGGCGGCTGGCCTTGCGTGCCTTCACGCTGCCGGCGATCTGGATGGCGCCCGAGAACAGCAGCAGCTTCTCCGTCAGCGTGGTCTTGCCCGCGTCAGGGTGGCTGATGATGGCGAAGGTGCGGCGGCGGCGCACCTCGCTGGCGGTGCGGGTGGCGAGGTCGGGGAGCATGGTCTGCGTAAGGCGAACCGGTGATTATCCGGCGCGGCCACACAATGCCGGCCTGTCCCCGGCGCGGGTCGGCCGGCGGTGGTCGCGCCGGCGGCCTCGCCTCCCTGCGCCCCGGCCCACGCCATGCCCGAGTTGCCCGATATCGCGCTGTACGTCCAGCGCTCGCGCGAACGCCTCGAAGGCCAGGTGTTGCGGCGCCTGCGGGTGCTCAGTCCCTTCCTGCTGCGCACCGCGCTGCCGCCGATCGCCGGCGCCGAAGGCCGACGCGTCGTCGGCGTGCACCACCTGGGCAAGCGCGTGGTGCTGGCGCTGGAAAGCGACCTGTGGCTCGTCATCCACTTGATGATCGCCGGCCGGTTGCGCTGGATCGTGCCGCCGGCCAGGCCGCCCGCGCGCATCAGCCTGGCGCTCCTGGAATTCGATGCCGGCACGCTCGTGCTCACCGAGGCGGGCAGCCAGCGGCGTGCCTCGCTCCATTGCGTCGGCTCGACCGAAGCGCTGGCCGCGCTGGACGCCGGCGGCCTGGACGTGCTGGCCACCGACGCCCTGTCGTTCGGCGCGCGGCTGCGCTCCGAGAACCACACCTTGAAGCGCGCGCTCACCGATCCGCGGCTGCTCAGCGGCATCGGCAATGCCTACTCAGACGAGATCCTGCATCGCGCGCGCCTGTCGCCGCTGGCGCTGACGCGTTCGTTGGGCGACGAGGGGATGCAGCGCCTCTTCGACGCCACGCGCGAGGTGCTGACCGAGTGGACCACCCGGCTGGCCGCCGAGTCGCCCGGCTGGCCGGAGAAGGTGACCGCGTTCCACCCGCAGATGGCGGTGCATGGCCGCTACGGCCAGCCGTGCCCGGTGTGCGCGAGCCCCGTGCAGCGCATCGTGCATGCCGACAATGAGTGCAACTACTGCGCGCGCTGCCAGACCGGGGGCCGACTGCTGGCCGACCGCGCGCTCAGCCGGCTGCTCAGGGCCAGCTGGCCGAAGCACATCGACGAGCTGTGAGGCGGAAGCTCTGCCGCGCGCGGCTTCAGCTCAGGTGAGCCGCTTCACCCCGGGCAGCGCGCAGGCATAGATGCAATTGCGCAGCGCGGCGATGGCCTCGTAGCGAGGAAAGCTGCGCCGCCAGGCCAGCACCACGCGGCGCGTGGGCGCCGGCGGCGTGAAGCGGATGTAGCGCACATGGTCCTGGCGCGCTGGCTTCGATTCCAGCGGCAGCGACAACTGCGGCACCACGGTCACCCCCATGCCCGAGGCCACCATGTACTTGATGGTCTCCAGCGAGCTGCCCTCGAAGCTCTTGCGGATGCCCTCGCTGCCCACCGCGCCCGGGCTGGCGAAGCGCGCGTACTCCGGGCACACCTCGAGCACATGGTCGCGGAAGCAGTGGCCGGTGCCCAGCAGCAGCATCGTCTCGTCCTTCAGCTCCTCTGCGGCGATCTGCTTGCGCCGGGCCAGCGCGTGCCCGGCCGGCACCGCGGCAACGAACGGCTCGTCGTACAGCGGCGCCGTCGCCAGGCCGGTGTCGGGGAACGGCTCGGCCATGATCGCGCAGTCCAGCTCGCTGGCGCGCAGCATCTCCAGCAGGCGGGCGGTGAAGTTCTCCTGCAGCACGAGCGGCATCTGCGGCACCCGCGCGATCGCCTGGCGCACGAGGTCGGGGAGCAGGTAAGGGCCGATGGTGTAGATGACCCCCAGGCGCAGCGGCCCGCTCACCGGGTCCTTGCCGCTCTTGGCGATCTCCTTGATGGCGTGGGCCTGCTCCAGCACCTGCTGCGCCTGGCGCACGATCTGCTCGCCCAGCGGGGTGACCGAAACCTCGCTGGCGCCGCGCTCGAAGATCTTCACGTCGAGCTCGTCTTCCAGCTTCTTCACCGCCACCGACAGCGTGGGCTGCGAGACGAAGCAGGTCTCGGCGGCGCGGCCGAAGTGGCGCTCGCGCGCCACGGCGACGATGTACTTCAGCTCGGTCAGCGTCATGGCGTGCGATTGTGGCGCCAGGCCACGGCATCGACTGCGCGGTCGCGTACCGCGGCGCCAAGGCCAGTGCGGCAGGGCCGCGCTCAGGCCAGGAGGCGGGCCGGGTCGAGATAGGCGCGGCGCCAGCTCTCGAAGTCCAGCGTGTCGGCCGCCTCGATGGCCTGGCGCTTCATCAGCGACTGAAGGGCCATCGCCTCGTATCGCGACTGCTGCTCGCGCGACCACGGCAGCGCCATGTGTCGGGCGCGGGTCTGCTCGGCCATCGCCCGCACGAACCCCGTGTAGCTGCCGGCAAAGTCGTGCTGCATCGTCGCCAGCACGCCCGCCGATGGCAGCGTGTCGGGCGCTTCGAGCCCGCGCCGTGCCTCGGCAAGCACCTGGGCGTAGCCGGCGGCCGCCGCTCCCGCTCGCGCGCCATGCGCGGCGTCCAGCTGGCGCGCGATCGGCTCGCACTGCTGCAGCACCTCGTCGGCCCAGTCCACCAGCGCCACTTCGGGCATCGTGCCACGCGCCCCGGCGCGCTCCAGTTGCAGCCCGGGCTGGCGCCCGAAGGCCGCCGCGCGGTGCTGGTTGCGGCCAAGCGCAGCAATCTCCTCAGGCGTGTCTTCGGCGCTGGGCGCGAGCAGGCAATGCAGCAGGAAAATGTCCAGGAAGCGCATCGTGCGCGCGTTGATGCCCACGGGCTCGAACGGGTCGAGGTCCATACAGCGCACCTCGACGTACTCCACGCCGCGCTCGCGCAGCGCGTGCAGCGGCCGCTCGCCGGTGTGAATGACGCGCTTGGGGCGGATGGTGCCGTAGAACTCGTTTTCGATCTGCAGCAGTGTGGTGGCCAGCTGGTTGTACTCGCCTCCCAGGTTGCGCACGCCGATCGCTTCGTAGGGCGGATACGGTCGCGTCATCGCGTCGTACAGCGAAGCGCCGTAGCTGTGAAGGCTGTTGTAGCTCACCGCCAGCTGCGCCTGCGCTTCGCTCTGGTAGCCCAGCCTTCCCATGCGCAGGCTGGTGGCGTGGGGCAGGTGCAGGGTGTGCTGCGCGTCAGGCGCCAGCGGCACGAGCCCGTGCTCGCGTCCGTCGACAAAGCTGCCGCACAGTGCCGGCGAGGCGCCGAACAGCAGCAGCAGCAGGAACGAGTGGCGCCGGAAGTTGCGGATGAGCGCGAAGTACTCGTCGTTGCCCAGGCCGGGCAGTGACCAGTTGTAGTGGATGCCCGAAATGGTCTGCATGCGCCGCCCGTAACGGTGGGCCAGGCCCATGCGGTACACGCTCTTGGCGCGGCCGATGTTGCTGCCGCCGTAGCGGCCCAGCGGAATCGTCTCGTCGGTGGGCAGCCCGCAGGGCATGCTGCCCACCCACAACCGCTCGTCACCCAGCGGCGCCATGGTGCGGTAGACGAACTGGTGGATCTCTGAGATCTCGGCGATGCAGGCGTCGGGATCGGCGTGCACGCCGGTGATCAGTTCGAGCTGGCTCTCGCTGTAGTCGGTGGTGATGTGCGGGTGCGTCAGCGGCGAACCCAGCGCCGCCGGGTGCGGGGTCAGCGCCAGCGCGCCGTTGGGCAGCGCGCGCAGGCTCTCCTTCTCGATGCCGCGGCGCAACCCGGCCAGGCGCTCGGCGGAGAGCTGCGAGAGGCGGTCTTCGAGCTGGGTCATGGCAGAGTCCGGAAGCATGGGGCGGCCGCGGGCGCACAGCGCGGCCAAGCGTAGGGTACGCCTTTGCGCCATGGCCCGCGCCGGGCGCGACCCCCCGGGCCGTGGTAGGCCGACATGTCCCCCCAGGCGCGGCGCACGCGCGGGCAGCAGCGACCACTCGGTGCCCTCGACGGCCCGTCTTGCGTCGCCGCGGCACGCACCCGCGCATCCGCTCCGGCGTCCATCGCTCGGTGCGCCTGTTGGCGCAGCGGCCGGTGCTCCGTGAGCGACACTAGCTGCCGTCCCTTGCACACACGGTCCCTGCCAATGAAGAGCTTTGGCGCCCGCGCTGCGGGCCAGCGCCTCGAACGCATGCGCGCCAGCGCCCAGTGGGTGGAAGGCACGCCAGCCAGCGCCGCGGGCTTCCGCAACCGGGGGCCGATTCGTCCCGGGCTGCGCGACAACGCGGCGCCACGGCCCACGCTGACCGAGTTCCTCTGCGGCGGGAACCGGCGCGTGCCCGCAGGCACGCTGCCAGTCGTCGACCCGCTGGTGTCCTGGCGCCGGCCGGCTGGACGTGAGTTGCGCGCCACGTGGCTTGGCCATTCGACCGTGCTGCTGGAACTGGGAAGCGCCCGCCTCCTCACCGACCCGGTGTGGGGCGTTCGTGCTTCCCCCTCACGGCTGGCCGGACCCAGGCGATTTCACCCGATGCCGGTGTCGCTGCGGGATCTGCCGCCGCTGGATGCGGTGCTGATCTCGCACGACCACTACGACCACCTGTGCATGGCCACCGTGCGCGAACTGGCCCGGCGGCAACCGGGTACGGCATTCATCACCTCGCTGGGTGTCGGCGCTCACCTGGAGGCGTTCGGCATCGCGTCCGAGCGCATCATCGAGCTCGACTGGTGGGAGTCGCACGTCGTTTCCGGCACCGAGGTGCGGCTCACCGCGACGCCGTCGCAGCACTTCTCCGGCCGCGGGCTGAAAGATCGCAACGCGACGCTGTGGTCAGGCTTCGTCATCGAGGACGGGCGGCAGCGCGTGTTCTTCAGCGGTGACACGGGGCTGACCGACCAGTACACCGAGATCCGCCGGCGCTGGGGTGGTGGCACGCCGTTCGACCTCGTGATGCTCGAGGTCGGCGCGTGGCATCCGAGCTGGGGCGACATCCACCTCGGGCCCGGCAACGCACTCGAGGCGCTGGCGCTGCTGGGCGGCGGCGCCTTCCTGCCGGTGCACTGGAGCACATTCTCGCTGGCGCTGCACGCCTGGGACGAGCCGGCGGAGACGTTGCTGGAACTGGCACCGCAGCAGGGCGTGCAGCTGGTGATGCCGCGCCCGGGCGAGGCCGTGCGGCCGGCCGACAGCGATGGCGTGCGGCCGTGGTGGCGCGGGGTCGACACGCGTTCGGCCGGGCCGCCCGAGGTGCTGAGCTGGCCGAAGGCGATGCCGTTTCCGCTGGACTAGTCAGCGGGCGGGGTGGGCTGGGGCGCGCGCCGGCCGCCTGGGGGCGGCGCCGACCCATCGACGAGCGCGCTGCCGAAGACGCGACCGCCCGGCAGCCTTGGCGCGCGCGACCTCGAAGGTGCTCTGCCTTCAGCGCGCCCGAGCCTGCCGCACCGCCCGTTCCCACTGCGCCATGCGCTCCGCCGCCCGCTCGCGCGGCAGCGTCGGCAGGAAGCGCCGCTCCTCGCCCCACTGCGCCGCCAGCTCGTCGAGACTGGCATAGACCCCGGTGGCCAAACCGGCGAGATACGCCGCCCCAAGCGCCGTCGTCTCGGTGACCTTCGGCCGCACGACCGGAATGCCCAGCAGGTCGGCCTGGGTCTGCATCAACAGGTCATTGACGCAGGCACCGCCGTCCACCCGCAGCTCCGTGGGCGCGGCGCCGCCGGCGGCCACCGCGTCCTTGGCCATCGCCTGCAGCAGCGCCGCGCTCTGGAACGCGATGCTCTCCAGCGCCGCGCGCGCGATGTGCGCCACCGTGCTGCCGCGCGTCAGGCCGACGATGGCGCCACGCGCGTCCGCATCCCAGTACGGCGCGCCGAGCCCTGCGAACGCCGGCACGACGATGACGCCGCCGCTGTCGGGCACGCTCTCGGCCAGCGCCTGCACGGCGCCGCTGCCTTCGATGGCGCGCAGCCCGTCGCGCAGCCACTGCACCACCGCGCCGCCGATGAACACGCTGCCCTCCAGCGCGTACTCGGGCACGCGGCGCGTCTGCGCCGCGCTCGTGGTGATGAGACCGTTGGCACTCTTCTGGAAGCGCTCGCCGGTGTGCATCAGCATGAAGCAGCCGGTGCCGTAGGTGTTCTTCGCCAGCCCGGCCTTGAAGCAGGCCTGGCCGAACAGCGCCGCCTGCTGGTCGCCCGCGATGCCGGCCACCAGGATCGGCGCGCCGAAAAGCGTCGTCTCGCCCACCACGTGCGCAGAAGGCACCACCTGCGGCAGCACGTTGTCGGGCACGTGCAGCGCCTTCAGCAGGCCATGGTCCCAGCGGTTGTGGCGGATGTCGAACAGCATCGTGCGCGACGCGTTGCTCACGTCGGTGGCATGCACGCGGCCTTCGGTCAGCTTCCACAAGAGCCAGCTGTCCACCGTGCCGAAGGCCAGTTCGCCCTGTGCCGCCGCGATGCGCGCGCCATTCACGTGGTCGAGCAGCCAGCGCAGCTTGGTGCCGCTGAAGTACGGGTCGACGACCAGCCCCGTGGTGCCGCGCACCTGCTCGACGAAGCCCTCCTGCGCGCGCAGCTGCGCGCACAGCGGCTCGGTGCGGCGGTCCTGCCAGACGATGGCGTGGTGCAGTGGCCGGCCGGTGGCGCGGTTCCACAGCACCGTGGTCTCGCGCTGGTTGGTGATGCCGATGGCGGCGATGTCGCGGGCCTCGAGCCCCGACTTGTGCAACGCCTCCTTGGCCACCGCCAGCTGCGACGACCAGATTTCCTCGGCGTCGTGTTCCACCCAGCCTGGCTGCGGGAAGATCTGCCGGAACTCGCGCTGCGCCATCGCGACGATGCGGCCGCTGGCATGGAAAACAATGGCACGCGAGCTGGAGGTGCCCTGGTCCAGGGCAAGCAGGTGCTCCTTGCGGGCGGGGCTGGACATCGCGGAGGGTCTCCTGGTGTTCTGAGCGAGTGCGGCGGCAGCGTCCATTCTGGCGCGCCGGCAGCCACCGGACGAGCGGCAGACGCGGCGCGGCTATGCTCGCCGCCCGCGCCTCGCCCCCATGAACGCCACGCACCGCCACGCCCTCGTCACCGGCACGCCGTTCGCCCTGGCGGCCGGGCTGATGTGGGGCCTCGTCTTCGTCGCGCCGGCGATGCTGCCGGAGTACCCCGCGGCACTGCTGTCGTTCGCGCGCTATCTCGCCTTCGGCCTCATTGCGCTGCCGCTGGCGTGGCTCGACCGCGCCAATCTTGCGCAGCTCACGCGGGCTGATTGGGTCGAGGCCCTCAAGCTCGCCGCCGTAGGCAACCTGCTGTATTACCTGTTCCTCGCCGCGGCCATCCAGCGCGCAGGGGTGCCGCTGCCGACGATGATCATCGGCGCCTTGCCGGTGGTCATCGCGATCTCGTCGAACCTGCGCGACCACGCGCGCGACGGCCGGTTGCCCTGGGCGCGCCTGACGCCCTCGCTGGCGCTCATCGGGCTGGGCATCGCGGCGGTCAACCACGCCGAGCTCGCGGGGCACGCCGGCCCGGGCGCCCCGGCGGGCCATGCCCCGGCTGACCTGAGCCGCCATGCGCTGGGGGCGGCACTGGCGGTGGGGGCCGTCATCTGCTGGACGTGGTACCCGCTGCGCAATGCCGACTGGCTGCGTGCCCACGCCTCGCGCAGCCCGCGCAGCTGGGCCACGGCTCAGGGCGTGGCCACGCTACCCTTGGCCGCGGTGGGCTATGCCGGGTTCTGGGTGTTCACGGGCGTCAGGCCCGGCGCAACGGTCGATGCGGGCTTCGAGATGCCGTTCGGGCCGCAGCCGGTGTTCTTCGTCGCGCTGATGTTCGCGATCGGCCTGTTGGCCTCGTGGCTGGGCACGTTGTGCTGGAACGAAGCCAGCCAGCGCCTGCCCACGACGCTGTCGGGCCAGCTGATCGTGTTCGAGACCCTGTCGGCGCTGGGCTACGCCTTTGTGCTGCGCGGCCAGTGGCCTGGAGCGCTCACGCTGGCCGGCATCGTGCTGCTGATCGTCGGCGTGGCCTGGGCGCTGGGCACGCCGCGCGGGCGCATCCGTGGGGCCGAGGCTGCCGGGGCACCCCATTGACCCCGGACGGGCGCCCGCCCGCCTCGCGCCAGGCGGCTGGCCGTGGCCGGGCTCGGCCCCGGGCTACCTGCGCTGCTGCAGGCGCGAAGGCAAGAAAAAAGGCAGGGCGCGAGCCCTGCCTTTTCGTTACCTCCGCAATGTGCGGATTACTTCTTCGCGGGCGCCGAAGCAGCCGGCTTGGCGGCGGCAGGCTTGTCGGCGGGCTTGGCCGCCGGCTTGGCTTCCGGCTTGGCAGCCGGCTTCGAGGCCGCAGCGGCGGCGGGCTTGGCACCGCTGGCGGGGGCCGCGGCGTGCGAGGCCGCCTGAGCGGTGAAGGCGGCGGCGGCGAAAGCCGTCGCGACGAGCGCGGCAAGGGTCTTGCTCATGGGGAAGTCTCTCTCTAAAAGTCAGGGGGAAGCGAGTTGGCCTCGCGAGAAAACGCCGGGCAGCCGCCCGACCGAAGCCTTAACGGCAACAGGGTCGCGGCGTTGACACGGCCGCGGCGACGCCGAGGCGATGCCCTGGCACTCCCTCGGCCCCACCCAATCGAAGCGAGCGCCAGCATCTCGAAGGATCCGTACGGGTCGGTAGCGCGTGCGCCTGACTTCACGGCATGGCCGTCTGCGAGCGCCGGGCCCTGGCGGCCGCAGCGCCCGCTGCTGCGGCGCAACACCTGGGGTCGATAGAATCGCGCCGCTTCACGCAATGAGGTTCTCCCCGAGGAGCGTTGCAACGCACCGAGGCCGCAGCCCCGCGCTGCCGGGCCGCGGTGTGCCAGGCTCGGGGGCGCTGCGGGCGGCCGGCCCCTGCGGCCAGCGTTCGCGGCCGGCAACGGCGCTCCTTCCCGCAAGGTGAACGAGCCATGTCCCAAGCCGCCGAGACTGCCCCTGCCGACTGCGAACCCGCGTCCGCAGAGGTCGCACCGCCACCGCCGATGCGCCTGGCCGGCCTGGAGCCTGTGACGCTTGGCGCGGGCCACCTCTTCGTCAACATCGGCGAGCGCACCAACGTCACCGGCAGCCGCGCGTTCGCCAAGATGATCCTCGAAGGCCGCTTCGAGGACGCGCTGGCCGTCGCCCGCCAGCAGGTGGAGAACGGCGCGCAGATCATCGACGTCAACATGGACGAGGCGATGCTCGACAGCGCCGCGGCGATGGAGCGCTTCCTGAAGCTCATCGCCGGAGAGCCGGAGATCGCGCGCGTGCCGATCATGATCGACAGCTCCAAGTGGAGCGTCATCGAGGCCGGCCTCAAGTGCCTGCAAGGCAAGGGCCTCGTCAACTCGATCTCGCTGAAGGAAGGCGAGGCCGAGTTCAAGCGCCAGGCCAGGCTGGTGCGCCGCTACGGCGCCGCCACCGTGGTCATGGCCTTCGACGAGAAGGGCCAGGCCGACACCTACCAGCGCAAGATCGACATCTGCGCCCGCGCGTACCGCCTCCTCGTGGACGAGGTCGGCTTCCCGCCCGAAGACATCATCTTCGACCCCAACATCTTCGCCATCGCCACCGGCATCGAGGAGCACGACAACTACGCCGTCGACTTCATCGAAGCCACGCGCTGGATCAAGGCCCACCTGCCTGGCGCCAAGGTCAGCGGCGGCGTCAGCAACGTCAGCTTCAGCTTCCGCGGCAACGACCCGGTGCGCGAGGCGATCCACACCGTGTTCCTGTACCACGCCATCCGCGCGGGGCTGGACATGGGCATCGTCAACGCCGGGATGATCGGCGTCTACGACGACCTCGAGCCCGTGCTGCGCGAGCGCGTGGAGGACGTGGTGCTCAACCGCCGGCCGCGGCTCGCTCCTGGCGAGCCCGAGAAGACCGCCGGCGAGCGGCTGGTGGAGATCGCCGAGACGGCCAAGGGCGCCGCGAAGGATGAAAGCGCGCGGCTCGCGTGGCGGGCCGGTGGCGTCGAGGAGCGCTTGAGCCACGCGCTGGTGCACGGCATCACCGAGTTCATCACCCTGGACACCGAGCAGGCCTGGCGCGCCATCGAGGCCCGGGGTGGCCGGCCGCTGCACGTCATCGAAGGGCCGCTGATGGCCGGCATGAACATCGTCGGCGACCTGTTCGGCGCCGGCAAGATGTTCCTGCCGCAGGTGGTGAAGAGCGCGCGCGTGATGAAGCAGGCGGTGGCGCACCTGCTGCCCTACATCGAGGCCGAGAAGAAGGCTCTGGCCGACGCCGGCGGCGATGTGAAGGCCAAGGGCAAGATCGTCATCGCCACGGTGAAGGGCGATGTGCACGACATCGGCAAGAACATCGTCACGGTCGTGCTCCAGTGCAACAACTTCGAGGTCATCAACATGGGCGTGATGGTCCCCGCCCAGGACATCCTCGAGAAGGCGCGCGTCGAGGGCGCCGACATCATCGGCCTGTCCGGCCTCATCACGCCCAGCCTCGAAGAGATGCAGCACGTGGCCGCCGAGATGCAGCGCGACGAGTGGTTCCGCGCGCGCGGCACGCCGCTGCTGATCGGCGGCGCGACCACCAGCCGCGTGCACACCGCGGTGAAGATCGCGCCGCACTATGGCGCCGGGCCGGTGGTCTACGTGCCCGATGCATCGCGCAGCGTGGGCGTGTGCTCCGAGCTGCTGTCGGACGAGCGCGCCGCGGCCTTCATCGCCGAACTGGCGGCCGACTACGAGCGCGTGCGCACGCTGCACGCCGGCAAGAAGCAGACGCCGCTGGTCACGTTGACGCAGGCGCGCGCCAACAAGCACGCCATCGACTGGGTCGGCTACGCGCCACCGAGGCCGCGCTTCGTCGGCCGCCGCGTGCTGCGCAACCAGGACCTGGCCGAACTCGCGCGTTACATCGACTGGGGCCCGTTCTTCCAGACCTGGGACCTCGCCGGCGCCTACCCGGCGATCCTGGGCGACGCGGTGGTCGGCAGCGAGGCGCGCAAGGTGCACGCCGACGGGCTGGGCCTGCTGCAGCGCGCGATCGAAGGCCGCTGGCTGCAGGCGCACGGAGTACTCGCACTGCTGCCGGCCAATACGGTGGACGATGACACGATCGAGATCTACACCGACGAGTCACGCGCCGAGGTGGCGCTGCGCTGGAACCCGCTGCGCCTTCAGACCGAGCGGCCGGTGGTCGATGGCGCCAGGCGCCCCAACCGCAGCCTGGCCGACTTCGTCGCGCCGCGCGGCGTGGCGGCCGACTACGTGGGCCTGTTCGCCGTCACGGCCGGCATCGGTGTCGAGAAGAAGGCGCGCGAGTTCGCGGATGCGCACGACGACTACTCGGCCATCATGCTCAAGGCCCTGGCTGACCGCCTGGCCGAGGCGTTCGCCGAGCGTCTGCACGAGCGCGTGCGCAAGGAGTTATGGGGCTATGCCGCCGACGAGGCGCTTGCCAACGAGGCGCTGATCGCCGAGCGGTACCGCGGCATCCGGCCCGCGCCGGGCTACCCGGCGTGCCCGGCGCATGGCGTCAAGCGCGCGATGTTCGAGGTGCTTCGGGCTGGCGAGGTCGGCATGGGCCTCACCGACAGCCTGGCGATGACGCCGGCGGCCAGCGTCAGCGGCTTCTATCTCGCGCACCCCGAGGCGCGCTACTTCAATGTCGGCCGCATCGGCGACGACCAGCTCGCCGACTGGGCCCGGCGCGAGGGCATCGAGCCCGATGCCGCCCGGCGCGCCCTGGCGCCCGTGCTCTGACGCGCGCGCCATCTGCGTCGGCGCGTAGCAGACGCTTCGATCGGTAACGCCGAACGGCCCTCGGCGGCACCTACGCGCCCGCAATCGAAGGCGCGGCGCGAGAATGGCCGCTGTCGCAGCACGATCCCAGGGAGGATGCGGCCATGAGGCTTGACCCCTTGCGCGCCGCGCTCGTTGCCGCGGCCACGGCCGTCGTACTCGCCGCCTGCGGTGGTGATGGCGGCGGTGATGGCGGTGGCACACCCCCGCCCACCGCCGACAAGCCGGCCACGCGCGACGACGCCGCGCGCTTCCTGGCCCAGGCCACCTTCGGGCCGGTCGATGCCGACATCGACCGCGTGATGGCCCTCGGCTACGCCGCGTGGATCGACGAGCAGTTTGCGCGCACGCCGGCGCAGCTGCACCGCGCCCACTGGGAAGCGCGCGACGCCGAGGTCAAGGCCGCCAACCCGGCCAGCAGTGCCGGCCAGAGCGAGGTCTTCGAGAGTTTCTGGAAGCAGGCCGTCACCGGCCCCGACCAGCTGCGCCAGCGCATGGCCTACGCGCTCAGCCAGATCATGGTCGTCTCGCTGGTCGACGGCACCGTGGGCGACAACCCGCGCGCCGTGGCCGAGTACCTCGACATGCTCGGCGAGCGGGGCCTGGGCAACTACCGCAGCCTGCTGGAGGCCGTGTCGCGCCACCCGATGATGGGTGCCTACCTCTCGCACCTGCGCAACCAGAAGGCCAACGCCGCCACCGGCCGCGTGCCCGACGAAAACTACGCGCGCGAGGTGATGCAGCTGTTCTCGATCGGGCTGGTCGAGCTGAACCTGGACGGCAGCGCGAAGGCCGGCCCGGGCGGCGCGGCCCTCGAGACCTACACGCCGGCAGACATCTCCGGCCTGGCCAAGGTCTTCACCGGCTGGAGCTGGGACTGCCCGGCCTACCCGGCCACGGGCTGCTTCAACAACGGCACCAGCGGCGGCGCCACCGACCCCGACCGCTGGTTCAAGCCGATGCTCGGCTACCCGGCCTTCCACAGCACCGAGTCGAAGTCCTTTCTCGGCATGACGATCGCCGCGCAGTCCACCGCCGACCCTTCGGCCAGCCTGGCCGCAGCGCTGGACCGGCTGCACCAGCATTCCAACGTCGGCCCGTTCATCGGCCGCCAGCTCATCCAGCGCTTCGTCACCAGCAACCCGAGCCCGGCCTACGTCGGCGCGGTGGCCGCGGCCTTCAACGACAACGGCGCTGGCGTGCGCGGCGACCTGAAGGCCGTGCTCAAGGCCGTGCTGATGCACTCCGAGGCGCGCACGAAGACCGACACCTCCGGCAAGGTGCGCGAGCCGGTGCTGCGCCTGGCGGCATTCCTGCGCGCCTTCCCGCACGCGAGCGACAGCGGCCACTTCCGCGTCGGCAACACCGACAACCCCGGCACCTCGCTGGGCCAGACGCCGATGCGCTCGCCCTCGGTGTTCAACTTCTACCGCCCGGGCTTCGTGCCGCCGGGCACGCAGGCCGCGGCGCGCAACCTCGTCGCCCCCGAAATGCAACTGGCCAGCGAGACCAGCGCCGCCGGCTACGTGAACTTCATGCGCGACAACCTCAGCGCCGGCGTGGGCCTGGGCAATGGCGCGCCGTTCAACCGCCGCGACCTGCAGGGCAGCTACGCCGCCGAGCTGGCCCTGGCCGCGGACGCCCCGGCGCTGGTCGAGCGCGTGACCTCGCGCCTCACCTACGGCGCGGCAGGAGCGGCGCTGAAAGCCGAGATCGCCGCGGCCGCGGGCAGCATTGCCATCCCAGCGCTCAACGCCGGCGGCACCAACCAGGCACAGGTCGATGCCGCCAAGCGCAACCGCGTCAACGCGGCCATTCTGCTGACCCTGGCCGCGCCCGAATTCGTGGTGCTGCGCTGAAGCGCTGGGAGCCCAAACATGGCACGTCGCAATCACCGACCCGCCGCGATGCCGGCGCTGCGCGACGCGGGGCACCGCGCACCGCTCGTCGCCGCCCCTGCGCTGCAATTTGGAGCCTCGCGGCGGCTGTTCATGCGCCACGGCGCAGCCATGTCGCTGCTGGCCGGCACCGGCGCACCGCTGGCGCTGAATCTGCTGGCCGCGGGCTCGGCGGCGGCCCAGGCCGCACCCGACTACCGCGCCATCGTCTGCCTGTTCCTGTTCGGCGGCAACGATGCTTTCAACACCGTGCTCGCTACCGAGGGCCACAACGGCGCCGGCGCACCCACCGCAGGCACCAGCTGGGCCGCCTACACCACCACGCGCAACCAGGCGCCCGACCCGATCGCGCTGCGCGCTCCGGGCGTGGCGGCGGACGGCGCAGCCGCTGCCGGCACGCCGGCCCGCCTGGGCGGCGTGCTGCCGATCACGCCGCTGAACACGCAAAGCCGCACCTTCGCGCTGCACCCGCTGCTGCCCGACCTGGCCGCGATGTTCAACGCCGGCGCCGGTTCGCGGCTGGCCATCGTGCCTAACGTCGGCCCGTTGGTGATGCCGACGACCAAGGCGCAATACAACCTTGCTGCGCACCCGAAACCGGCGCGCCTGTTCTCGCACAACGACCAGCAGAGCACCTGGCAGGCCCTGGCACCGGAAGGGGCCACCAGGGGCTGGGGCGGCCGCATGGGCGACGTGCTGGCGGCGATGAACACCAACACCGTCTTCACTGCCGTTTCGGCCAGCGGCAGCGCGGTCTGGCTCAGCGGCAACAGCGTGCAGCAGTACCAGGTGGGTGCCGGCGGCGCCATCCGCCTGGGCGCCAACGCCGGTGGCCAGGTGTACGGCTCCACCGCGGTGGCCGATGCGCTGAACCGCATCGTCAGCGGCGCGCGCAGCGGCCACGTCTTCGAGGCCGACCTGGCCGCCGTCTCGCAGCGCTCGATCGCCGCCGAGACGACGCTGCGCAACGCGTTGCGCGCCGCCAGCGAGGCCGACTTCGGCACGCCGCCCGCCGGTGGCGCGGCCTACAACGCCAACACCGACCCGAAGCTGCAGTACGCGAACCCGCTCACCGGCGCGCCTGCCTTCAACGCCGTGGCGCAGCAGCTGCAGGTGGTGGCGCGCATGATCGACGCCGGCCTGCGCGGCGCCACCGGCGTGCGGCGGCAGGTGTTCTTCGTCAGCCTGGGCGGCTTCGACACGCACGACCTGCAAAACCGCAACCACGCCGACCTGATGGCCCGCGTGAACCACGCGCTGAAGTACTTCGACGATGCGCTGGGCCGCCTCACCGCCTTCGGCGCGCAGGGCGCGCGGCCGCTGGTCACCACCTTCACCGCCAGCGACTTCGGCCGCACCTTCACCAGCAACGGCGACGGCACCGACCACGGCTGGGGCGCGCACCACTTCGTCATGGGCGGCGCGGTGCGCGGCGGCGACCTCTACGGCGCCTTTCCGGCGCTGGCCACCAAGAACGCCGGCAACAACAACTTCGACGGCAGCGCCGACCAACTGGGCAACGGCTCGCTGCTGCCGGTGAGTTCGGTCGACCAACTGGCGGCCACGCTCGGGGCGTGGTTCGGCGTCTCGAGCGGCGACCTGCGGATCATCCTTCCCAACCTGGCCAACTTCGGCGCGCCCGGGCTCGGCTTCATGTCCTAAGCCAGGTGTCCGGGCGGCCGAATCGCGCCGAGCGGAAGCGTTGTCGGCGCAGCGGCGCGAGGCGGCCACAGTTCGATACCGCAGGCGACACCCGTCGACCAGCGCGGCGCATTGCTTGCAATCCGGTTCGAATTGCCGGCCCCCCGATTCGGGGATGACGCCCGTCGCCGCACCAACCTCGATGCCCCACGCCGTAACCTTGGCCTCGTCTTCCGAGGACCGGCAGGGCAGGCCGTTCACGCTGATCGCGACGCGTGTGCCGCCGCCCAACCATGCAGGCAGCCCCTGCGCACGATCTGGAGCAGCAACATGAAGGCCTTCAACTACACCACCCCAGCTCTCGCCTCGCTGGCTGCCGCAATCGGCGCAGTGGCACTGGTCAGCTGCGGCGGGGGCGGCGCCGACAGCGGCACCGGCACGCTGCGCCTGGCCCTCACCGACACGCCCACCTGCGGTTTCGAGCACGCCTGGGTCACGGTGGTGAAGGTGCGCGTGCACAAGAGCGCCACCGCGCCCGACACCGATGGCGAGTGGCAGGAGGTGGTGCTGCCCACGCCTCAGCGCGTGGACCTGCTGACCCTGACCAACGGCACGCTGTTGCCGCTGGGCGAGAAGCGCCTGCCTGCCGGCACCTACACGCAGATGCGCCTGGTGCTCGCCGAAAACACCGCCACCACCCCGCTGGCCAACGCCGTGCAGCCGGTGGGTGGCGCCGAGACCGCGCTCACCACGCCCAGCGGCCAGCAAAGCGGGCTGAAGATGAACATCGGCATCGAGGTGCCGGCCGACAAGGTGGCCGACTTCGCGATCGACTTCGACGCCTGCAAGTCGTTCGTGCGCGCGGGCAACTCGGGCA